>JBGAOB010000192.1:0-13070 GCA_044222045.1 Candidatus Eiseniibacteriota bacterium
GGACACCGGGCGGGACGGACCAGGGTGCCGTCCTCGCCCGATGCCACGAGGCGAACTCGGGAGCCGGCGTCTTCCGGGCCGGTTCCCGCGAGCGGCCGCCGGGCTTCCGTGCCCGGCGCCGCCCGTGCTGCGAGTGCTACGGGAAGGCGATGCGGACGCTGAACTCGATCACGGCCGACTGGCCGGGTCCGAGCACGCCCACGGTCGCGGTGACCGCGCCGCTCGCACCGTCGGCCGGCACCGTGATGGTGCCCACCGTGGTGCTCGCCGAGGCGGCGTTCCACGACCACGTGTTGGCCGGGGTCGCGTCGTTGACGACGACACCCGTCACCGGCGTCGTGCCGATGTTCGTGACCACGATCTGGTAGCGGATGCACGCACCCGGGATCGCGCCGTAGGCGAGATTGGCCGAGGTGAACGTGGAGTCCGCCGCGCCGTTGCAGTCACGGTCCATCGACTGCGTCTTGGCGATCGTGAGCTGGCCGTTGATCACCGTCGTGCCGTCGGTGGCGATGGCGACCGCCGGGACCGCGCTGGAGTACGCGAGGTTCGAGGTCGTCGCCGAGACGGTCGTGGTGTTCAGCTGGCCGAGCGGGGCGCCCGCGGGCGCGAACACCTGCACGAACAGGCGCACGCTGGCCGCCGGGGCGAGGCCACCGACCGTGGACAGGTCCGCGATCGGCGCGTCACCGGCGTCGAACACGCCCGAGCCGTTGGTGTCCCAGTACAGCGCCGAGCTCCAGCCGGCCTGGTCGTTGCCCGACGTGAGGGCCACGAAGCTGCCCGCGCCGTCGCCTTCGGCGACGTTGCCGGCGTTCGTGAGCATGTGCGTGTAGACCACGAAGCCGCCGGGCGCGACCTGGGCCGAGTTGTTCGGCACCAGCGTCAGGCTGCGGACGACGTTGACGCGCACCTGGTCGTGGATGCGGTCGAGCGCGCCGCTCGCCGGCGACAGCGCACGGAAGTACAGGTCCACGTCGGCGGCCGCGGCGCCCGCCGGCACGTCGACGTCGGCGTACACGAGCGTCGAAGCGCCCGCCGCGAGCACGCCGGTGTTGGTGATGACCGAGTTGGACGCGTTGCGGAACGTGACCGACCAGCCGGCCGGGAGCGTGATCGCCGCGAACGTGCTGTTCGTGCTCGCCGCGAGGTCGAAGTTGTCGTTCTGGCCGCTGGTGTTGTTCACGTACAGCGTGAAGCGCGACGTGGTGCCCGGGTTGGCCGTGTTGCGGATGACGAACGCGGCCTCGGGACCGGCGCCGGCGCCCGGCGCGCCCGGCAGCGGTGCGTCGTTCGTGACGTCGACGGAGTTGGCGACGATGTTCGACAGCACGTCGGTGGCGACCGCCGAGACGAGCGGGTTGGACCACGACGTGGCGGTCTTGGTCAGCGAGTACGGACCGCCGGCGACGCCGGTCGGCAGCTGCACGCGCAGCACGACGTCGTACGTCGCGCCCGCGGCCACGGGGCCGGTGTCGGGGATGCCGTTGCCGTTCGAGTCCGACAGCAGCGCCGCGCCGCCGCTCTGGTAGAGCGTGGCCGAGCTGCCGGCCGGGAACGAGCCCATGTTGACGGTGATGTCGAACACGTCGGAGCCGTTGCCGGTGTTGGTGAGCGTGTTGGTGAACACGACCACCGAGCCCTGCAGCGCGCTCGGCACGGTCTGGCCCGCGAACGTCAGGCTGACGGCCTGGTTCACGGTGAACGACGCCAGGTTGGTGAAGAACGGCCCGACGTTGGCGGCGCCGTCGTTGTAGGCGAAGCGCGCCGAGTTGTCGATCACCTGCGGCGCGAGGCCGGGGTTGACCATGACCTGGAAGGTCACGCTGCCCGACGTGCCGGGCGCGACCTGCGCGAGCTGCGCGGTGACCGCGCCGCCCGTGGCGACGTTGAAGTCGAAGCGCACGGTGCCCGGTGCGACGCCCTGCGCGTCGGTCGAGTCGGCGTCGGTGAGCGGCGTCGCACCCGTGGCGCTCCAGCGCGCGCTGCCGGGCACGTACGTCATGCCGGCCGGGATCACGTCGGTCAGGCGCAGGCCGGTGGCCGTCGCGTTGCCCGAGTTCTGGTAGGCCAGGGTGTAGGTGTACGGACCGCTCGGCGAGGCGCCGTTGTTCTGGTTGATCGACTTGGTCACCGCGAGCACGGCGTTGCCCGTGACCGTGACCTGGTCGTCGTTGAACGCGGTCTGCGCGTTGTCGAACGCGCTGAGCGCCGAGACGCGCGCGCGCGCGACGTCGGCGGCCACCTGCGTGCCGGGCACCGAGCCCATGAGCACGAAGTGGAACTGCGCGCCGGCCGCGAGGGGACCGGTGGTGGCGAGCGGCGTGAAGTTGTCGGCCACGCCGTTGGCGTCGGCGTCCGCGTACAGCGCCAGCCCGGTGAGGTCGAAGTCGTCACCGCCGAGGTTGGCGACCGTGAGCGGGAACGCGTCGGTGCCGTTGCCCGTGTTGGTCAGGACGTGCGGGAAGGCGACCGAGCCGCCGGGCGCCGCGGTGCGCGTGCCGTTGGCGGTGAGCGTGAAGCTCGCCACCTGCTGCACGACCGTGGTCACGGGATTCGACGTGACCGTGTGCGTCTGCGACGCGGCGTCCACGTACGTGGCGCTCGCGGTGTTGCCGATCGGCGTTCCCGCCGGCGGCGCGGCGTGCGCCGTGGCCGCCACGAGCAGCACGAGCGCGACGAGCAGCATCGCGAACGCGCCGAGGCGAACCAGGAACCGCCGGCCGAGACCGGCCTTGGTCTGGGTGTTCATGTGCACACTCCGAGGGGTTGGTGTGTGGGCTGCGTGATTCACGTATGGGTCGGCCGCGAGCGCCGTGCTTCACGCGCGTGGGGCGCGCGAGGACGGGCGGTCGTCGCGGGGTGATTCCGGAACGTCCGGAACGGTCAGCGCGTGACGGCGGCGACGCTGGCGAGCGGCGCGACGCGCATGCGCGCGCGCACCGTGCGCGACTCCTTCGCCGCGAGCGTCCCGACGGGCCAGCGGAGCGCGCGGTATTCGGAGAGGGGGACCTCCCGAACGACCTCGCGACCGTCGGCCGTGCGCTCCTTGCGGAGCAGCGGGACGGGGGCGAACGACGAGCCGTCGGTGCTGGCGAGGACGACGGCGGGCGCCGCGGTCTTCGGCAGGTACTCGAGGCCGCCGGGCACCGGCAGCGTGGCGTACAGGTCGCGCACCGCGGTCTTGCCGTCGTTGCGGTAGACGGCGCGGTACTCGATGACGTCGCCGGGGCGGGACTTGTCGGCGGTCGAGAAGACTTCCTTGCCGCCGGAGACGGTCACACGCTGCGCGGTGAGCGCGACGTGGACGTCGCCTTCCGCGAACGCGAGCGCCGGGGCGGAGACCGCCACGAGCGCGAGCGCGAACGCGAGGTTGCGCTTGAGGGAACGGAACATCGCCGGAACCTCCCTGGTGGGTCCGAGGGGAACGAACGCGACTCGCCGCCCGGCGCACTGGCGCCGCGCACGACGATTCGCTTCGAGGCTCCGGGTGTGTCGCGAAGGAGGGTGGTGGCGGGATGCGTCACCCGACGCTCAGGCTGAGGGGCCGTAAGCCACGGGTCGGATGCCTCGCTCGCGGTATCGGCGGGTGGCCGGCTGGGGCTTTAGGCCCGAGTGGCGGTTTGCAATCGCGACATGGCGGGAGGCAATGGGGTTGCGGGGGGCGGCTTTCGCGGGGCGCGTGGCGCGCGGGGCGGCTCGGGGCGCATCGCTTCGCTCGCTTGGCGGGCGCTCGAATTGCTGCACGCGGCCGCAGCCGGCGAGCTCGTAGATCAGGTGCACGTTCTCGATCGGCCGACCGCAGGCGCCCGCGATCGCCTCGGTCAGCGTATGGCCTCGCCGCGAGCGCGTCGCCCTGCGGCGGCTCGGCCTGAACACGCTGCCCCGATCACCGGAAAGTCGGTGTCGGTCGTGCGCTCGTTCTCGGCGTAGTCGTTGGCGGGCAGGAAGTGCATGTGCACCACGTCGTGCGCGGCGCCGCCCCGAGCGCGGCGCCGGCGGCAAGGCGGACGTCGAACTCCTCGTGGCGCGCTGCTCGCCACGGCCGGATGTGCCGACCTCCATCGTCGCGATCACGAGTTGTGGTCGCGGCTCTCGCCGTTGGCGAAGACGATGCACAGGACCTGGCTCCTGGAGCGGATTGCTCCTTCGGTGTCGGGATTCGCGCGAAGTCGTGGGGCCGGTTGGCGCGCCGGTGGCGGCGCCTTCAGCGCCACCCGCGGCGGTCGCTCCGCCGGCGCCTTCTCGGTGAGCCGCTGGCGCCGGAGCCAGTTCGAGGGTGCGGATGACTCTGGATCAGGGCATGACCTGCTGCGCGAGGCAAGGCGTTGCTCGCTTCGCAGTTGCCGTCGCGCGATGCGGCCCTGGTCATGAAGCGCGTGCTGGCGGACTGGGTGCGCGCGGCGGGCGCACGTGCGCGGACAGCCTGCGGCTCCGCTGCCGGGCGCTGTAGCTTCGAGGCGGAACAGGTCTTCAACGAACGCTTCATGCGCGCGCGGCGTGCCCCGGGCGAGAGTGTCGGTGCTCACGGCGCTTCGCGCGGTTACGTCACAGCGTGCCGCCGAACGCGGCCGCGGCCGCGGCCAGGGGCTCGTAGATCAGGTGCACGTTTTCGATCGGCCGGCCGCAGGTAGCCGCGATCGCCTCGGTCAGCGTCGCGGCCTCCGCCGCGGACGTCGCCCTGCGGCGGCTCGGCCTCGAGCACGCGCACGATCACCGGAAAGTCGGTGTCGGTCGTGCGCTCGTTCTCGGCGTAGTCGTTGGCGGGCAGGAAGTACATGTGCACCCACATCGTGCGCAGCGCCGCTGACGGCGCCAGCGGCGTGGCCACGCGGCCATCGCGCGGCGCACGTTGTCGACGTCGAACCGACGAAGTTCACTTCCAGGATAGACCGTTCCCTCTGTTTCCTCCGACGGTGTCGGGCAGCGTGTAATCGACCGCCGCCACGACCTCGTCCAGGATGCTCGCCGGTGCCGGAGTCGGGCGACGTTCACGACCAGCGGCGCCGGCGCACGTCGAACACCTGCGGCAGCGTGCCGCAGGCAGCGCGACGGCCGAATGACTGCCCATGGCGAGCATTCGCCCTGGCTGGTGGCGTCGAGGTCGCCGTGGAACACCTTGTCCAGGTCACGGTGATGCCGGGCGCGGTGTCGAACGGGCCGGTGGCGCTGTCATGGAGGCGTCTCTCTCGGTTTCACGGTCCTGCCGGGCGCGGAGTCCTCGGCGGGCGGCGGGATGGGCACGGCGGTCGCGGGGACTATGGTCGCGGCGCGGGGCGCGCGGCAAGCGGGGCGGGTCACGCGTCCTGCTCGCGCTCGACCTCGGCGGGGATCGTCGCGAGGCGGCCGGCCACGCGCGTGACGCGCTCGCGGTCGCCGGGCAGGCCGAGCGTGGCGGTCTCGGTGTGCCACAGGAAGTCGGCGAGCGCCTGCGCGGGCGCCTTGCGCACGAGCAGGCCGATGATGCGCAGCGCGTAGCCGTCGTACTCGTCGCTCGCCTCGTCGCGGACGCCCGCGCCGATGGGATCCCACTCCTCGAGCAACACCGCGCGCACCCGCTTGCCGCACTCCACCCACGTCGCCGACCGGTGCCGCATGGCTGCCTCCCGTCCCTTCGGACGGGCGGACCATACGACTTCGCGGGGCGCGGCGTACGAACGCGCGGCTACGCCGCCTTGCGGGCCTCGCGGGCGCGGCGGTACACGCTCAGGCGGCACGGCACCGGGCCGAGACGGACCTCGGTGCTCGCGCACTCCATGCCGGGGCCGGCGGTGATCGGGCTCGTGAGGTGCATGGGCAGGCCGAGCCGCAGCTGGCCGTCGCGGCCGCTCAGGTGCGACTTCACCTTGCCGGCCACGATGTTCATCAGCTCGCAGACGCCGTCGGTCACGTCGCGCTCCGCCAACGGTTCGTCGGCGCGCAGCCCGAGCAGGCCGCGCGCGAGCGCCTGCAGGCCGGCCGGCGAGGCGGTCAGCCCGAGGTGCACCGAGTTGTGGTCCGAGAGGATCGCGATGTACGCGCCGGGACGCGCGCGCTCGTCCGCGTCCACCGCGGCGCGGTGGTCGAACCGCAGCGAGCCGCGCGCGAACTCCTCCGCGGCCTCCCGGAAGGACTGCACCCACTCGGGCATGGGAATCGTGTCGTGGTCCATCGCGTCACCTCGCTTTCGTCAGTCGGCGCCGGGCCGCGGCTTGTAGGCCACGGTGCGCCCGAAGGTCACCGGTTCGAACGAATCGTCCATCGTCAGCGTGGTCTCGCCACCGCCCAGGAACAGCAGGCCGTCGGGGGCGAGCAACTGCCGCACGTGGCGCAGCACGGAGCGCCGCGTCGGCGAGTCGAAGTAGAGCAGCACGTTGCGCAGCAGCACGACGTCCTGCTTGGGCAGCGTGGGCCACGGCGCGGTCAGGTTGATCTCGCGGAACTCGACGGCGTTGCGCACGTCGTCGCGCAGCCGCCAGTCGAGGCCGTCCTTGCGGAACCACTTGACCAGCATGGGCGCGGGCAGGCCGCGGTTGACCTCGATCTGGCTGTACACCGCCTCGCGCGCGCGCCGCAGCACCGTGGTCGAGAAGTCGCTGGCCAGCAGGTGCACGCGCCACGACACGAGCTGCGGGAAGTGCTCGCGCAGCAGCATGGCGATGGAGTAGGGCTCCTGCCCGGTGGCGCACGCCGCGCTCCACAGGCGCAGCTCCCGCTGCGCGGTGCGGCGCTGCACGAGCTGCGGCAGCACGCTGCGGCGCAGCTCGTCGAACGGATGCACGTCGCGGAACCACGACGTCTCGGCGATCGCGAGCGCCTCGGCCACGCGGCGGTGCAGCACGCCCCAGCTCTCCTCCGTGCGCAGCACCTCGAGCACGTCGGCGGGGGAGCCGAACCCTTCGTCGGTGGCGAGGGCGCACAGGCGCATCTCCACGAAGTACTCCTTGCCCTCGTCCAGGCGGATGCCGGCGCGCTGGTGCAGCAGCGTGCGCAGCATGGCGTGGTCGCTCGCGGTGAGCACGGGCCGGCCGTTGGGAGTGGTCTCAGGCGGCACGGCGCCCTCCGTGCGCGCGCACGCGCGCCAGGATCGCTCGGCGATCCGGTCGAGCGGCAGCACCGTGTCGGCGTGCCCGGCGCGCGCGACCGAACCGGGCATGCCCCCAGACGACGCTGCTGGCTTCGTCCTGCGCGATCACCACGCGCCGCGCGCGGATGCGCGCCGCGCCGTCGAGGCCGTCCTGGCCCATGCCGGTCAGCACCACGCCGAGCGCGCCGGGGCCGAACACCTCGGCCACCGACCGGAACAGCGGGTTCACCGACGGCCGGCAGGCGTTCTCGGTCGGGCCCTGGTCCAGCCCGCGCAGCGTGGTGCCGTCGCGCACGACCGTGGTGGAAGTCGCCGGGCGCGATCCAGACGGTGCCCGGTTCGAGTGCGGCGCCGTGCTCGGCTTCGCGCACGGGCAGCTCGCACTGCGCCGACAGCCCGTCGGCGAGGTGGCGCGTGAACAGCGGCGGCATGTGCTGCACGACCAGCACCGGCACCGGGAAGTCGCCGGGCAGCGCGCCGAGCACGTCGGCCAGCGCGCGCGGCCCGCCGGTCGAGGTGCCGATCGCGACCACGTTCGCAGCGCGGCGGCACGCGCGCGGCGGTGGGCAGCGGCGCGGGCATGCGCGCGGGACGCGCCGGGCGCAGCGCCGTCACGCCGGGCGTGTTGCGGTCGTCGCGCGCGCGAACGCCTTGATGCGCGGCAGCAGCTCCGGCGCGCCTGCACGACCGCGGCCTCGAAGCCGGTCGCGGTCGGCTTGGCCACGTAATCGCTGGCGCCGAACCACAGCGCCTGCAGCGCGGTGGCCGCGCCGTGCGTGGTGTACGTGCGAACACCAGCAGCGGCAGCTTGGGATACATCGGCCGGACGCGGCGCAGGAACTTCGAGCCCGTCCATGACGGGCATGTCGATGTCGAGCACGACCACGTCGGGTTGCAGCCGCGGCAGCATGGTCAGCGCCAGCGCGCCGTTGGGCGCGGTGCCGACCACCTGGATCTCGGTGTCCACGGCGAGCGCCTCCACCAGCAGCTGGCGGACGGTGACGCTGTCGTCGACGAGCAGGACCTTGATGGGGTTCATGGGCGGGCGCCTTCGTGCCTCACGCGGCCTGCTGGCCGGGATCGACGCCCAGCAGCAGCAGCTTCTCGAGCAGCCCCTGCTTGTCGAACGGCTTCATCAGGTACTCGTTGGCGCCGGCCTCGAGCGCGATCGCGACCTGCTCCATCTCGCTCTCGGTGGTGACCATCATGATGGGCACGTCGTGGAACTGCGGCTCGGTGCGCACGCGCTGCAGGAACTCGCAGCCGTCCATCTCGGGCATGTTCCAGTCGACGAGCACGAGCGACAGGCCGTCGATCTTGCGGATGTCCACCAGCGCCTGCATGCCGCTCGCCGCTTCGAACACCTCGAAGCCGAGCTCGCGGAGGTACTTCCCGATGATGCTGCGCATCGCGCGCGAATCGTCGACGACCAGGGCCTTCATGGGAGTCTCCTGAGGGTGAGCCGGCGTCAGGCCGCGCGGCGGAGTTCGTGGGACTGCGCATCGCGCGGCGCGGCCGCGCGCGGGTCGGGAGCCGCGGCCGCCGGGGCCGCGAGCTGGAAGCGTTCGGTCAGGTGGCGCAGGTGCGTGGCGAGCCGGGCCAGTTCGCCGGCGGCGGCCTGCGTGCGCGCCGAGCCGGCGGCCGCCTGCTGCGCGGCCTCGGCGACGTGCCCGGTGCCGTCGCTCATTTCGATCGCGCCACCTGCCGCCAGCCCGAGGCTGCGGCCGATCTCGCTGGTGGTCGCGAGCTGCTGGTCGACCGCGCTCGCGATCGAACCCGAGATCTGCTTGATCTGGGTGATCGTGCCGCGGATGCGCTCGATGGCCTCGACGGCGGCCCGGGTGTCCGCGCGCACGCTGTCGATGGTGCGCGCCACGTCCTCGGTCGCCGCGTGCGTGCCGCGTGCCAGCTCCTTGACCTCGTGCGCGACCACCGCGAAGCCCTTGCCGGCTTCGCCCGCGCGCGCCGCCTCGATGGTGGCGTTGAGCGCGAGCAGGTTGGTCTGGCGCGCGATCGTGGCGATCGTCTGCACGACGCCCGTGATCGTGTCGCTGCTGGCGCCGAGCCGCGCCACGGTGCCGCTGGTGGCCTGCGCCTCGGCGGCGGCCTGCGCGGCGACGCGCGCGGCCTCGGTGGTGTTCTTGGAGATCTCGAGCACGCTGCCGCCCATCTGCTCGACCGCCACGGCGACGGCGCCGACGTTCTCGCTGACTTCCTGCGCGCTCGCCGACAGCGCGGCGGCGCGGCTCGAAGTGGCCTCGGCGTTGGTGCTCATCTCGAAGCTGACGATGCTCATCTCCTCGGACGCGCGCGCCAGCGCCTGCGACTGGCGCTGCAGCTGCCCGGTGATCGCGACGAGCGATTCCTGAAGCCGGTTCATGGCCACCGCCAGTTCGGTGAGCGGGCCTTGGCCCTCGGCGGGCGTGCGCACGTCGAGGCGGCCGTCGGCCAGGGCGCTGGCCATGCCGGTGAGCGAGCGCAGGTCGCGCAGGACCGCGCCCCACAGGCGGCGCGACCAGGCCACCGCGCACACCACCAGCGCGAGGGCGCCGAGCGCGAACGCCGCGGCGGGCCGCGGGTCGTGCGTGAGGTCGAGCACCATCCACGCGCCGAACGCGCCCGCGAGCAGGGCGGGCACGGCCGCGAGGATGAGCAGGTGCCGGTCGAGCGGCAGGTCGCGGAGCGTCGGGCGCGGCATCAGGCGGCCCTCCGCAACGGCAGGATCTCGGCGCGCGGGGCTTCGGCCGTGCGCGCGGGCGAGTGACCGCGGAACGCGTTCACCAGCCGCTGCAGTTCGGCGGCCATCATGGCCAGTTCGTTGGCCGCGCGCTGGGTCTCGCGCGCGCCCGTGCTGGTGCTCTCGGTCGAGCGCGCCACCGCGCCGATCGTCTCGGCGATCTCGGCGGTGCCGCGCGAGGCCTCGCTCATGCTGCGCGTGATCTCGGCGGTCGCCGCGCTCTGCTGTTCGACCGCGGTCGCGATCGTCGTCTGCGTGGCGCTGATGCGGCCGATGATCGAGACGATCTCGGCGATCGTGTTCATGGCTTCGTGGCTGTCGGCGCGGATCGCGTCGATGCGGCGGTTGATGTCCTCGGTCGCGCGCGCGGTCTCGCGCGCCAGTTCCTTGACCTCGTTGGCGACCACGGCGAAGCCCTTGCCCGCGTCGCCCGCGCGCGCCGCTTCGATCTCGGCGTTGAGCGCCAGGATGTTGGTCTGCTCGGCGATCGAGGTGATCACCTCGAGCACGCTCTCGATCTGGCCGGTGCTCTCGCCCAGCTGCAGCACGGTGGTGTTGGCGAGCCCCGCGACCTCGGCGGCCGTGCGCGCGACGCCCGCCGCCTCGTGGGCGTTGCGCGCCACGTCACGGATGCTGGCGCCGACTTCCTGCGCCGACGCGGCCACGAGCCGGACGTTGGCGTGCACCTGCTCGGCGGCGCTGGAGACGACCGTGGACTGGTTCGAGGTCTTCCTGGGCGTTGCCGAACATCTGCTGGCTGACGCTGGCGAGCTCCTCGGAGGCGTTGCCGACCGCGGTGGCGTTGCGCGCGATCGCGGAGATGGTCGCGCCGAGGCTGGCCGCGGCGCGGACGATGGCCCGGCCCATGCGGCCCAGCTCGTCGTCGCGCGTCAGGGTTCGGTGCGCGCGTCCAGCTGGCCGTTGGAGAGCGCGTCGAGTACTCGACCGCGCGTACGGAGCGCCTGTGCGATCGAGGTTGGCGGATCGCCTGCGAGGCGACGAGCAGCGCGTCGCGCGACGAGCAGCGCAGCAGCAGCGCGAACCACGCGGCGCGGACGCCGATGTCGCCGCTCGCCGCCGCCGTCCAGGACCTGGTCGCGCAGGCCGGGAATGCGACCGCGGCCTGGTTCGCCGCGAGCAAGGCGTGGGCGCTGGCCTCGAACTCGCCGCCGCCGTTGCCCAGGCCTTCGGCGATCGCCAGTTCGAGCGCGGCCGCGCCGGGATGGTCGCCGCACGCAGGTCGAACTCCATGGTGCCCTGGCGCGGTTTCGACCGCGGCGTCGCCAGTTCGAGCGTGCGGTGGCAGAAACAGGTCGATGCGGGCGCGCGGTCCTTGCGCTGCGCGCATCACCAGCGGTGGTGGCGTTTCGCGCGCAGCGCCGGGCGCCGCGACGGCCGCGAGCACGTCGGCGCGCACGTCGCCCTGCGCGCGCACGACCTCGAGGTGGTGATGCAGCGCCAGCCCGTCCGCGGCGAGCGTGCGCGCGGTGCGGGCGGCGTGGTCGAGGCCCAGCCAGCACACCGCGCCGCCGAACAGGATGAGGGCGGTGCTGAGCAGGCCGAGCGTGTTGAGGCGCCGGCGGACGGTCCAGTCATGAGTCACGCCTGGCCGGCCGCGGGTCGCGCCGGGGTGCGAGAAGCGTCGGGTGCGGCGAACGCGCGGTCGAGCGTGCGGTCGAGGTCGAGCACGAGCAGCAGTCCGTCGGCGAGCGGCACTCGTGCCCGCGACGAGGTCGCGAGCCGGGCCGGCGAGCGTGTGCGGCACCGGCACCACGCGCGCCGTCGGCGCGGTACGTCGCCGATCGCGTCCACGACCAGGCTGACGGGCGAGCCGCCGTCGAAGACGATCAGGTGGCCGGCGCTCGCGCCCGCCTCGGCGGGCGGCAGGTCCAGCACGTGGCGCAGGTCCACCGCGGGCACGATGCGCCCGCGCAGGTTGAGCAGGCCGCGCACCGCGGGCGGCGCCAGCGGCAGCGGCGTGATCGCGGCCGCGCGCAGGACTTCCTGCACGCGCGTGACCTCGATGCCGCAGCGGCGTCCCGCCACCGTGAACGTGCACCAGCCGGTCGTGACCGGCGCCTGCGCGGCGGCGCTCACGCGGCCTCCCGGGCGGAGGTGAGCGGCGGCGCGAACGCGGAGGCGAAGCGCGCGGACAGTTCGGCGATCTCGGTGACGCGCCCGGCGAGCAGCGCCGCCTCGCCGGCGGAGGGCACGTGGTCGAGCGTGATCACGTCGGCGATCGCCTCGACGACCCAGCCGAAGCGCACGCCGTCCTGCTGGCCGACGATGACGGGGTAGAGCCGGCCCGGTTCGAGCGCGTGCATCGTGGCGTCGCCCGCGGGTGCGAGCGGGGCCACGGGCAGCACTTCGTCGCGCCAGCGCGCGGAGGCGCGGTGCCCGCGCGGCTCGAACGCCTCGCCGGGCAGCTCGTCGATGCGGGCGATGCCGTCGAGCGGCACCGCGGCGCGCCCGCCGCCGCACAGGTCCACCAGCAGCACGCCGCGGCCCGCCGCGCGTTCGGTGCGCGCCGCCGTTCCGACGCTCTCGCCGCGCACCGCGGCGCGGCGTGCGAGCGCCGGCACGTCGAGGATGAGCGACACCCGCCCGTCGCCGAGCAGCGTGGCGCCCGCGAACAGGTCGAGCGCGCGCAGCCGGTCGGAGAGCGGCTTGACCACGATCTCCTCGGTGTCGTGCACCGCGCCCACCACGAGCCCGAACGTGCGGCCGTCGGCCCGCAGCACCACCAGCCCGCGGCCGGTCGCTTCGCGCGGCGGCACGCCGCGCACGACGTGCGACAGGAACACGACCGGCAGGAGCTGGCCGCGCAGCCGGTAGACCGGCGCGTCGTGCAGCCACTCGATGCGCGACGGCAGGTCGCGCGCGCTCACGCGCACCATTTCGACGAGGTTCATCTGCGGCACCGCGTAGCGCTCGCCGCCGTCCTCGACCATCAGCGCCGGCAGGATCGCGAGCGTGAGCGGGATGCGCAGGCGCACGCGCGTGCCCCGGCCCGGTTCGCTGTCCAGCTCGATGGCGCCGCCGACGCGTTCGATGTTCGACTGCACCACGTCCATGCCCACCCCGCGCCCCGACACGCTGGTGACGCGCGTCGCGGTCGAGAACCCGGGGCGGAACACCAGCGCCAGCCAGTCGCGTTCGCTCCAGCCCGCGGCCTGCTCGGGCGTGACCAGGCCGCGCTCGAGCGCGCGCGCCCGGATGCGGTCCAGCGGCAGGCCCGCGCCGTCGTCGGCGATCTCGAGGTGCACC
>JBGAOB010000193.1:0-10751 GCA_044222045.1 Candidatus Eiseniibacteriota bacterium
TCCCGGCGACGCCCGCTGACCGCCGCCGCACGACACACGACGCGCCGCCGCGATGTTCCGCGGCGGCGCGTTCGTGCATGGTCGAAGCGATGCGCTCCCCCCGAAGCGCACCGATCGACCGGTCAGGCCGCTTCGCGCAGCCAGCTCTCCTCGGCGTCCGCGTGCGCGGGCACCTGCGGCAGGTCGCGGTCGCCGAGCCCTCGCAGCAGCACGAACGGCTCCAGCCGCGGATCGGCGAACCGGTAGCGCGGATTCGGAGCGCCCGACACGCGCACGAGCACCTGGCCTCGCGTGTCCTCCGCGAGCACGCTGATCTGGTTCGTGAGCCCGCGGATCTCGCGCTTGAGCATGCGCTGCAGCGTCTCGCGCACGGCCAGCGTGGCGAAGCTGCCGTCGCCTTCGCGCGGCGTGTGCGCACACGCCCACAGGATCTCCGGGAAGATCCCCCGGCGCGCGCGGATCGTGGCGTGCTCATAGGCCTCGCGCACCGCTTCGTCGGTCGTCGCGAGCACGTCCGCGCTCGCCTGCTCCACGTGCGGCGCGTCCACGCGGGACGCGTTCGCCGCGCGCGTGGCCCTGGCCGATGCCGCGGACAACCGGCGCACGGCGCCCGGCAGACCCGCACCGCGGTCGGTGATCATCGCGATCGCCTCGGGCGTGGCGTCGAGCCCCGCCTCCGCGAGCAGGTCCTCGATCAGTTCCTGCACCTCGTCGCGCATCAGCCGCGGCAGCAGGTGCGTGCCGACGGCGCTGCCGAGCAGCGACGCTTCGGGCCACGAGCCCGCGACGTCCATGCCGAGCGCCGAGAACACGAGCGTCGCCTGGGTGGGCGGCGACACGAGCGCGCCCACGACCGCCGCGAGGTCGCGGCGCAGTTCCGACGAGCCGCGGTGCACGTCGTCCACCGTGATCAGCACGGGCTCGCCCGCGGCGACTCGGCGGAGCGTCGAGGCCACGCCCGACGACGTGCCCTCGCCCGCATCCACGCCGAGCAGGGCCGCCGCGCGGCCCCACAGCGTGGCGAGCGTGTCGGACGGCAACGCCGTCACGGCGGCCGCGCGGCGCGGTCCGTCGAGGCACGCGGGCAGCACGTTCAGCAGCGACGTGCGACCGATGCCGCCCTCGCCCAGTACGAGCGCGTGCTGGCCGGACGTCAGCAGCACGTGCTGCAGGTCGTGAAGGCTCTGGCGGCGACCGGCGAACCGGTCACGGCGCGTGACCGGAAGATCATCGTGGGTGTCGCTCGTGCGGCGAGGGCTGCGGCCCCCGGCGTCGCTCGTGAGCGAAGCTCCGGCGTGAATCGTCATGGTTTCCCCCCGCTGCAACTCGACGAATGAATCGGACTCGAGTGCGCCAGCGAGGGGTGCCGGCGAACGTCCGGAATCCGGACGGCCACTAGGATCGGCGGGCAGATGCCCGCACTTCAGGCATTTTTCTGCCGGGCCGGTCCCCGCGGGGGGAGCCGGGGCCGCGGGGACGGGCGGCCGGGCCGCTCAGCGGTGGGCGCGGTCCAGGATCTCGCGGGCCACCGGCGTCGGAAACGCGCGGGAGGCGGCGTTCGGGTCCGTCAGGAGCTGCTCGCGACTCGCGAAGTCCGTCACGATGAGCCGCCCGTCGGCGCCCGCCAGCCGCACCGCCCCGTTCCGCAGTTCGCGGCCGGTGGACTCCTCGGCCACGATCACCCACGCGAAGTAACGGGGCCGCGCGTCGCCCACCCAGATCGGCTCGCGGCGCAGGAGATCGGCCTGCACCCGCACGGGATGGCCTTCGGCCATCGTGAAGTAGGTCCGCAGGCCGTCGTCCAGGATCGCCTCGAACCGCGCCGAGTCCGGAACGTCCGCCCGGCGATGCGCCTCCTGCGTCGCGCACCCGCACAGCGTCATCCCCACGAACAGCGCCACCACGACCTGTCGTCGCATCCTGTCGTCTCCCCTCGGCCGGGCGCGCCCGCACCGGCGGCGCCCATCCGCCGCCGCGCGACGCGCGCCGTGTCGTCCGTGACGCCGCTCAGCCGAACAGCTCGCCCTGCGGCCAGCAGTCGCGGGGCTCGGTCACCGCGAGTCCGAGCCGCCGCTTCATCTCGTTCGCACTGGCCGGCGAGTGGCCCGCCCAGTGGTTGTTGAAGAAGCCGTACACCTCGCGCACTTCGCCGAACACGCGCATCAGGTCGGCCTCCCACGCGCGAAAGCTGTCCGCGCGGTCCACCTGCACCCGGTCGTACTTCGCGATCTCCCGGCGGTCGCCGAGCCAGCGCAGGTACAGGAAGTCGGTCGTCACCTCCGTGACGCGCGGCAGCTCGCGCCACTCGGTCCACGCCACCGCCGCGCCGTGGCGGCGCAGGACGTCCCAGGTGGCCGGGTCGTGCCAACTCGCGTGGCGGAACTCCACCGCCAGCCGCGTGCCCGCCGGGGCCGCGGCGAGGAAACGGTCGAGGTCCGCACGGGCGCCGTCGTCGCCCACGAACTCGGCGGGCAGCTGCACGAGCAGCGGCCCGAGCTTGTCGCCGAGCGGTTCCATCGCGCGCACGAAACGCTCGAGCTCCTCGCCCACCTCGCGCAGCTGAGCGTCGTGCGTGATCGCGCGCGGCACCTTGGCGGCGAATCGAAACGCGTCCGGCGTGTGGCGCTCCCACGAGCGCGCGATCGTCGCCTTCGGCGCGTGGTAGAACGTGGTGTCCAGCTCCACCGTGTCGAAGACCTCGGCGTAGAACGGCAGCCGGTCCTCCTGCTTGGAGCCCGGCGGGTAGAACACGCCCTTCCAGTCGTCGTACGACCAGCCCTGCGTGCCGATGCGGACATGCGCGCTCATCGGCCCCCGCCGCTGCCCGCGCCGTCGGCGGACTTCGCGGCGGCGTCGCGCGCCGCCTTCTCCACGGCCTGCCCCAGCTTCTTCGCACCCGCCGTCACCGCCTGCTGCGCGGCGCGGGTCATGCGCTCGATCGGCGAGCTGGAGTCGGCCACCGCGGCCACCAGCGGCATCGACTTGAGCCGCGGTGCGAGAAAGTCGCGCACACGCGTCTCGTATTCCTCGCGGTGGAGCAGCCACGCCTGGTTGTGCCCGGCGTCGTCCACGCGCCACTCGCGCACGCCAGCCGGCGAGGCCGCGCTCAGCGCCTCCACCTGCCGCATCGAGAACCGGTCGGCCTTCGTGCTCTGCACCAGCAGCACGGGCCGAGTCTCGAAGCGCTTCAGGGCCACGGTCGCGTCGAGCGTGCCCGGGTCGTGCCCGGTGAGCTTCGCGCCGAGCGCCCGCGAGATCGGCGCCAGCGGCCACGCGGGCAGCTTCAGCACGCACGCGAACGCGTCGCGCACGGCGTCGTCACCCGTGGAGAACGGGCAGTCCACCACCACCGCCGCGATGTCCGGCCGTTCGGACGCCACGACGAGCGCCGTGCTCCCGCCGAGCGACTCGCCGTACACCGCCACGCGGTGTCCCTTCCACCGGGGCTGCGCCGCCACCCAGTCGAGCACCGCGCGCGCGTCCACCACTTCCCAGAAGCCGAGCGTCGTCGGCTTGCGGTTCCACAGGCGCGTGGAGCGGAAGTCCACCGCCAGCACGCCGTAGCCGTCCTTGCGCAGGAACTGCGCGTAGCGCCAGGCGCGATCGTGGCGCCGCGCGTAGCCCGGAAAGAACACCACGAGCGCCTGACGTTCCCCGGGCACCCACCACGCGTCCAGGTGGTCGTCCTCGCCGACCGGGATGCGCAGCTTCTGCGCGCCGTTGTCCAGGTTCTCCACGCCGCCCAGGTCGTCGGGCACGTGCGGGTACAGGGCGAGGTACGCCGAACCAGCGGCGAGCAGCAGCAGGGCCCCGAGGGCCAGTGCGAGGGCGCGGAACATGAGGCGGCAGTCTCGCACAGGCGCCCGGATCGGAAAACAACCCGGACGCCGGTACGGAGTCGCACCGGCGTCCGGAGAACGACCGACCCGCTCCCCCCGTGCGGGACGCGCGGAAGTCGCCCCGCGACGGCGTCAGTCGAGCTTCACCGCCCGCTTCGACTGCGAGCTCGCGCCGGCGTCCAGGCGGTAGAAGTACACGCCGCCCGGCGCGACCCGGCCTGCGTCGTCTCGTCCGTCCCACGCCACGGCGTAGCTGCCCGCCAGCTGCACGCGCTCGTCCAGAAGGCGGCGCACCACGCGGCCCTGCGCGTCGTACACGGTCAGCTTCACCGGCGAGCCCGCCATGAGGTCGTAGCGGATCGTGGTGCCCGACGTGCGGAACGGGTTCGGCGCGTTCGCGTGCAGCTGCAGCAACCGCGGCAGCCGAGGCGTGTCGCCCACCGAGAGCAGCCCCGCGCCGCGCGGGCCGAACACGGTGAAGCGCACGAGCGGCGACGCGGCCACGCCATCCGGTGCGGCCGGGTCGTTCACGTACCACCGCGCGTACAGCACCTGCCCGTAGAGCGCGGGGTCGCTCGGAATCGCGAGGTCCACCGAGCCCAGCCCCTGGCCGGCACCCGCGCCGGACAGCGTCAGCTCGCGGCGCGCGAACGACGCCGTCGCGGGGATGCCGCCGAGCGTGCCCGGCGGGTTCGCGTCCACCACGAGCACGGCGCTCGCGCCGCCGAGCGCGCCGTGCAGCGCCAGCGTGAAGTCGGGGTTGCCCGCTGCGGGCGGCTCGTAGCCGACCGGCGCCGGCACGAGCCCGCCGCTGCCCGCCACGCCGGTGCCCTGCACCGCCGGGGCCAGCGCGGCCTCGCTCCACAGCGTGGGCTTGTCGAACGGAAACACCTGGTTGGCCACGCGGGGATCGGTGGTCGCGCGGCGCAGGAACGCCACGAGGTTCGCCTGCTGCGGCGGCGTCAGGCCCAGCGGCGCGATCACCGGCGGCTTGTTGGGTGCGTTGAAATCGCCACCGCGGTTGTAGAACGCGATCACGTCTTCCAGCCGCTGGAAACGACCGTCGTGGAAGAAGCTCGTGCGCAGGCCGACGTTGCGCAGGCTCGGCGTGCGCATCTGGCCCACGTTCTGCGGCAGGCCGGTGACGTGCGCGCGGCCGGAGTCCTCGGCGGCCGGGCTCTCGCCGATGTAGTGGAACAGGTTGTCCGACATCAAAGCGCCGCCGTGGCATCCGGCGCACGGCAACTGGCCGAACAGCGTGAAGCCCGCGAGCTCCTGCGGCGTGAGGCTGGTGGGCTGGCCCGCGATCAGCGAATCGAACGGCGACTGGTTCGAGACGAGCGTGCGCTCGTACGTGGCGATCGCCAGGATGATGCGGCGCGGCGTGATCTCCGGGGAGCCGAACGCCTCCGTGAACAGCTGCGCGTACGTGCGGCCCGCGATCCACGCGTCGAGGCCCGCCGGCACCGACGTGGCGAGCGCCAGCGGCTGCACCGAGGCCACGCGCGCCGCGACGTCGTTCCAGTCGCGGCCGACGTGTCCCATTTCGACGCTCGACGCGGGCGGCGCCGCGGCCTGCGACTCGAGCGCGGCGTTGTTGCGCAGCACGGTGTCACCCGTGGCGGGGTCCACGAACACGCGGTCCGCGCGGCCGTCCCAGAACAGCGTCGGCGCGTACGCGGCGTTGATGTGCGAGTTCGCGAGCCGCGGCGTGACCTGCAGGCCCATGCCGAACGTCGCGGACAGCTGGTACGCGCCGGTGCCGTCGCTCAGCGGCACGCCCGGCGAACCGGTGACGTCGTCCGGCGTGCCGAACACACCGTCGTTGCCCGGGTTCACGGCGATCGACTGTACGGGCGTGGACCGTGGGTCCGTGCCGCCCGAGCGCCCCATGTGACACGAGCCGCACGCGACCGTGCGCGTGGACGAGAGCTGCTCGTCCCAGAACAGCACCTTGCCGAGGTTCGCCTTCGCCGTGGTGATGGGATTGCCCGCCGGCACGGGCGGGGGCGGCAACGGCGTCAGCGGAGGCGGCCCGATCTGGGCGACGGACGTGATGGCGACCAGCGTGGGGAGCAGCACGAGCAACCAGCGACTGCGGCGGATGATGGGTTTCACTCGCATCCAGAAGACTCCTCGTACCCGGTGGGGTGCATCGGGCGCGAGGCCATGGGGAGCGGCCTCTCGCAGGGGTCGTGCGCCTGGACTTCCAGCGCCTGTCCGGTCCTTGGCAATGGACGGTCCAGAAGTCGTTCAGTTCCCTCACCCGGATGGCCGGGCGCCCGCCGCGCCCCGGCGGGTCGGGAAGCCTGCCCTGTGACTGCCGCCCGTGCAAGGGTTTCCAGCCGCCACCTCGCGCGATGCGTGCGGTTCGAGCGCGATCGGAGGCGCGGGCGGGCGCGTCCGCTGGCGGCGGTCGCTGTCCGCCGCGGGACACTTCTGCGCCCGGGGCTGTCCCCCGACGGCCCGGTCCACCCGGAACACGCCGGCCCGCCGACGCGAGCGATGCGTCGCAGGCCGGCGGTGCGTCCACCGCCAGAATCGTCAGCGCTTCACGGTGAGCCCGCGCGGCCCGACGTACTCGGACTGCGGACGGATCAGATGATCCTCGGCTGCTGCTCGATCACGTGCGCGGCCCAGCCGGCCACGCGTCCGCACGCGAACATCGCCACGAACGTGGCGGGCTGCAGGCCGATCGACTGCAGCACGAGCGCCGTGAAGAACTCCACGTTCGTGCGCAGGTTGCGGCCCGGCTTCACCTCGTCGAGCACGCGGATGATGGTGGCCTCGCACGACCGCGCCAGGTCGAACAGGCCGCGGTTCTCGAGCTGCGCGCCGGCCATCTGCTCGGCGACGGCCGACAGCACCTCGGCGCGTGGATCGCGCACCTTGTACACGCGGTGCCCGAATCCCATGATGCGTTCGCCCGCGGCGAGCTTCGCGCGCACCCACGGCTCGCAGTTCGCGGCGGTCTTGATGTCCAGCAGCATGTCGAGCACCGGGCCCGGCGCGCCGCCGTGCAGCGGGCCCTTCAGCGCGCCGATGGCGCCGGTGACCGCGCTCACCATGTCGGAGCGCGTGCTCGCGATGACGCGGCCCGTGAACGTGGACGCGTTCATGCCGTGGTCGATCACCGTGACCCAGTACGTGTCCAGCGCGCGCGCGGCGATCGGATCGGGCTCCTTGCCCGTGACCATGTACAGGAAGTTCGCCGCCAGCGACAGGTCGGCGCGCGGCGCGATGGGCTCCTGCCCCGCCACGAGCCGCGTGTGCGCGGCCACGATCGTGGGGAAGCGCGCCACCAGCATCTTCGCGTTCGCCACGTCGGCGTCGAGCGAGATGTCGTTCGGGTTCTTCACGTCGAGCGACAGCATCGCGCACGCCATGCGCAGCGCGTCGATCGGCGGCGCCTTCTTCGCGGCCGCTTCGCGCACCGCCTGCATCGCCGCGTCGGGAATCGCGCGCAGCGCGGCGATCTCGCGCGTGATCGTGGCGGACTCGTCCTGCGAGGGCAGCGTGCCTTTCCACAACAGCGACGCCGCTTCCTCGAACGTGACCTTGCCCGCCAGTTCCTTCAGTTCGTAGCCGCCGATGATCAGGACGCCGTTCTGGCCGTCGACGTGGCTCATGCGGGTCTGCGCCGCGACGACGCCGTCGAGGCCGCGCGGACCCGGGCGAAGTGGTGCCGGACATGGGGCTCCTTGGCGGTTCGGCCGGGACGCGGACGTGTACGAGTGGAAGCGGATGGTTGGCCACCCCTCGCACGCGCAATGTGCCCGGGGCTCGCGGGGCGGCGACGTCGGCGAAGCACCCCTGCCGCATCACGCGTCGCATCAAGCGCCGCATCACGCGCCCCACCGGGCGGTTCCGCGCGGGACGAGCCCCGGAGGCCCCGAAGCTCGTGGCGTCAGGCGAATCGCTCGAAGAACTCGCCCGTGTGTTGCCCAGCGCCGGTGGCGCGAGGCGCAGGGCGGTCGTCTGGCGTCGATGCTCCACGGCATCGAGAGACGTCGGCCAGCGTGAGCGCCGCCGTGGCGTGGCCAGCGCCGGATCGGCCATCACCTCGTGCACGTCGCGGACGGCGCCCGCCGGCACGCGCGCCGCGCAGCAGTTTCGCCAGTAAGCGCGCGCGGCGCGGCCCCGAACCGCCCGGCGAGCCAGCTCACCACCTCGGTGCGATGCAGCACGCGCTCGGGATTCTTCCCCCAGCGCGGCTCGTCGGCGCGCGCGGGCTCGCCGAGCCGTGCACGGGCGACGCCACTGCTCGTCGTTGCCCACCGCCACCACCATCAGGCCATCGGCCGCCGCGAAGGTCTGGTACGGCACGATCGTCGGATGCGCATTGCCGTGACGCCTCGCGGGCGCCCGGTGCTGAGCGCGGAGCTGCGCCGTTGACGAGCGAATGCACGCCCACTTCGAACAGCGCCACGTCGAGGTGCGAGCCGCCACGGCCGCGAAAACGTTTCTCCCACGAGCGCGGCCAGGATGGCGGCCGCGGCGTGCGCACGTCCGGCGCGGCCGCCCGCATCGCCTTGAGCGGCGGCCTGGTCTCCTCCCCGGTCACGTTCTGCCAGGCCCGTGAAGCCCTGGAGCACGGCGCGTCGTAGCCGGGAAGCGCGGCGTACAGGCCGTCCTGCCCGAAGCCGGTGATCGAGCACGCGACCAGATCGGCTTGTCGCGTCGCAGCGTCGCCGCGTCAGCCTGAAACGCGCGAGGTGCCGGGGCGGGAAGTTCTCCACCACCACGTCGGCGGCGAGGCAGGCGCGGCGGATCACGGCGCGCTCGTCGCGGAAGTCCACCCGCCGATCGCTTGTTGCGATTGACGCTCCAGGTAGTAAGCCGACTCGCCGCCCACGAACGGCGGGCCCCACGCGCGCGGCTCGTCGCCCAGCCCCGGGCGCCGAGATCTTCCACACCTCGGCGCTGAGGTCGCGCGCGAGCGAGCACGGTCCAGGCGGCGTAGGGCAGTGCGCCAGCGACGCGCAGGAGATCGAGCACCGTCAGCCCCGCGAGCGGCGCGAGGGCCCCCGGGCGCGTTCACACCGCCGCGCCGCCGGCCAGTTCGTCCACGAACGCGTCCGCGTCGAGCGGCTTGCCCGTGGCGTGCTCCACGAGGTCACGCCGCGAGCTGACGGCCGGGCGCTGGGCGTTCTTGAGGAACGCGCCCCTCGGGGCTCGCCACGTAGCGCTCCACGCGCTCGCGCCCAGCACGTGCCCGAGGAGATGCGCCTGGCTGCGACGCGAGGATCTCGCCGAGCAGGTAGTTGTGGTAGTACACGGGCGCCACGCTGAAGTGGATCTTCGCCGCCCAGTCGGGCGTTGGGGCGCTTCACGTTCTGGAATCGCTCGGCGAGCGTCCACCACAGCGCGCGCAGGTCCTGCGACGGGTCGCGGTACAGCGCGCGCTCCATGTGGATCATCACCAGCTCCCAGCGTGTCTGCACCAGCAGCTGCTCGCGCACGGCGCGCGAGACGGCGTCGCCGTACGCGCCAGCTCGGCCGGATCTCGGCGCGTACGTGCGCATCCACGCCGCGTTCTTCGACGGGCGGCCGAACAGCATCGCGGCTGCCTGGTGGAGGGATGTGAGGTGCGCGCGAAGCAGCCACGGCAGCGAGCGTTCCACGTGCTTGTCGTACACGGTGCCCTTCGTGCAGCATCGTGCCCATCCACTTCTCGTTCGGGCGGATGTTGCACAGCACGCGCACGTCGTCGTTGCCGCGGTCGGCCGAGATGCAGAACGCGATGGCACTTGCCGGGCTTCTCGTAGAGGTCGGAGCGCTCGAGCAGGTCGCGGATCTCGAAGCCCACCGCGCGGAAGAACCGCTCGGTCAGTTCCTCGAGGTTCCGGCCCGCGTAGAACGGATCGAGGTCGATCTCGGCCGCGGGCGCCTCCTGGAAGAACGGGTCCGCGTAGTGCCACGGGCGCAGGTCCTCCACGCGCACCCCGAATCGCTGCGCGAGCCGGCGGTCGAGATCGCCCTTGTACGCCTCCCACAGCGGCCGCGTGCCCGCGTCGAGCTTGTCGAGCAGCTCGAACAGTTCCTGCTCGTCGAGTTCGTCGAGCTCCATCGCCATCGAGTAGTAGTTCGAGAAGCCCAGCTCCACGGCCGACTCGTTGCGCACGCGCACCAGCTCGAGCAGGTCGGCTTCCACCGCGGCGCCGATCTGCTTGCTGCCCTCCCACGCGGCGCGGCGCTCGGCGGAGTCGTTCGATTCGCGCAGCACCTCGAGGATCTGGTTGTCGCTCAGCGCCTTGCCGCCCACCTGCGCACGGTGGTTGTTGAAACGGCTCTCGAGCGCCTTCTCCAGCGCGACCGTCTTCTCGATCGTCTCGGGCGAGATCTGCTTGGCGCGGTAGCCATTGAGGAGCAGCCGCAGTTGGCGGTCCAGCAGCGCGTCGGTGAGCGGGCCGCCTTCGGCGAGCGCCAGGAGCTTCCGGTAGGGCTCGCGGCGGGCGAAGATCTTGCGCATCTGGGTGTCGAGCCGGGCGCTCTCCTGCTCGTGCCGAGCCTCCCCGGTGACGTTGGCCAGCCAGTACTCCTCGTTGTGACGCTTCTCCAGTGGTGCGAGCTCGGCGACCAGCTGATCCACGAACGCGGCCAGCTCGGACTCGCGAGTTCCGACGGCGGACATGCTGAACTCTCCCGAAGGGAAGACGACATAGTGAACGCGCGCGACCGCGCGCGGGCTGATCAGGGAGCCTCGGGGACGCGGAACAGTAGCGCATGCAGGTGTGCGCGAACCAGTTCGCAGATGCCGCGATCGCGCCGAGGGAGCACCGCGGGCCGTCGCATGCGGGAGTCCGACCCGACGTCAACGCCCCGGCACCCGGCGGCGTCACGCGGCGATCAGCGCTTCACCACGCGCCCGTACATCTCCGGCCGGCGGCTCGTCCACAGGTGCGTGAGCGG
>JBGAOB010000194.1:0-9509 GCA_044222045.1 Candidatus Eiseniibacteriota bacterium
TCTCCTGCGGCACGATCGCCTGCACGCCCTGGGCGCGCATGCGCGGACCGGCGACGCCGCGGACGTCCACCTCGGCGCGCGCGCGCAACTCGCGCACGAGCGCGGCCGCGTGATGGTCGCCGGACGCCTCCCCGGCCACGATGAGGATGCGGCGCGGCGGAGCTCCGGCGGGCTGGGTCAGCGCCCCGCCCATTGCAGCGCCCGGCGCCGCATCGCCTCGCGCACTTCCTCGGCCACGAACAGCGCGTCGCGCCCGGCCCGCGCCGAGGCGGCGCCTTCGCCCTGCCCGCGCAGCGAACGCAGGAACGCCTGCAGTTCGAACGTGAGCGGCTCGCCGGCCGGCACCTCGAGCTTCGTGCGGTCGATGCCCGCGAGCAGCGCGAACGGATCGGCCTGCCCCGGCTTGAACGAGCCCGGGTCCTTGATCACGAACGCTTCGCCGGACTTCTCGAACAGGTCCACCGAAACGTACGCGTCCTCCTGGAAGAAGCGGATGCGGCGCAGCCGTTCGACCGACACGCGGCTCGCCGTCAGGTTCGCGACGCAGCCGTCCTCGAACTCGAGCCGCGCGTTCGCGATGTCCTCGTTGCCCGAGAGCACCGCGACGCCGACCGCCGAGATCTGCGACGGCGTGCGGCCCGTCAGGTACAGCACGGCGTCGATGTCGTGGATCATGAGGTCGCCGACGACGTCGATGTCGAGCGAGCGCGGCTGGAACGCCGCCATGCGGTGCCCCTCGATGAACTTGGGCGCGCGCAGGAACGGCCGTGCCGCCATGAGCGCCGGGTTGAAGCGCTCGACCTGCCCGACCTGCAGCACGCGGCCCGCGCGCGCGGCAGCTGCGATCATCGCGTCGCAGTCCGCGACCGTGACGGCCATGGGCTTCTCGACCAGCACGTGGCAGCCCGCGGCCAGGGACCGCTCGACGGCCTCCCGGTGCGCCACCGTGGGGGTCGCCACCGAGACGGCCTCGCATTCGCGCAGCAACTCCTCGGGCGAGTCGAAGGCGCGCGCGCCGTACTGCTTCGCCACTTCCCTGGCGCGGTCCGGCGACTGGTCGTAGACGCCGGCCAGCGCCGCCTCGGGAATCGCGGCGTAGACGCGGGCGTGCTTCTCGCCCCACACGCCGACGCCCCAGACACCCGTGCGAATCGCTTCCATGGTCCCTCTCCTGACCTTCAGCGTCCGACGCCGCGCACCGAGGTTTCGCAGAAGCGCGAGAACAGTTCCACGTCGGGCAGCCCCGGGAACTCCTCGCGGATGCGGGTGACCGCCTGCGACACCGTGAGTCCGCCGCGGAAGAAGATGCGGTAGGCCTTGTCGATCGCCGTGCGCACGTCGGCCGGGAAGCCGCGGCGCTCGAGCCCGATCGCATTCGTTCCACCCAGCCGCGGCGGGTTGCCCGCGGTCTTCACGTACGGCGGCACGTCCTGCACGATGCGCGAGCCGCCGCCGATCATGGCGTGCGCGCCGATCCGCGTGAACTGGTGCACCACGCTGCCGCCGCCGACGATCGCCCAGTCGCCGATCGCCACGTAGCCGCCGAGCTGCGTCACGTTCGCGAGGATCACGCGGTCGCCGATCTGGCAGTTGTGGCCCACGTGGACGTACGCCATCAGCAGGCAGTTCGACCCGATGCGCGTGGTCGCGCCGCCCTCGGTGGCGAGGTTCGCGGTGACGTACTCGCGGATCACGGTGTCGTCGCCGACCTCGAGGAAGCTCGGGTCGCCGTCGTACTTGAGGTCCTGCGGCGGCGAGCCCACCACCGCGCCGTGGTGCAGGTGGCAGCGGCTGCCGATCGTGGTCCAGCCCGTCACCAGCGCGTGCGCATCGACACGCGTGCCGTCGCCGATGCGCACGTCGGGCCCGATCACCGCGCCGGGCCCCACCACCACGCCCGTGCCGAGCCGGGCCTTCGGGTCGACGAACGCGGCCGGGTGAATCGTCACGCTCATGACGGGTTCCGATCCACGACCGTCGCCATGAGCTCGGCCTCGGCCACGAGCTGGCCGTCCACGAACGCCTCGCCGCGCAGGCGCGACGTGCGGTTCTTGGCTTTCAGCAGCTGCAGCTTCAGGTGCAGGCGGTCGCCGGGCGTCACCGGGCGGCGGAACCGCGCGCCGTCGATCGCCATGAAGTACATGAGCTTGTTGCCCGGGTCGTCGAGCGAGTTCAGCATCAGCAGCCCGCCGACCTGAGCCATGGCTTCCAGGATCAGCACCGCCGGCATCACCGGGTGGCCCGGGAAGTGGCCGTTGAAGTAGGGCTCGTTGATCGTGACGTTCTTGATGCCCTCGATCACGCGCCCCTCCTCGAGCCGCGTGATGCGGTCCACGAGCAGGAACGGGTAGCGGTGCGGCAGCAGCCCCATGATCGCGGTGATGTCCCACTCGTCGGGCGGCCCGCCGGCGCGGCGGCCGGGCAACGGCAGCGACTGCTTGAGCCGGTGCACGAACGCCACGTGGCCCTGGTGGCCGGAGCGCTTCGCCGTGATGTGGCCGAGGATCGGGCCCCCGAGCAGCGACAGGTCACCGATCAGGTCCAGGATCTTGTGGCGCACGAACTCGTCCGGGAAGCGCAGCGGGTCGGGATTCAGGATCCCGTCCTTGCCCACGACGACGGCGCTCTCGAGCCGGCCGCCCTTGATCCACCCGGCCTGGCGCAGCACCTCGAGGTCGCGTTCGAGCACGAACGTGCGCGCGGGCGCGATCTCGCGCAGGAACGTGTCCCGGTCGATGTCCAGCGACAGCGTCTGCACGCCGATCAACGGGTGGTCGTACTCGATCGTGAAGGTGATCTTGAAGCCGCGGTACGGCTCCGCCGACAGTTCGACACCGTTCTTCGACCACGACACCGGTTTCGTCACCTTGATGTGGCGCGCCGGCATGTCCTGGTCTTCGATGCCGGCCGCCATCAGCTCGCGGGCGATGGGTGCCGAGCTGCCGTCGTGGCCCTCGGGCACCTCCATCGTGCTGACCTCGATGCGCAGGTTGTCGATGCCGAGCCCCGCCACCGCGGCGAGCACGTGCTCCATCGTGTGCACCTGCACGTCGTTCTGCTGCAGGATCGTGCGCCGCCCCATGCCCGGATCGAAGTGCGCGTTCTCGGGGCGCACCGCCACCTCGGGATGGCCCGCGAGGTCGGTGCGCACGAAGCGCACGCCGCTGCCGGCCTCGGCCGGCGTGAAGCGCATCAGGCCCTTCTCGCCCGTGTGCAGGCCCACCCCCTCGATGACCACCGGGCGCCGGATCGTGCGCTGCATGCGGCTGATCATCGCAGCGCCTCCTTCTCGTTCTCCTCGAGCCGCAGCACCCGCTCCTCGAGCTTCTTCGTGCGTCCGAACAGGTCGGGCAGCTTCTGCAGGTACGCGTTCAGGCGCTTCACGAGCGGCATCGGCTGCGCGGGCGAGCCGAACACGGTCATGCCCGGCGGGACCGACTTCGACACGCCGCTCTGCGCGCCCACCTGCGCGCCCTTGCCCAGCTTGATGTGCCCGATCACGCCCACCTGGCCGCCGAGCACGACGTAGTCCTCGAGCTCCGTGCTGCCCGAGATGCCGACCTGCGCCACGATGATGCAGTGCTTGCCGATCACCACGTTGTGGCCGATCTGCACGAGGTTGTCGATCTTCGTGCCGTCGCCGATGCGCGTGGCGTCGGTCGTGGCACGGTCGATCGTGGTGTTCGCGCCGATCTCGACGTCGTCGCCCACCACCACGATGCCGACCTGCGGCACCTTGTGGTAGCGCCCGCCGTCGAGCGCGAAGCCGAACCCGTCGGCGCCGATGACGACGCCCGGGTGGAGGATGCAGCGGCTGCCGACCACGCACTCCTCGCGCACCGTCACGCGCGGGTAGAAGTGGCAGTCGTCGCCGATGCTCGCCTGCACGCCGACGTAGCAGCCCGGCATGAGCACCGTGCGCGCGCCCACGCGCGCGCCCGCTTCGATCACGCAGTACGCCCCGTTCGATGCCCCCTCGCCCACCGTGGCGGCCGGCGACACGACGGCCGTCGCGTGAACGCCCGGCAGCGCGTGGTAGAGCTCCGGGCGGAATTGGCGCACCACCTTCTGGAACGCGAGGTACGGGTTGTCGACGCGGATCTGAGGGATCGGCGCCTCGCGGGCGTCCCGCGAGCAGATCACCGCCGATGCCTGCGTGGTGTCGAGGTACCCGTCGTATCGGCTGTTCGCGAGGAACGTGACGTCCCCGGCCTGCGCTTCCCGAATGCCCGCGACGCCACGGATGACGATCGATCCGTCGCCCACGAGATCGGCGCCGAGTTCGGCGGCCAACTCGGCCAGAGTGCGCGATGGCACGTTGCGGCCCTCCTAGCGCTGTCCGCCGTTCGCGGCGCGCGTGTTCAGTTCGGTGACCACGTCCGTGGTGATGTCCATCGTGCGCTCGGCGTACAGGATGAAACCGCCCGAGGCATCGAGCACGAGCCCGAGTCCGCGTTCGGCCGCCAGCTTCTCCACCACGGTGCGGATCTGATTCACGATGTCACGGGTCGCGTTGTCGTTCTCCTGCTGCGCGCGCCCGCTCGGCCCCCAGATCTCCTGGATGAACTGTTCGTAGTCCCGGATCGCGTTCTGGAGCGCCTGCTCCTTCTCCTGGCGTTTCAGCGCCGACAGGATCGGCGACTGGTCGCGCACCTCCTGCCGGAGCGTGCTCACGGCGCGCTCCTTCTCGGCGGCCTCGTCACGCCAGCCCTGCACCTGGCGGTCGAAGCGCTGCTGCGCCTCGCGTGCCGCGGTGCACTCCGAGAAGATGCGGTTCGAGTCGATGTAGCCGACACGCAACTCCGCGCGCGCCGGGGCGAGGAGTCCGCCCGCGAGCGTCGCGGCGAGTGCGAGGGCGGCGATCCGCCCGAGGCGTGGGAAGTGGCGCATCGAAGCCTCGCTAGAAGTTCACGTTGCCGAGCAGGAAGTGGCCCTGCCACTTCGCCCCGTCGTCACGGTTGAAACCGTAGCCGTAGTCGAACCCGATGTTGCCGAGCAGCGGGATCTCCATGCGGAACCCGAGCCCCGCACCCACCTTGAGCTGGAACGGCTTGATCTCCCGGCGCAGGTCCCAGACGTTTCCGGCATCCAAGAAAAACACACCCCGGAGCGGAGCCACAATCGGGAACTGCTGCTCCATCGTGAAGAGCTCCAGGTACTTGCCGCCCGGATAGCGCTGCTTGTAGCGGCCGGTCTCCACGATGTTGTACGTGGTGTCGCGTCGTCCCGGCGTGGTGACCGAGTCGATGTTCGCGATCGTCTTCGTCTGCTGCACGATCGTGACGATGAACTTGCCCGGCACGACCTGGTAGTCCTCGTAGCCGCGCAGCGGGTCCATCGTGTTGCCGCCACCGAGGCGGAACGTCTCGTAGTTCGGCACCTCGCTGCGCTGCCAGTTGCTCACGGTGTAGCTGCCGAGCACGCCGATGCGGTAGCGCAGCATCGTGGTGACCGGCTTCAACACCGACGGCAGGTACACGCGCCCTTCCCAGCGGTGCTTGATGAAGCTCACCTCGCCGCCGAACGGGCCGCCCGCGAACTCCTCGTTCACGGTCAGGCGCGTGCCGCGCGTGGGATAGAACGCGTTGTCCGTGCTGTTGCGGACGAAGTTCGTCTCGAACGTGCTCGTGAGGCGGCTCTTCTGCGACAGGCGGATGAGTTCGCGCTGCACCGACGTGGTGTCGTTCACGGTCTGGCCGCCCACGACCTTCGTGCCGAACGTAAGCTCGAGGTTGTCGAGCCGCACGCCCTCGAGGCTGTACGCGATCGACCCGCGCGAGTAGTCCGGCCAGGGCAGCGGCCGGCCCACGCGCAGCGAACCGCCGGCGCGGCGCTCGTCGTAGTTGTCCGCGAGGCTCGTGGTGGACGACAGGTCGCGGTAGCGCTGCGTGTTGTAGGCCGAGATGCCGAGCAGCGTGGGCGTGTCGCGGAACCACGGCTCGGTGAAGCTGAGCGAGTAGTCCTCGCGGCGGCTGCCGCGCTCCAGGTGAAGCTGCAGCGCCTGGCCGTTGCCGAGCACGTTGTTGTGACCGAGCTCGAGGAAGCCGGTGAGGCCCGCGTCGCCGGTGTAGCCCGCGCCGGCCGACGCCGTACCCACCTGCTTCTCCTTCACCTTCAGCTGGATGTCGACGTCCGTGCTCTCGGCCGCGGTGAAGTCGGGCGTGACCTCCTCGAACAGGCCGAGGCGACGCAGGTCGTCCTGCGTACGCATGAGCGCGGACCGGCGGAACAGGTCGCCCTCGTGCAGGTCGATCTCGCGGCGGATCACCTTCTCGCGCGTGCCCTTGTTGCCCACGATGTTCACGCGCCGCACGTGCGAGGGCGAGCCTTCGGTGACGGCGTAGGTCACGTCCACCGTGGAGTCACGCACGGTCTCGTCGCTCTCCACGTTCACGTACAGGTATCCGTGCTCGGCGTACTCGCCGTACGCGAGCCCCTTCACGCGCTCGATGCGGCTGGCGTCGTAGCGTTCGCCGGGCTTCACGCGCCACAGGCGAGCGAGCGCCGTGCTGTCCACGGCCTTGCTGCCCGACCACGAGACCGCGCCGATGCGGTGGAACGCGCCCTCTTCCACCTTCGCGACCAGCGTCACCTTGCGCGGTTCCTTGCCCGGCTCCACGTGGATGTCGGTGACGCGCGCGTCGCGGTAGCCGTGGCTGCGGTAGTACGCCTCGAGCCGCTCGCGGTCCTCGGGGAACGCCTCGTCCTTGAACTGGCCGCCGCCGAAGAAGCCCTTCGGCTTCGTCTTCAGCGCCTTGCGCAGCTTCGCCGTCGGGATCGCCTCAGCGCCCTCGAACCGCACCGCCGTGATGCGGAGCTTCTCGCCCTCGTCGATCACGAACTGGACGTTCACCTCGTTGCGCCCGGCGACGCTGTCCACCTTGCTCTCGATCTTCGCGCGCGGAAAACCCTCCTCGCGGTAGTAGAAGAGCAGCGAGTCCACCTGCGTCTGCACCGCGGTGGCCGAGTACACCTCGCCGCGGCGCAGGAAGATCTTCTTGTCGAGGTCGGAGTCCTCGCGCTTCTTGTTGCCCGTGTACCCCACGGTGGCGAGGCGCGCGCGCTCGCTGACCACGATCGTCAGGTCGACGGTCATGCCCGTGCGCCGGCGCAGCACCTTCACGTCGCTGAACAGCCCCAGCCCCACGAGCTTGCGGGTGCCGCGGCGGATCGCGTCCATGTTGAACGGCTGACCGGGCGACACCTCGACCGTGCGCACGACGCGCGCGCTGTCGACGTTCGAGTTGCCCGTCACGTGGATCTGCCCCACCACCAGGTCCGGGGCGGCGACGCTGTCGGGCGCCGCCTGGGCATGGGCCCGGGGGGCGAACGGCAGCGCGGACACGAACATCACCAGCGTGAGGACCAACGCGGCCACGGGGGCCGCATGCACTCGATCGGACAAGGACACTCGGGTTTCTCCAGGCCGCGGGCAGGGCGCCCGGCAGGGCCACGCACCCGCGCCGGCGCGTCCGTGCGCGCGCGAGTTGGGCGGAGTGGCCGCCACTGTTGGGGAGTCGCGCGCCCATGATAGACAGCCGTCCGGGAATGTCCACCCGAACGGCCTCGGGGCGCGGCCCTTCCTACCCCGCCCGGCCGGCCCCTGCTCCCGCCGGGTACGACCCATGCCCCGAAAAGGAACCGCCGGCGGCTCGCGCCCCCGGCGGTGCACTCGAAACTTGTGGAGTTTCGGTCAGGACGTCGCGACCGGCGCCCCGGCCGGCGTGGCCGCGGTCGCCGCGAAGTCCAGCTGGTCGTCCTTCCGGGTCACCTTCACCGCGGCGCCCTGCGGGAACTGCCCGCGCAGGATGAACTCGGCGAACGGGTCCTCGAGCAGACGCTGGATCGCCCGCTTCAGCGGACGGGCGCCGAGCGCCGGATCGAAGCCCTTGTCGATGAGCAGGTCGACGGCCTCCTGCGACAGCTCCAGCTCGATGCCCTGCGTCCGCAGCCGGCCGCGGAACTGGCCCAGCAGGATCTCGACGATCATCTTCATGTCGTCACGCGTCAGCGCGTGGAACACGATCACGTCGTCGATGCGGTTCAGGAACTCGGGGTTGAACGCCTTCTTCAGCTCGTCCTGCACCGTGGTCTTGATGGCGCTGAACTGCGCCGCCGCGTCGCCCTGCTTGAAGCCGAGGCCACGGCCGCCCGACACGATCTGCCGGCCGCCGAGGTTCGACGTCATGATGATGACGGTGTTCTTGAAGTCCAACCGCCGGCGCGAGCTGTCGGTCAGCACGCCGTCGTCGAGCACCTGCAGCAGGACGTTGAACACGTCCGGATGCGCCTTTTCGATCTCGTCGAGCAGCACCACCGAGTACGGCTTGCGGCGCACCTTCTCGGTGAGCTGGCCGCCCTCTTCGTAACCGACGTAGCCCGGAGGCGCGCCCACGAGGCGCGACACGGAGAACTTCTCCATGTACTCCGACATGTCGATGCGGATGAGCGCGTCCTCGCTGTCGAACAGGTACGCGGCGAGCGCGCGCGCGAGCTCGGTCTTGCCGACGCCCGTGGGCCCCAGGAAGACGAACGAACCGATCGGGCGCTTCGGATCGCGAAGTCCCACGCGGTTGCGGCGCACGGCACGCGACACGGCGCTGACCGCCTCGTCCTGCCCGACCACGCGACGCTTGAGCTCCTCCTCCATCTTGAGCAGCTTCTGGCTCTCCTCGGCCGCCAGCTTCACCACCGGGATGCCCGTCATGATGCTGAGCACCGCGGCGATCTGGTCTTCGTCCACCTGCACGTCCTTGCCGCGCGTGGACTCCGACCAGTTCTTCTTCAGCTCGTTGCGGCGGGCGCGCAGCTCCTTTTCCTTGTCGCGCAGGCGCGCGGCCTTCTCGTACTCCTGGCCGCGGATCGCCGCCTCCTTCTCCTTGACGACCTCCTCGAGCTTCTTCTCGAGCTCGTGGATCTCGCTCGGCACCGTGCTCACGGACAGCCGCGAGCGCGCACAGGCCTCGTCGATCACGTCGATCGCCTTGTCCGGGAAGAAGCGGTCGTTCATGTAGCGGTCCGCGAGCTTCACGGCCTGCACGATCGCGCCGTCGGTGATCTTGACGCCGTGGTGCGCCTCGTACTTGTCGCGCAGCCCCATCAGGATCTGGATCGTGTCGTCGATCGACGGCTGGTCCACCATCACGGGCTGGAAGCGCCGCTCGAGCGCGCCGTCCTTCTCGATGTACTTGCGGTACTCGTCCAACGTGGTCGCGCCGATGCACTGCAGTTCGCCGCGCGCGAGCGCCGGCTTCAGCATGTTCGACGCGTCGATCGCGCCCTCGGCGCCACCGGCGCCGACGATCGTGTGCAGCTCGTCGATGAAGATCACGGTGTCCTTGGACTCCCGGATCTCGTTCATCACGGTCTTGAGCCGCTCCTCGAACTGCCCGCGATACTTCGTGCCCGCGACGACGGCCGCGAGGTCGAGCGTCACGATGCGCTTGTTCTTGAGACTCTCGGGCACCTGGCCCGTGACGATGCGCTGCGCGAGGCCTTCCGCGATCGCG
>JBGAOB010000195.1:0-9557 GCA_044222045.1 Candidatus Eiseniibacteriota bacterium
CGATCACCACCGCCGAGCGCTACGTGACGCCGGCGCTCAAGGCGCGCGAGAGCGAAGTGCTGGGCGCCGAGGACAAGCTGCGCGCCCGCGAGCACGAGCGGTTCGTGGAGCTGCGCGAGTTCGCCGCCACGTTCGTGGCGCGCATCCAGACGGCGGCCGACGCGCTCGCGCGGCTCGACGCCGAGGCCGCGCTGGCCGAGGCCGCGGCGCGCTACGGCTGGGTGCGGCCGGAGATGGAGGACTCGGACCGGCTCGTGGTCGAGGGCGCGCGCCACCCGGTGGTGGAGCGGTTGCTGCCGCGCGGCGAGTTCGTGCCGAACGACGTGCGGCTGGACGCGGCGAGCCGGCAGATCCTGCTGCTGACCGGCCCGAACATGGGCGGCAAGAGCACGTACCTGCGGCAGATCGCGCTCGTGGTGCTGCTCGCGCACTGCGGCTCGTGGGTGCCGGCCGAGAAGGCGACGCTCGGGCTCGTCGACCGGTTGTTCACCCGCGTGGGCGCGGCCGACCGGCTGGGCGCGGGGCAGAGCACGTTCATGGTCGAGATGAGCGAGACCGCCGACATCCTGCGCTCGGCCACCGCGCGCTCGCTGGTGCTGCTCGACGAGATCGGTCGCGGCACCGCCACGTACGACGGGCTCGCGCTCGCGTGGGCCGTGACGGAGCACCTGCACCATGCCGCGGGCCCGCGCCCGCGCACGGTCTTCGCCACGCACTACCACGAGCTCACGCAACTCGCCGAGACGCTGCCCCGGCTCGCGAACGTGCACGTGAGCGTGAAGGAGTGGGGCGAGGGCATCGTGTTCCTGCACCGCATCGCCGACGGCGCCGCCGACCGTTCGTACGGCATCCACGTGGCCCAGCTCGCGGGCCTGCCGGAGCCCGTGCTGGCGCGGGCGCGCGAGGTGCTGGCCGAACTCGAGAGCGAGCGCACCGTGGAGCACCTGGAGGCCGCGAAGCCGGCGAAGCGCCGCGGCAGGCCGGCGAACGCCGAGCCGGAGCTGCCGCTGTTCGGCACGCCGGAGCCGCCGCCCGTGCTCGAGGCATTGCGCGACGTGAAGCCGGAGAACCTCACGCCGCTCGACGCGTTGAACCTGCTCGCGGAGTGGAAGCGGCGCTGGGGCAGCTGAGGCGGGCGGCCGCCTCGTTCAGCGCAGCGACTTCGGCTTCGGCCGCGGCGAGCCGGCCGCGGCCACGGGCGTCCCGGCGCTGTCGCGCGCCTTCGGCTGGCGAGCCGCGGGCTCGTGCGCGACGGGTGGCGAGGGCCGGCGTGGTTCGGCGATGCCTACCAGCGCGTTCACGAGAGCGCGATCCCTGCGGGCGTCGGCCTTCGGCGGACCCTGTGCGCTGGCCTCGCGGTGCGCGACGAGGCGCTTCCAGTGGCCGGGGCGCTTCTCCTGCATCCAGCGCTCCATGTCCTCGGCGCACTTGAACCACGCGGTCACGTCCGAGAGGGGGTAGCGCCGCTCGCAGTCCCGCGGGTCGTACTCTCGGCACAGCACGGGGTGGCGGCCGTAGATGCGGCAGCGGCCGTCGTCCTTGAGTTGCTCGCAGCGCGTCTCGATGTGCAGGTACCAGCGCTCCGGCTTCTCCACGTACAGTTCGAGATTCCGATGGTGGAGCACCCAGATCCACTGGTCGTATTCCCACGGTGCGCGCGGGGCGTCGACCTCGATGCTGACGGTCTCGCAGCAGCGTGTGCAGCCCGCGCAGAGGTCGGCGTTCTCGCCCGCGGACAACTCCAGGGCGGCGCGCGTGTCCTCGGCCAGGTGCTTCTCGTCCGTGGTCATGGCTTCCTTATAGCGCCGGTCCGGCGATCACGCCAGCGCCGTCCGGGACGTTCGACGAAACGGCCCCGGCGATCGGGTCACCGGGGCCGCGGGGAAGGGCGGGCTCAGTCCTTGTCCTTCTTCTTCGACTTCGATTCCTTCGTGATCATCTTCCACAGCATGCCGACCACCGACAGGATCAGCGAGCCGAGCACGAGCGCGGTCATCGAGTTCACGTCGAAACCCGGAACGAGCAGGTCGGTGAGCTTGAGCATGGCCACGTTCAGCACGATCAGGAACAGGCCCACCGTCAGCACGGTCAGCGGCAGCGTGAGGACGAACAGGATCGGCTTCACGATCGTGTTCACCACGGCCAGCACGACCGCGGCGATCAGCGCCGCCTGCCACCCGCTGACGTGGAAGCCGGGCAGGTTCTGCGACAGCACCATCATGGCCGCGGCCATGACGAGGAAGTAGAGCAGGTGCTTCACGGCTTCGCCTCCAGGACCTCGAGACAGTTCTCGTAGCGCCCGAACGACGGCATCAGGTACACGCCACTCGCCATGCCGCGGCACTGCGCCAGCAGGTCCTGCGCCAGTTCGACGCCCACCTTCTGGCCCTCGTTGCCGGCGTCGTGCATCCGCTGACGGATCCACTCGGGCACGCTGATGCCGGGGACTTCGTTGTGCAGGAAGTCGGCGTGGCGGAACGACTGCAGCGGCAGGATGCCGATGAGCAGGGGGATCTTCGGCATGCCGCCGAGCTTCTCGAGGAAGCGCTCCCAGCACTCGAGTTCGTAGACGGGCTGGGTCATCACGAACTGGGCGCCCGCGTCGAGCTTCCGGCGGAACCGCTCCAGCTCCACGTCGAGGTTCTCGGCCGTCGGATTCACGCCGCAGCCGACGGCGAAGTTCGTGTTGCCGCCGATCGAGGAGCCCGCCTGGTCCGTGCCCTCGTTCAGCTGGCGCACGATGCGGATGAGCCCCATCGAGTCGGTGTCGTAGACGGCCGTCATGTTGGGATAGTCGCCGAGGCTCGGCGGGTCGCCGGTCAGGCACAGGATGTTGTGCAGGCCCAGCGCGTGCGCGCCGAGCAGCTCGGACTGCAGTGCCATCAGGTTCCGGTCGCGCGTGGTGTAGTGCAGGATCAGTTCCATCTGCGGCAGTTCGCGATGGATCTGGAACGCCAGCGACATCGCGCTCATGCGGATGCGCGCCATCGGCGAGTCGGCGATGTTGATGCAGTCCACGCCGCGCGCCGCCATCAGCCGCGCACCGGCCATCACCTTCTGCACGTTGATGCCGCGCGGCGGATCGATCTCCACGCTCACGGTGAAGCGCGACTTCATCAGCCGCAGCAGGCTCGGCTCGCCCTCGTCGCTCGGCGCCTCGGCTTCGATCGGCGAGCGCTCGATCACGTGCACGTCGGCGCCCGGAGGAAGCTTCTCGGCGGGCAGGTGCGAGGCGAGCCGTTCACGCATCGCCTTCACGTGCGCGGGCGTGGTGCCGCAGCAGCCGCCCACCAGTTTCACGCCCAGCTCGATCGCGCGCGCCGCGAACTCGGCGAAGTACTGCGGGCTCGCCAGGTAGACGTAGCGACCTTCCACGAACTGCGGCAGGCCGGCGTTCGGCATCGCCGACACCGGCGTGCCCTCGGCGGCCGCGAGCACGTCCTCGATCACCTCGAGCAGCGGCTGCGGACCGACGCCGCAGTTCACGCCCACGACGTCGGCGCCGGCCTGCTTGAGGGCCCTCACCACGAGCGAGGGGGAGTGGCCGTAGCGGGTCTTGCCGTCGAGGCCGAACGTCATCTGCGCGATCACGGGCACTTCGGCGGTGACCGACTTGATCGCGCGCAGCGCCGCGAGGATCTCGCTCAGGTCCTGGAACGTCTCGAGCACGAACACGTCGAGACCGCCCTCGAGCAGGCCCTCGGCCTGCGCGCGGAACGCCTTCTCGGCGTCGGCCACCGCGATGTGCCCGAACGGTTCGAGCGGGCGCCCGAGCGGGCCCATGGAGCCGGCCACGAACGCGGTGGTGCCCACGATCTCGCGGGCATTGCGCGCCACCTTCACGCCCTGCCTCGCGATCGTCCGGGCCTTGTCGGCCAGGCCGTGCGCGGTGAGGCGGAACGCGTTCGCCCCGAAGGTGTTCGTCTCGATCAGCTCGGCGCCGGCCGCGAGGTAGTCGCGGTGGATCGCCTCGATGAGCGTGGGCTGCGTCAGGTTGAGTTCGTCGAAGGAGCGCTCGTACGGAATGCCGCGCTCGAACAGCAGCGTGCCCATGGCGCCGTCCGCGAGGAGCGGGCCCTGGGCCAGTCGGGTCAGGAATGGGGAGGCCATAAGGCCGGGAAAGGTACGCGGGGCGCGTTGGACCGGCAAGCGCGCCCCGCGCCGGTGGGGCGAACGGCCGCGATCGGCGAGCCGGGCGCCTCGATGCGCGACGAACCTTGGGACGCCCGGGGGGCTCTGATAGAGTGCCGCGCCGTGAAAGCCCTCCTCCTCGCCGCCACGCTCCTCGCGAGTCTCGTGGCGGTTTCCGCACACGGCGCCACCCCGAACGTGCCCACGCTGGGCCCCGATGCGCTGCACCCGGGCCAGAAGGCGATCGTGCACACGGTGTTCGCCGGCGATTCCATCGAGACGTTCGAAGCCGAGATCGTGGGCGTGCTCCGCAGCGGGCGCGCGGCGGGGAACACGATCCTCGCGCGCGCGCTGACGCCCCGCGTCGTGCAGTGCGGCGTCGCGCAGGGGATGAGCGGCTCGCCGGTGTACGTGGACGGCAAGCTCGTGGGGGCGCTGTCGTCGGGATGGGGCTTCAGCAAGGAGCCGATCTTCGGGATCACGCCGATCGGCGAGATGCTCGACGTGCTCGACGCGCCCGACGTGCCGGCTTCCGCGACCGCGGGCCCGGCGGGCGTGGAAGGCGCGGGGCCCGCGCGCCGCGCCGTCTTCCGCGAGCTGCGCTGGGCCGACGACGCGGAAGCCGCGGACATGCCGGTGGAGGAGACCGAGGCGGGGCTCGCGGCGCTGCCGCTGCCGCTGGCCGCCACGGGACTGCACCCCGGCGCCCTGCCGTGGGCGCGCACGCTGCTGGGGCCCATGGGCTTCAACGTGGTGCCGAGCGGCACGCGGTCCGCGGCGCGCGACACCTCCACGCTGCGCCCGGGATCGGCGGTGGCGGTGGACGTGCTGCGCGGCGACCTGAACTTCTCCGCGATCGGCACCGTCACGTACCGCGACGGTGACCGCGTGCTGATCTTCGGACATCCGTTCTTCGGCACGGGCGACGTGCGGCTGCCGCTGAGCACCGCCGAGATCGTGACGATCCTTCCGAGCCTCAACAACTCGTTCAAGATCGGCGCTCCCGGTCGCACGGTGGGCATGGCCACGCAGGACCGCCGCGCGGCGGTCGCGGGTCGGCTCGGCCCGGTGCCGCACCTGCTGCCGTTCCGGGTACGGATCGAGGCGGCGGGGGCGCCGGCACGCACGTACTTCTTCGAAACGATCGAGGACCGCGCGCTGCTCGCGCAGATGGTGGGCACCGCGGCGGTCAACAGCCTTCTCGAGCGCGGCGGCGAGACGCCGCAGCAGAGCATCGCGTGGTCGCTCGACGTCTACGCACCGGCGGGTCGGCGCCTGCACGTGGAGGATCTCGCGGCGGGCGAATCGCCCGTGGGCGACCTGGTCGCCGGCGTCAGCGGGCCCCTGCGCTTCCTCGCTTCGAACCCGTTCGGCCGCGTGGCGTTCGACAGCCTGGCGATCACGCTGCGGCAGGCGCCGGGCCGCGACTCGTGGACGCTGCGGCAGGCGAACATGCTCACGCCGCAGGTGCGACCGGGTGGCCGGCTCGACGTGCAGGCCGAAGTCGAGCGCTGGCGCGGCGGTCGCGAGGTCCGGGTCGTGCACGTGCCGGTGCCCGACGAGCTGCCCCCGGGGCGCTACCAGCTCTGGCTCGGCGGCGGCCCCGATCTCACGCGGCTCGAAGCGGCGCGGCTTCCCGCGCGCTATCGGCCGGTGTCGGTGGCGGACGCGTGGGACCGGCTCGCGGCCTCGCGGCCGTCCACCGCGCTCTACTCGGCCGTGTGGGCCCGCTCGCCCGAGGTCACGGCCGACGGCGAGGACTTCCCGGAACTGCCCACGTCGGCGCTCGCGGTGATGACGCCGGCGCAGAGCGCGGGCGACCGCCAGCGCCGCGGCGACTGGGCGTTGATGACGGAGCAGCGATTCGAGGTGCCGGGCGCGTTGCGCGGCGAGATCGTGCTGGAGTTCGAGGTGTCGAGGCAGGCGCCGTGACACGAGGAGAACGCATGCGGAGCGGTTCGGTCTGGATGTCGGTGCTGATGCTGTCGCTGGCGGTCGCCTCCGCGCGCGCCACCGAGACCCAGTGGTGGACGGTGAACACCGCGGGTGACCACGCCAAGTCGGAGTCGCGCGGCGTGGTGATCCGCCCGGACGGCACGCTCGAGACCGGGCCCGAGACGCGCACGATCGCGCTCGACAGCCTGCGCACGGTGTGGGCGATGGCGCGGCTCGCCGACGGCTCGGTGGCGCTCGCCGGCGACCGCGGCCGCATCGACCGCTGGGTGCCGGGGCAGGGCGTGAAGCCGTGGGCGAAGCTCGGCGCCGGGCAGGTGCTGGCGCTGGCGGCCGACGGCGACGGCGTGATCGCGGGCACCGGCCCGCACGGGCTCGTCTACCGCGTGGGTGCGAAGGGCGACACCACGCTGCTCGCGCGCACGGGTGAACGCTACGTGTGGGGGCTCGCTCCGGGGCGCGGTGGCGCGTGGTGGGTGGCCACCGGCACGCGCGGCCGGCTGTACCGCTGGGCCGCCGGCAAGCTCGCGCTGGTGCTCGACACCGAGGAGAGCAACCTCACGTCGCTCGTCGCCGACGGTTCGGGCGGGGCCTTCACGGGCGGCGACTCGCGCGGCCGCATCTACGCCGTCAACGCCGACGGCGACGCGCGCACGCTGTTCGACGCGAACGAGGACGAGATCCGCGCGCTCGCGCGCGACGCCCAGGGCGTGCTGTGGGCGGCCGCACTCGCCGGCTCGGCGACGACCGGCGCCGACTCGGGGCCGGCCGCGGACGACGACGACGGTCCCGCGCCGCAGCGTGCGGCCGTGGCCGGCGCGCGCGCCGTGGTCTACCGCCTGCTGCCGGACAGCGCGGCCGCGCTGCGGTGGACGTCGCCGCAGCCGTTCGTGTTCGCGCTCGCCGGCGCGCGCGACGGCCTGCTCGCCGCCACGGGCAAGCGCGCGGGCGTGTTCCGCATCGAGGGTTCGAACGCCGTGGCGCAGATCGCCGCGCCGCGGGTAGGGCAGGTGACCGCGTTGCAGGTATTGCCGGACGGCGGCCTGCTCGCGGCCACGTCGAATCCGCGACGCTGGTGCAGTTGGTCCGGCCCGCGCGGCGCGCGGCGAGCTGCTGTCCGACGTGCTCGACGCTCGGCGCTTCTCGCGGTTCGGCCGCGTGCGCTGGAACGGCCGCGGCTCGGTGCAGTTCGAGACGCTTCCGGGCAACGGCGAGGAACCCGACACCACGTGGTCGCGCTGGCAGCCCGCGAGCGGCGAGCTCGGCCGCATCGCGTCGCCGCCCGGTCGTTTCGTGCAGTGGAAGGCGGTGCTCGGCTCGGCCGATGCGCGCGTGGACGAGGTGGCTTTGTCGTGGCGCGAGCAGAACCTGCCGCCTCGGCTCGAGGACCTGAGCGTGGCGCCGCAGGGCCAGGGCGTGCGCGAGGGCGAGATGGGTGTTCGCAGCGAAGCGGTGACGCAGTCGCTCGCCGGTGGGCAGAAGGTCGAGTACTCGATCACCACGAGCAACCAGAAGGGCCTGCGCGAACTGCCGCTGTGGGCGCGCGGCCTGCGGACGCTGCAGTGGCGCGCGAGCGATCCGAACAACGACCCGCTGCGTTTCCGCATCGAGGTGCGCCGCGACCCCGACGGCCCGTGGATCGAGATCGGCAAGGATCTCGAGGCCGCGATGTTCACGTGGAACACGGTGACGTTGCCGGACGGGCGCTACCGGCTGCGCGTGTCGGCCAGCGACGAGCGCGGCAACGCGGTGGGCGAGGAGCCGCGGGGCGGAGATCGTGAGCGAGCCGTTCCACGTGGACAACACCCCGCCCGAGGTGACCACGCTCACCGCGCGCGCCACGGCCGGGGCGGTGCGCGTGGAGGGCGCGGCGCGCGACGCCGCGAGCCCGATCTGGCGGCTGGAGGTGGCGGTGGACGACGGCGACTGGCGCACGATCACGCCCACGGGCGGCCTCGCCGACGCGCCCGACGCGTCGTTCGCGTTCGACTGGAAGGGGCTCGCCGCCGGTGAGCACCTCGTGAGCGTTCGCGCCGTGGACCTGGCGGGCAACCCCGCGACGCGCGCCGTGCCCGTGACCGTCGGCGGTCGCTGAGGCCGGCGGAGATGTCCGCGCGCCCGGAACTGAAGCTGGTGCCGGGCGGCGCGCGCCCGGAGCGCCAGCACGAGCCGGGCCGGCGCGACGCGCTCGAGTTGATGGCGCTGCGCGCCGGACTCGTGCTCACGCTCACGTGGGTGGCGGCGCTGCCGTCGTGGCGGCTGGAGCTCGGCCGCTTCCAGGCGCTCATGGCGATCGCGTTCGCGTTCTACGCGCTCGCGTTGCTGCGTGCGGCGCGCTACCGGTCGCTGCCGTGGATCGGCGTGGCGGTGTTCGCGGTGGCGCTCTCGGCGCGGGCCGCGCTGCTGCCGGTGAGCCCGACGCTGTCGGACGACGTGTACCGATACGTGTGGGAGGGGCGCGTCGTCGCGCACGGGGGCAACCCGTATCGGGACAGCCCCGCGAGCCCGGCGCTGGCGGCGCTGCGCGACCCGGAGGTCCACCCGCGCGTGCGAACCACCCTCAGCAATTGGCCACGATCTACCCGCCGCTCGCCGAGGCGGGTTTCGCGGCCGTGGCGTGGTGGTCGCCCACGGTGATGGCGATGAAGTTGTGGGTGATGCTGCACGACCTGGCGCTGGTGGCGCTGCTCGCGTGGTGGTGTCAGAAGCGCACGGGCTCGGCGCTGCCCGCGATCGCGTACGCGTGAACTACAGCAGGACAGGAATACGCGCGGGCACCACGATCCCACGGCGATCGTGTGGCTGGTCGCCGCGTTGCTGGCCGAGGAAGAAGCTGTCCGTTCCCGGCGCTGGCCGTGGGGTGCGCTCGTAGTTGCCCTGCTGCTGGCGCTGCCGTTCCTGTGGTCGCGCTGGACCCGCTCGGCGCGCGCGCTCGCGGTGGCGATCCTGGCGCCCGGGTTGGCCGCGTTCGCGTGGCTCGCGTCGGGGCCCGACTCGGGTCTGCGCGCGTACGCCGCGACGTGGCGGCACAACGAGGTGTTCTTCCGAGCGCTCGAACTGGCGCTCGGCAGCGACCGCCTGGCGCGCGGGGTGGCCGCCGTGGCGGTGCTGGCCGTGGTCGCCGCGCTCGTGCTCCGGCGCTTCGCCCCGGAGGCCGGCACGCGCTGGAGCCTGCGCGCGGCCCTGCTGGCCGGTCCGGTGCTGCACCCGTGGTACCTCGGCTGGGCCGTGGCGCTGGAGCCCCTCGGCCCGTCGGCGCCGTGGCTGCTGCTGTCGTTCCTGAGCCTGCTCTCGTACGGCGTGCTGGTGCCGCCGCCCGAGGGGGGCGCGTTCCACCCGCCGATGGCGCTGCGCGCGGTCGAGTACGGCGTGCCGCTGGCGCTCGCGGCCGCGCTGTGGCTGGTGCGCCGGCGGCCGCCCCGGATCCGGCGTGTTTGAGCGCTGGATGGACGCGGCCCGCGCCTCGGTGAGCG
>JBGAOB010000196.1:0-9363 GCA_044222045.1 Candidatus Eiseniibacteriota bacterium
GCCGCGGCTGATCGCGGCGCTCGCGGGAACGAAGGCACGCGTCGTCACGTACGGCTTCGCCGAGGGCGCCGACGTGCGACCGCGGCGCATGGACGAGCGCGGCGAGCAGGGCACCACGTTCGAGGTGGACGGCTTCCCGCCGGTGCACCTGAAGCTGGTCGGGCGCCACGCGGTGCAGAACGCGCTGGCCGCGATCGCCGTGGCGCGCGAGTTCCGGCTCGACCCCGAGCGCGTGGCGGAGGCGCTCGGCGCCTACGAGCCGCTCGCGGGCCGCATGCAGATCCGCCGCGACGGCGGCGCCACGCTGCTGGTGGACTGCTACAACGCGAACCCCGACGCCACGCAGGCGGCGCTCGGCACGCTCGCGGGCTGGCCCGCGGCGCAGCGCCGCATCGCGGTGCTCGGCGACATGCTCGAGCTGGGCCCGCAGGCGGGCGAGCTGCACCGCCAGACGGGCGCGGCGGCGCGCGGCGCGGAGCTGTGGCTGGTGGGCGCGCACGCGGCGGACTACGCCGCGGGCGCGAAGTCGGCCGGCGTGGCGGTGCGCGTGTTCGAGGACAAGGCCGCCGTGCGGGCGGCGCTCGCCGAGGTGCTCGCACCCGGCGTGGTGGTGCTGGTCAAGGCTTCGCGCGGCGCGGCGCTGGAAGACGTGCTGCCGCCGAAAGGTGCGTGAGGGGAGGACGGGTCGTGTTCCACGAGTGGATCTATCCGCTGCACGAGCTGCCGGGATTGTCGGTGTTGAACGTCTTCCGGTACATCACGTTCCGGTCGGCGTACGCCGCGATCACGGCGTTGCTCATCAGCTGGTTCTTCGGACCGATGATGATCGACTGGCTGCGGCGCGTGAAGCTCGGCCAGAAGATCCGGCAGGAGGGGCCGCAGTCCCACCTCGGCAAGGCCGGCACGCCCACGATGGGCGGGCTGATGATCCTGGTGGCGATCCTGGTGCCGTGCCTGCTGTGGGGGAACTTCCACTCGCGCCCGATGTGGCTCGCGATGCTCGCCACCGCGTGGCTCGGCGCGCTCGGCTTCCTCGACGACTACCTGCGCGTGGTGAAGAACTTCCCGAAGGGGCTGCTCGGCCGCTACAAGATCGTGGGCCAGGTGGTGATCGGCGCGATCATCGGCATCTGCATCCTGATGTGGCCCGAGCCCGGCACGTCGCCCACGGTGACGAACGTGCCGTTCTTCAAGTTCCGCGTGCTCGACTTCGGCTGGCTGTTCGTGCCGTTCGTGATCTTCGTGATCACCGCGTGGTCGAACGCGGTCAACCTGACCGACGGGCTCGACGGCCTCGCCTCGGGGCTCGTGGCGATCGCGGCGATCGCGTTCGCGGCCATGTGCTACGTCAGCGGTCACGCGAAGTTCTCGACGTACCTCAACATCACCTACCTGGTCTCGAGCGGCGAGCTGACCGTGTTCTGCGCGGCCGTGCTGGGGGCGGCGCTCGGCTTCCTCTGGTACAACTGTCACCCGGCGGACGTGTTCATGGGCGACACCGGGTCGCTCGCGCTGGGCGGTGCGCTCGGCGTGGTCTCGGTGCTGATCAAGCGCGAGTTCTGGCTCGTCATCGTGGGCGGCGTGTTCGTGGCCGAGGCGCTGTCGGTGACGATCCAGGTGCTGTCGTTCAAGCTCACGGGCAAGCGCGTCTTCCGGATGTCGCCGCTGCACCACCACTTCGAACTCGGTGGCTGGGCGGAGTCCCGCGTCGTGCTGCGGTTCTACATCGTCGGCGCGCTGCTGGCTCTCCTGTCGCTGTCCACCTTCAAACTGCAATGAGCTTCGACCTCCGACATCCGCTTCCGGGCCGTCGCGCCCTCGTCGCCGGCGCGGCGCGCAGCGGCGTGGCCGCGGCGCGGCTGCTCGCGCGGCACGGCGCCGACGTGCGCGTGTGCGACCGCCGCTCGGCGCAAGACCTGCCGCCCTCGGCGCTCGCGCTCGCGGGCGAGGGCATCGACTGCGCGTGGGGTCGCGACGACGCGGCCCTGCTCGACGGGCGCGACGTGCTCGTGTGGAGCCCCGGCATCCCGGTGGACCACGCGCTCGCCGAGGCCGCGCGCGCGAAGGGCATCCCGGTGATCGGCGAACTCGAACTGGGCTTCCTCGCCGCGCACGCGCCGCTCGTGTGCGTGACCGGCACGAACGGCAAGAGCACCACCACCGACCTCGTGGGCACGCTGATTCGTGCCGCGGGCCGCGAGGTGGAGGTGTGCGGCAACATCGGCCGCGCCATCTGCGAGGTCGCCGAGACCGTGAGCCCGGCGGGCCTGCTCGTGGTGGAGGTGTCGTCGTTCCAGCTCGAGACCGTGCAGAAGCTGCGGCCCGCGATCGGCCTGTGGCTGAACCTGACGCCCGATCACCTCGACCGCCACGGCAGCATGGAGATGTACGGCGCGATGAAGCGCCGGCTGTTCGAGCGGCAGGAGGAGACCGACTGGGCGGTGTGGAACGCCGACGACGCCGAGGTCTCGCGCCGCATGACCGGGCTCGCCTCGGGCGCGCTCACGTTCTCCGCGCGCGGCGCGGTGGACGAGGGCGCGTTCCACGAGGACGGCGACCTCGTGCTGGCGTGGCGCGGCGGTCGCGAGCGGCTGATGCCGCGCGCCGACGTGCGGCTGCCGGGCCCGCACAACCTGGCGAACGCGCTCGCCGCGCTCGCCGGCACGCTGCCGCTCGAGATCTCGCCGGGCACGCTGCGCGAGGTGCTGCGCGGCTACGCCGGGCTCGAGCACCGACTGGAGCCCGCGGGCGAAGCGGGCGGCGTGCGGTTCGTGAACGACTCCAAGGCCACCAACGTCAGTTCACTGGAGGTGGCGCTGCAGAGCTTCGAGCGGCCGGTCGTGCTGATCGCCGGCGGCCGCGACAAGGGACAGGACTTCTCGCCGCTCGCCGAGTTGGTGCGGCGCAGCACGAAGCACCTGGTGCTGATCGGCGAGGGCGCGGACGCCATGGCGCGCGCGTGGACCGGCGTGCCTGCGGATCGGGCCGCCTCGATGGCGGAGGCGGTGGACAAGGCATGGACGGCGGCGGGCCCGGAGGGCGTGGTGCTGCTCTCGCCGGCGTGCGCGTCGTTCGACATGTTCAAGGACTACGAGGACCGCGGCCGCCGCTTCAAGGACGAGGTGGCGCGGCTCGCTTCGGCGAAGTCGGCCGAACACAGGGAGGGCCGTTCGTGAATCGGGGCGACCGTTGGCTGCTGGTGCTCGCGCTCGCGCTCACCGCGGTGGGCGTGGTGATGGTGTACTCCTCGGGCTCGTTCCTCGGGTTCGTGAAGTACCACGACGAGAACCACTTCCTGAAGATGCAGGTGTTCCGCGCCGCGCTCGGCGTGGCCGCGCTGCTCGCGTGCTCGCGGCTGAGCCTGAAGTGGCTCGAGAACGCCGCGCCGTGGCTGATCGGCGGCGCGAGCTTCCTGCTGCTGGTGGTGGTGGCGATGGGCCACATGTCGAACGGCGCCACGCGCTGGCTGCGCGTGGGCTTCCTGTCGCTGCAGCCCACCGACATCGGCCGCGTGGCGGCGGTGATCTTCCTGGCGTGGTGGCTCAAGCGCCGGCCGGTGGCCCAGCACGGCTTCTGGAAGGGGCTGATGCCGCCGCTGCTGTTCCTGGGGCTCGTGGCGGCGCTCATCCTGAAGCAGCCGAACCTGTCCTCGGCGGGCCTGCTGATGGCCACGGGTTTCGTGGTGCTGTTCCTGTCGGGCACGCCGCTGCCCTGGCTGGCCGTGCCGGTGGCGGCCGGGGGCGCCGTGGTCGCCGTGGCGCTGGCCACGCATCCGTATATGATGGGCCGCGTCCAGACCTTCCTGGGTTTCGTGCTCCAGGGACACCTCGACACCCGCGGCGCGGGGTGGCAGCTCGACCAGTCGCTGATCGCGATCGGCTCCGGCGGACCGCTCGGGCGCGGGTTGGGCGCGGGCATGCAGAAGCTGCTCTTCCTGCCCGAGGCCCACACCGACTTCATTTTCTCGATCATCGCCGAGGAACTCGGCTTCATCGGCGCCACCGCACTGCTCGTGCTGCTGGCGCTGTTCCTGTGGCGCGGGCTGCGCACCGCCGCGCGCGCCACGGAGCCGTTCGCGTTCCTTCTGGCGGGGGGACTCACCGTGCAGTTCGGCTTGTACGCACTCGCGAACCTGGCCGTGGCCACGGGCCTCGCGCCCACCACGGGACTGCCGTTGCCGTTCGTCTCGTACGGCGGCTCGGCGCTCCTGGTGAACCTGGCGGCGGCCGGACTGCTCTACCGCGTCAGCGTGTTGAACGAGGAAGGTGACGCCCTCGCTCGACAGCGCTGGTCGCGGGAGGCCGCATGAAGATCCTGATCGCCGGTGGAGGCACCGGCGGACACGTGTACCCGGGCATCGCGGTGGCGCAGGAGATCCAGCGCCAGCGCCGCGACGCCAAGGTGTTGTTCGTGGGCGGCGCGCGCGGGCTGGAGTCGCGCGCGGTGCCCGAGGCGGGCTTCCCGCTGCGCAAGATCGCCACCGCCGGCTTCCCGCGGCGGCAGTGGTGGCTGTGGCCGTGGGCCGTGCTCGTGAACGTGGTCGGCCTGCTGCAGGCGCTGTGGATCGTGCTCACCGAGCGTCCCGGCGCGGTGCTCGGCACGGGCGGCTACGTGAGCGGCCCGGTGTCGCTCGCCGCGTGGCTGCTGCGCCGGCCGTTGCTGCTGCAGGAGCAGAACAGCATTCCCGGGCTCACGAACCGCTGGCTCGCGCGCATCGCGAACGAGGTGCACCTGTCGTTCCTCGAGGCGCGCAGCTACTTCGTGCGCAAGGACCACCTCAAGGTCACCGGCAACCCCGTGCGTGCCCACATCATGGAGGCCGACCGCGAGAGCGGCCTGCACGAGTTCGGCCTGCAGCCCGGCCGGCCGGTGGTGTTCGTGTTCGGCGGCAGCGCCGGCGCGAAGCGCATCAACGAGGCGGCGGTCGACATGATGCGGCGGCTGAAGGGCCGCATGGACGTGCAGTTCATCCTGCAGACCGGCCGCGAGGACTTCGACCGCGTGCAGTCGGTGGTCGAGGCCGAGTCGCTGCCCGTGACGGTGCTGCCGTTCGTGAGCAACATCCACCAGGCGTACGCGATCGCCGACCTGATCGTGTGCCGCGCCGGCGCCATGACGATCGCCGAGATCGCGGTGTGCGGCCGGCCGTCGATCCTGGTGCCGTATCCGTTCGCGGCGAACAACCACCAGGAGGTCAACGCCTCCAACCTGGTCGACCGCGGCGCGGCGCTGATGATCCGCGACGAGGAACTGACCGGCGAGCGCCTGGGCAAGGAGGTCGCGCACCTGCTGGCCGACCGCCAGGCGCTGTCCAAGATGTCGTCGAACGCGCGGCTGTTCGCGCGTCCCGACGCCGCGGCACGCCTGGCGGGCAGCCTGGTCCGCTGGGCCGAGGGCCGTCCGCCGCAGCCGGTCGAGGACCTCTCCGACGAGGGAGGGCGCTGACGTGTACGGACGCACCCACCGCATCCACTTCATCGGCATCGGCGGCAGCGGCATGTCCGGGCTCGCCGAGGTGCTGCTGAACATGGGCTACGAGGTCACCGGCAGCGACTTGAAGGCCACCGACGTGACCGACCGGCTGGTGGCGCTCGGCGGCCGCGTGTTCGCCGGCCACGCCGCGAGCAACGTGGAGTGCGCGCAGGTGGTGGTCTACTCGTCGGCGGTGCAGCCCGACAATCCCGAGATGGTGGCCGCGCGCGCCGCGGGCGTGCCCGTGATCGCGCGCGCCGACATGCTGGCCGAACTGATGCGCATGAAGTACGGCGTCGCGGTGGGCGGCTCGCACGGCAAGACCACCACCACCAGCATGGTGGCGGCGGTGCTCGGCCGCGGCGGGCTCGACCCGACCGTGGTGGTGGGCGGCCGGCTGCACGCTCTGGGCAGCAACGCCCGCCTGGGGCACGGGCGCTTCCTGGTGGCCGAGGCCGACGAGAGCGACGGGTCGTTCCTGCGACTGGCGCCGGCGGTCACGGTGATCACGAACGTCGACCGCGAGCACCTGGACCACTACAAGGACCTCGCCGAGGTCCGGCAGGCGTTCATCTACTTCGCGAACCGCGTGCCGTTCTACGGCGTGAGCGTGTTGTGCGCGGACGACGAACACGTGCGCGGGCTGCTGCCCGAGGTCACCAAGCGCACGATCCTGTACGGCACCCGGCCGGAGGCCGAGATCCGCGCCGAGGACATCCGGCTGGAGGGCCACGGCTCGAGCTTCACGGTGGTGGCGAACGGCGAGCGGCTGGGCGCGGTGACGCTGCACCTGCCGGGGCGCCACAACGTGCTGAACGCGCTCGCGGCGGTGGCGGTGGGGCTGGAGCTGGAGATCGGCTTCGGGCACATCGCCGAGGCGCTGGACGGCTTCCGCGGCGTGGGCCGGCGGTTCGAGACGCGCGGCGAGGCGGCCGGCGTGCGGGTGGTGGACGACTACGGGCACCATCCCACCGAGGTCGCGGCGACGCTCGCGGCGGCCCGGACGCTGGGCGGGCGGGTGCTGGTGATCTTCCAGCCGCACCGCTACTCGCGGACGCAGGCCCTGGCCACCGAGTTCGGCGCCTGCTTCGACGACGCGGCGCACGTGTGGCTGCTCGACGTGTACGCGGCGGGGGAGAAGCCCATCGAAGGTGTGCACGCCCGCAACCTGGAGGCGGCCGCCCACGCGCACGGCGCGAAGCAGGTGGAGTACGTGGGCTCGCACGAGGCGGCCGCGGCGCGCGCCGCCGAGGCGGCCCGGCCCGGCGACGTGGTGCTGACCATGGGCGCGGGCGACGTCTGGAAGCTGGGCGACGTGGTGCTGGGCGCGCTGCGCGCCGCGCCGGCCCGCAAGGGAGCGTGAACATGGCGAGCTACCAGGGACGGGCGCTCGAGCGCGAATCCCGCCGTTCGGCGGGCGGTCCGGCGGACGGCACGCTGCTGCGCCGCGCGCTGCGTGTGGGCGCGGTGATGCTGGCGCTGGGCGTGCTGGCGATGGTGCCGTGGCGATCGATCCGCCGGGATTTCGCGGTCGTGGACCGCGTCCGCGTGTCGGGACTGGTCTACCTGGACGCCGAGCGCGTCCGCAAGGAGTCGGGCCTGAAGCCGGGGGACGACCTGTTCTCGCTGGACCTGTCGGAGGCACGCGCCCGGCTGCTGCGCGACCCGCGCATCCGCGAGGCCGACGTGCGGCGCTCGGGGCTGCGCGGCGTGTCGATCCGGGTGGCCGAACGGGTGCCGGCGCTGGTCGTGGCGCACGGCGTGCCGTGGGAGGTGGACACGGCCGGCGTGCTGATGGCGCCGCTCCAGCGCGGCGTGGTGGCCGACGTCCCGATGCTGACCGGCGTGGACGTGGCCCGGCTGGCCCCCGGGCGCAAGATTTCGGGCTCCGGAGTGCAGAGAGGGCTCGCGTGGATCGCGCTTTTGAGCGACAATGCGCTCCGTCTCGCGGGTCAGGTGTCGGAGGTCGACGTCTCCGACGCACAGGTCACGTCGTTCGTGCTGATGAACGGAACGCGCGTGATCGCTCCCGCGTGGCCTTCCGGCGTGAAGCAGATGTCCGCGCTTCGCGTCGCGCTCGCCGACCTCGAGCGCAAGGGCATGAAGCCCGGTGAGGTCGACGTGCGGTTCAGGGATCAGGTGATCGTCCGCTCGGTGCAACCGATGGGCACCCCAACGGAAGGGGACCCGCACACGAGCGGTTGAAGTCTTCGGGAGGGACCCCGCGCATGGCTCAGGCGACACGGACGTTCGTCGGACTCGACATCGGCACCACCAAGATCTCCTGCATCATCGCCGACCAGAACGGAACAGGTGAGCTGCGCGTGGTGGGCGTGGGCAACGCTCCCAGCGAAGGACTTCGCCGCGGCGTCGTGGTGGACCTCGAGCGCACGGTGGCCAGCATCCAGCGCTCCGTGGACGAGGCCGAGCGCATGGCCGGCATCGAGGTCAAGGGCGTCTGGGCGGGCATCGCCGGCGACCACATCCGCAGCATCAACAGCCGCGGCGTGATCGCGGTGTCCCGGCGCGACAACGAAATCCAGCCCGCCGACGTCGACCGCGTGGTGGAGGCCGCGAAAGCCATCGCCATCCCGATGGACCGCGAGATCATCCACGTGATTCCGCAGGAGTTCATCGTCGACGACCAGGACGGCATCAAGGACCCGGTCGGCATGAGCGGCGTGCGGCTCGAAGCCGAGGTGCACATCATCACGGGCGCGGTGACGAGCGCCAAGAACATCTGCCGCGCGATCCAGCGCGCCGGCCTCAAGGTGTACGACCTCGTGCTCGAGCCGCTCGCCTCGTCCATGGCGGTGCTCGACGAGGACGAGCGCAATCTCGGCGTGGTGCTGCTCGACATCGGCGGCGGCACGACCGACGTGGCCGTGTTCCACGAGGGCTCGATCCGCCACACCGCGATCATCCCGTACGGCGGCGCCAGCGTGACGAGCGACATCGCCATCGGGCTGCGCACGCCGATCGACAAGGCCGAGGCCATCAAGATCCAGTTCGGTTCCGCGCTCGCCTCGCTGGTGCAGCAGGAGGAGATGCTGGCGGTGGCCGGCGTGGGCGGCCGCACCGACCGCGAGATCTCGCGCCACGTGCTCGCGTCCATGATCGAGCCGCGGATGGAGGAGATCTTCGGGCTCGCCAACAAGGAAGTGCGCAAGAACCACTTCGCCGAACTGCTCGGCGGCGGCGTGGTGCTCACGGGCGGCACGTCGCTGCTGCCCGGGGCGGTGGAGCTGGCCGAGCAGGTGTTCGAGATGCCCGTGCGGCTCGGCTCGCCGCAGGGCGTCGGCGGGCTGTCCGCGAACGTGGCCGACCCGCGCTTCGCGACCGGCGTCGGACTGGTGCTGCACGCCGCCAGGCCCGAGACCGCCACGAACGGCAGCTATCCCGACACGCCCGCGCGCCGCGAGTCCCGGTTCGACCTGCGCCGCTGGTTCGGCAACCTGTTCTAGGATTTCGACTCGTTTCACTCGCTTCACTCGAACCCTCACGCACCCGGCACGGACGCCGGGAAGAGCACAAGGAGAAGTGCCCATGTTCGAGCTCGACGTGGATCACAGCGCGGCTGCGCGCCTCAAGGTCGTCGGTGTCGGCGGTGCCGGCGGCAACGCGATCAACCGCATGATCGGAGCCGGCCTGCGCGGCGTGGAGTTCATCGTCGCGAACACCGACGTGCAGGCGCTGTCGCAGTCGCTGGCGCCCACGCGCGTGCAGATCGGGCTCAGCACCACGCGCGGCCTGGGCTCGGGCGGAGACCCCTCGCAGGGCCGCCGCAGCGCCGAGGAGGACGAGCAGGGGATCGCCGACGCGCTCGCCGACCGCGACAGGGTGGTCATCGCCGCCGGCATGGGCGGCGGCACCGGCACCGGCGCGGCGCCG
>JBGAOB010000197.1:0-9338 GCA_044222045.1 Candidatus Eiseniibacteriota bacterium
GCCACCTTCGCTCGTCGCGAAGGTGGCCGGCGTCGTTTCGGCCGGCGTCAGCGTCCCGAGGTCACGAGCACCGCGCGGCGCGTGGCGTTCGCGCCTCCACCCGCGGCGCGCACGAAGTAGACGCCGCTCGGCACGTGGCCGCCCGTGTCGTCGGTGCCGTCCCACGTCACCGCGTGGTCGCCGGGCGGCAGCGGTTCGCCCGAGCGCAGCGACTTCACGCGGCGGCCGAACAGGTCGTACACGCCCACGTCCACGCTCGCGGCGCGGGCGAGGCGGAAGCGCAACTCCGTGCGCCCGCGGAACGGGTTCGGCGACGGCGCGGACAACTCCAGCCCCGACACGATCGCCGTGTGCGGCTCCACACCGAGCACGCCGGCCACGGTGAGCTTCGCCTGCCGGCTGGGCTCCTCCACCGTACCGTCGCTGACCACGCAGTCGTAGCGCCCCGAATCGGCGAACGCGACGCCTTCGATGGAAAGGTGCGCCGTGTGCACGCCCGAGAATCGCCCGCCGTCCACGAGCGGCACCAGGTTCCGGCGCCACTGGTAGTTGTAATTGGTCGTGGCGGCGGTGGCGGCCTGTGCGAGCAGTGGCGACGGCGTCAGGCTCAGGTCGACGGAAACTCCCGGCGGCACGGACTGGTCGAGCGGCTGCTGCACGATCAGCGACTGCGTCACGGGCTCGAAGCACATCTGCAGGTCATAGCCAGCGGTGGAGCCACTCGGATGGGGGTCATTCGCCGTCACGAACGCATTGAGCAGGTAGGTCCCGGGAGCGATCCGGCCGGCGAGCCCGACGCTGCCGATCGCGGTGTGCTCCAGGTAGACGTCGTTACCCGGGTTCTCGAGACGGATGAACCGTTCGTGCGGCACCATGTTGGGTGGGCTGCTGAAGGAGAAGTCGGCGGTGTACTGCTGAACCTGGTCGACGCGGAACACGAGCGTGAATACCGACTGCCCGCTCCACGAGGAGTTCGAGCCGACAGCGGTGCCCTGCGCGTATCCGATGGCGGTGATGCAGTCGGCGCCGTAGCTGGAGGTCACCTGCGCGACGCTGTTGGCAAATGCTGGTTCGCCGGTGCATTGCACGAACACCGAGGTGATGCCGTTCCAGCCACCGCTGGAGTTGGGATCCTGCACGTCCTGCTGTTGCGTCGAGCCACAGTTCCCGCGAGACATGAGGTGGCTGGCGTCTTCGAGCGGCACGATCCCCGCGTGAACGTTCGTGGCATTGAGCCACGTGCAGCACAGCACCAGCGCGACGGCGGCACTCCTGCGCATGAGATCACCTCCCGGGCTCGGGCGTTCCCCGATCGCCGCCCCGGTGGTCACGGGTCCGGGGCGCACGTCTCCCAGGCGCAGGACCCGGGCGAAACGGCTCATCAAGAGCATTGTGCGCGGAAGATTGCAGCTGGCGCCGGGCAAGCCCCTGCCGTGGAGGCGACAGACCCCCCCGAGGGCCGCCGGGGGCGTAAGCGACTGCGGCACATGGGCCCGGCGGCCGCCAGCTGCAATCTTCCGCGCACAAGGCATCGAATGTGCGGCCGGACGCCGCGCCGGCGCCCCCACCGGAAACGGCCACGGCCCCCTCCGCATCGCGAAGGGGGCCGCGGGTTTCGCGCCGGTCGGCGCGCGGTTCTAGCGGACGACCACCACCCGCGCCGAGCGAATCTCGGCTCCCGCCGTCAGCCGGGCGAAGTAGACGCCCGCTCCCAGCCCGCGCACGTCGAGCGTGCTGCTGTGCTCGCCCGCGGTCTCGAGCCCGTCGTGCAGCGTCTGCACGCGACGGCCCGCCACGTCGAGCAGCTCCAGCCTGACGTGTCCGGGCTGCGACAGCGTCCAGTCGAGCCGCGCGAGGTCACGCACCGGGTTCCGGCTCGCGGCGAGCGCGATCGAAGGACCGGCGGGCGCGGGCGCTCCGGTCGTGTTGAACGTGTGGTACTCCCACACGCCGCGGCCCCACGTGCCCCAGCGCATCGCCCCCTGCCACGGCACCGCGGCCACGGAGCGGAACGGCACGTTCGGCACCACGCCACCCGCTGGCGCGAGGTCCTCCCACGCTCCGACGCCCGTGTTCCAACGGAACGGCCCCGAGTCGGCAGCGATGTACACGTTCGCCGCCGGCGTGCCGTCGTACGCGATGTCCCAGGCGCGCGCCTGCGGCGGGAGGCCCGACTGCATCGTGGACCAGTTCGCGCCACCGTCGGTGGTGCGGATCACGCTGGTGCCCACGATCCAGGCTTCGAGTGCGTTCGTCGGATTCACGGTGATCGTGACGTAGTGGTACTCGGCCGGGTCGTTCGGCAGAGGCCCGCTGCCACCGATGCCCGGGCCCACCGCGCCCTCCAGCCACGTCGCGCCGGCGTTCGCGCTGTAGAACACGCGGCCGTCCTCGGTCTCGTAGTACATGCGCGACGTGTTCGACGGTGCGATCGCGAAGCCGATGCCGCGCGTTCCATACGTGTCACTCGGCGAAGGGATGGCGTCGTCGGACCACGTGTTCGCCGTACGGTTCCACGTGACGCGGTGCAGGTACGTGTCGGCGATCCAGAACCGGTAGGGCCCCACCGGATCGGCGACCAGCGCCGGGTGGTAGTAGCCGGCCAGGCCCACGCCGGTGCCGGTGAACACGCCGTCGCCACTGGTGGTGATGCCGCCGAAGCGGAAGTCGCCGAAGAACACGGGGTCGGTCGGAGTCGGCTTCATCGACGAGACCACGTGACCGATGTCGAGCGGGTAGCTCGTGATGAGCCCGCTCCAGTTGACGTCGCCCGGCACCGTCGGGCCCCACTCGCGGATGGCCATCAGACCCACGTCGCGCGTGGCGAGGAGCGTGGAATAGAGCAGCTGGGGGTCGCGCAGCGGAAGCACGTCGTTCACCTGCAGCGTGTTCACGCCGAATCCCGTGAGGCGCGTCGACGTGGTGTCGAACGACGACCACACGAACACGCCGCCACCCGTGGACAGGTAGAACCGCTCGAAGTCGTTCGCGTCCTGCGGCGCGGCGCCCTCGGCCCGACGCACCTTCACCGCACCCGCGGGCAGCGTGCGCTTCTCGCTCGCGTAGAGCTGCGTGCCGGGCGCCGCCGGGTGCCGCACCGTGAAGTCCGCGGGCGGGCCGAAGTTCCACTTGAAGCAGTCCACCTCGCCGGTCGTGGGGTGCACCGTGCCGACGTCGCCGAACACGCTGGTCGGAATCGTGTGGGCCGAAAGGCCGCCGTCGTCGGACCAGTGCACGACCTGGTTCGGCTCGGTCCACATCAGCAGATCCGGCGTCAGCAGCGACGTCGCGTACGGCCGATCGCCGTTCGCGTTCACGTCGCGCACGAAGGTGAACGTGGCGCCACCGTCGTCGGAACGGTGGAGCGCGCCGTTGGCGGCCACCCACACGAGCATCGAGTCCGGGTTCGCGTGTTCCTGCGCGACCACGTAGATCGAGTCGTACTGCGCGGCGCCGTACGTGGGCGTCCACGTGCTGACGCCGTTCCAGCCGTTGGGATCGGCGAGCAGGTCGTTGCGCTCGAGCACGACGTCGCCCCAGTCGTCCGAGTAGGCGAGCAGGATGCGGCCCGCGCCCTGGCGCGAGAACCACATGGACGCGCGCTCGGTGGCCACGAAGCGCGTGAAGTCGAACGTCTGGCCACCGTCGAACGAGCGCAGGATCAGTGCGCCGTTCCGGCCGAACACGTCCGAACCGTACGCGAGCGCGTACGCCACGTTGATCGAGCCGCTGTCGTACCCGAGCAGACGCGTGCGGCCGATCGAGTACCCCGGCGGCAGCGAGACGTACGTCTCCAGCCAGTTCACGCCGTCGTCGGGCGTGACCCACATGCTGCCGTCGGTGCGGATGGTGTTGATCGGCTGGTAGTACCCGCCGCCTTCGGGGAAGTGGAGCCGGTTCGTCATCTGCAGGATGCCGCCGCCCTCGCGGCCGCGCTCTTCCCAGCCGGCGTCGACGAGGCCGTAGCCCCACCAGTAGCCGACGCCGTCCGAGCCGCAGCCCACCACGGGCAGGTTCAGGATGTCCGACGACACGCAGTGAAAGCGCCCGGCCCAGTTCGCGGGGCCGAGCGGCGTCCACGGGCTGGTGACGCCGGAGGTGGTGATCGGCGCCGTGACGGGCGCGTGCGGCGTGGCGACCGAGCGGGTCAGCCGGTGCCCGGAGAGATCGAAATCCGCCGCACGGGCCGCGGCGGGCCCCAGCAGCACGCCGGCTGCGAAGGCGAGCATGAACGTGAACGTACCGCGCATGGGGAGAGTCCTCCGAGTGGGAGCCTGGGAGCCGGGGAGAGCGGCGGTCGGGGCGAATGGTGCTCCCCTTCCGAAGAAACAGATCGCAATTTCCGTCGCGGAGGGCTCACGTCCCGTGCGCCTGTCGACGGGCCAGCCCGGCACGATCGTTTTCTCCCGGGGAGCGCTCGCCGGACTTCCGGCCGTGACGGAAAGTCCCGGCTCGCGTAGCGTCCGGGCTTCCGACATGGAGGTCCCTGTCATGCACGAGGTTGCGATCGCCGGCGAAACGCAGCTCCGGGCGCCGGTGGCCGGTTCCGACCGGATCGCGGTGCGGGCCCGGCGAGGCCGGCCATGAGCGAGACGCCGCTCGATCTGCTCGTCCTGGGCGGCGGCGCCACCGGGCTGGGCATCGCCCACCTCGCGGCGCGCGCCGGCCGTCAGGTGGCGGTGGTCGAGCGCGGCGACATCGCCTCGGGCGCGAGCAGCGCGTCGAGCCACTTGCTTCACGGGGGGCTGCGCTACCTGGAGCGCGCGCACTTCGCGCTCGTGCGCGAGGCGCTGGCCGAGCGCACGGCGCTGCTCGCGCTCGCCCCCACGCTGGCGCGCCCGGTGCGCTTCATGGCGCCGGTGTGGCGGGGCGCGCGCGTGCCGCCGTGGAAGCTGCGCGCGGGGCTCGCGCTGTACGACGTTCTCGCCGGTCGCGCGCGGCTGTCGCCGCACGGCTGGGCCGACGCGAACGCGGCCGTGGCGATGGAACCCGGGCTCGCGGCCACCGACCTGCGCGGCGCGGGGCTCTACTCCGACGCGGTGATGGACGACGCGCGGCTCGCGGTGGCCGTGGCGCGCGACGCGGTGGCTCACGGCGCCCGCATGCACACGTATGCCGAGCTCGCCTCGGTGCGCCCGGCGGGCGCGCCCGGCCGCGCGGGCGACACGATCGACGCGGTGATCCGCTCGCGCCTCGACGGCGCGGAGACACCCGTGACCGCGCGCGTGCTGGTGAACGCCACCGGCGCGTGGGCCGACCGCACGCGCGTGTCGCTGCTGCGTTCGCTGCAGCCCGGCGCGGTCGACCCGGCGCCGCTGCTCGCGCCCTCGCGCGGCACGCACCTGGTGTTCCCGGCGCTCACGCGCACGCACGCACTCATCGTGACCGCGGCATCCGACGGCCGCGTGTTCTTCGTGGTGCCGTTCCTGGGCCGCTCGCTGGTGGGCACCACGGAAGTGCCGGTGGGCTCTCCTCCGCCCGACGACGCGGCGCTGCCGTCGCTCGACGAGATCCGCTACCTCGCCGCCGAGGTGCGCCGCGTGCTGCCCGGTGCCGAGGCGGCCGAGCCGCTCGCGGTGTTCGCGGGGCTGCGGCCCCTGCTCGACGACGGCGGCGACCGCGGCTCGGCGTCGCGAGAGCACCGCGTGGTCGCCGACGGCCGCCTGCTCACGGTGGTGGGCGGCAAGTGGACGACGTTCCGCGTGATGGCGCGCGACGCGCTGGCTGCCGCCGCGCCGATGCTGGGCCCCGCGGCACGCGAGCCCGACCTCGCCACGCCGCTGCCGATGCCGCCGGCCGAAGGCGTGGGCGCGCTCGAGCTGGGCGCGCACGCGGCCGAGCACGCGCTCGCGCGCCGTCTCGACGACGCGATGCGCCGCCGGTCGGCGCTGTGGCTCACCGACGACCGCGGCGTGGCGGTCGCGCCCGAGGTGGCGGCGGGCATGGCGCGGCGCCTGGGCTGGAGCCCGGAGCGCGAGCGCGAGGAAGTGGATCGCTGGGAGCAGCTCGTGCAGGACGAACGGGCGCTCATCGAACGGGCGCTGCGCGGCGCCTGACCACGGAGGACGCATGCAGGACGCTCTCGTCGTCGCCATCGACCAGGGAACCACGGGCACCACGGTGCTGCTGCTGGACCGCGCGGGCGCCGTGCGCGGCCGCGGCTACGCGGAGCTGCCGCAGCACTTTCCGAAGCCGGGCTGGGTGGAGCACGACCCCGACGAGATCTGGGCGAGCGTGCTGGCCGCGCTTGGCGGCGCGCTGCACGCGGCCGGCCACGACCGCCCGCCGATCGCCGCGGTCGGTGTGACGAACCAGCGCGAGACCGTGGTGCTGTGGGACCGCGTCACGGGCGAACCGGTGCACCGCGCGATCGTGTGGCAGGACCGCCGCACGTCGGCACGCTGCGACGCGCTGAAGCGCCGCGGCCTGCAGCGCGACGTGCGGCGGCGCACCGGGCTGGTGCTCGATCCCTACTTCTCGGCCACGAAGCTCGAATGGTTGTTCGCGCACGAGCCACGCGCCCGCGCGCTCGCGAAGCGCGACCGGCTCGCGTTCGGCACGGTGGACAGCTGGCTGGTGTGGAAGCTCACCGGCGGCGCCGTGCACGCGACCGATCCCACGAACGCCTCGCGCACGCTGCTGTACGGCCTGCGTTCCCTCGCGTGGGACCCGACGATGCTGAAACGCTTCGGCGTGCCGGCGAGCGTGCTGCCCGAGGTGAAGCCGTCGGCCGGCGTGTTCGGCCGCACGCGCGGCGTGCGCGGAATCCCCGACGGCGTGCCCGTGTCGGGCGTGGCGGGCGATCAGCAGGCGGCGCTGTTCGGTCAGGGCTGCGTGCGCGCCGGGCAGAGCAAGAACACGTACGGCACGGGCTGCTTCCTGCTGCTGCACACCGGCGCGAAGCCGGTCACCTCGCGCGCGGGGCTGCTCACGACGGTGGCGTGCGGCCCGCGGGGCGAAGCCGCGTACGCGCTGGAGGGCAGCGTGTTCATCGCCGGGGCGGCGATCCAGTGGCTGCGCGACGGGCTCGGGCTGATCGCGCGCGCGTCCGAGACGGAAGCGCTCGCGAAGAGCGTTCCCGACTCCGCGGGCGTGGTGCTGGTTCCGGCGTTCGCCGGGCTCGGCGCGCCCTACTGGCGCGCGGACGTGCGCGGCGCGCTGGTGGGCCTGACGCGCGGCGCCGGGCGGGCCCACGTGGCGCGGGCCGCGCTGGAGTCGCTCGCGTTCCAGAGCCGCGACCTGGTGGAGGCCATGGCGCGTGACGCCGGCGCGCGCGTGAAGGCGCTGCAGGTGGACGGCGGCGCCGTGGCGAACGACTGGCTCATGCAGTACCAGGCCGACCTGCTCGGCGTGCCGGTGCGGCGCCCGCGCGTCATCGAGACCACGGCGCTCGGTGCCGGTCTGCTCGCGGGTCTCGGCGCCGGTGTGTGGAAGAACGCGAGCGAGCTCGACCACGTGCGCGGCCTGGAGCGCGAGTTCCGCCCCGCGAGGAACGCCGCGTGGCGACGGAGCGAGTACGCCCGCTGGCAGGCCGCGGTGAGGATGGTGCTCGGAGCGGCGTGAGCGGAGAGCTCGCGCGCACGCGCCACCGACGGCGCCGCGTTCGAGGAAGACCGCGCGGCCCCGCCGCTGAAGGCGGGGCCGCGCGGATGTCAGGACTTCCCGGGAAACGTCACCGCAGCACGAGCACGCGCGTGGTCAGTTCGCGGTCCTCGGTGCGCAGCCGCAGGAAGTAGACCCCGCCCGGCAGCGGCGAGCCGCTCTCGTCCGCACCGGACCACGACAGGCTCTGCGGCCCCGCGGGCAGCACGCCGCGCGCGAGCGTGGACACGCGCCGCCCGGCAGCGTCGAACGCTTCGAGCGACGCCACACCGGCGCGCGCCAGCGAGAACGCGACGCGCGCACGCGTCACCACCGGGTTCGGCATGGCCGGCGCCAGCCACGTGGACGGTGTCTCGTCGCCCACGCCCGTCTGGTTGGTGACCGTGATCGCGAACGCGGTGTTCACCGCGCCGCCGTACCAGTTCCAGTCGTCCCCACCCTCGTCGCCGCTGCCGTCCGTGGCCAGCCCGATCGCGTAGAAGTTCGACGTGCCCGTGGCCGCGGGCGCGGTCCAGTTGAACGTCCAGCTGCGCACGCCGTCGTTGTTGTGCGTGAGTTCGCCGCCCGAAAGCCGGCTGTTCGCACCGGCCGCGAGCGTGCCGGCGGACGCCTTGAGGTTGTACCCGCCGAACGTCGTGGCGGGACCGCCCGTGACCGTGAGCGTGTAGCTGTGCGTGCTGGACGGCAGCACCTGCTGCGGGCCGGTGAGCGTGACGGTGACACCGGCGGTGCGCGTGGTGCCATGGCAGTTGCAGCCGTTGGCGTTCTGGGCCTTGCCGGTGCGGCCGCTGGCGTCGGCCATGAGCTGCGAGACACCCAACGCGAGCGCGAGGGTGACGAGGAATGCGGGGAGCAGACGAGGCAGCGTGGTACGACGAAGCATGAGTCGTCCTCCGAAGGAGTGGTGGGAAGACGCGCGGGGGGTGGAGTGCGCGCGCGGAGGAACGTGCGGTGGCGTCAGGCAATCGCCGTGCCCGGCTGAGCGGGATATCCCGGCTGATCGCGGGCGCATCGCCGGGAGCGTGGACGCGTGCGGCCGCAGCGGGCGGAAGCGCACGAGGGCTGCGGAGTGGCGAATGGGTCGCGTTCGCCATCGAGGCGTGTTCAGTGGGATTCGCCTGCGGATCCGTCAGGCCCATGCACCATCGCGGCAGAGCCCGGCGGGAGATCGTCGGGGTCGGTTCCCGCGCTCGCCCCCGACCGCTCCGCCCGACGCCACCGAGGGCGTCCCTCGTGGAGCGGAGACTGTTGCCGGGGCATTCCGGGCCTCCGCTGGCGCCGTAACTCGTTGTCCAGCAGCAGCCCCTTCCGACGCCGGGGGGCGGGAAACCGCCGGCAACACTCTCCCCTCCACAACCCTTCACGTCGGCCCGGGGGCGCCCGATAACCGGCAGGCCTCCGCGTCGGAGGCGTGGAGGACTCTCGTGGGAATCGCCGCGGCGGCCGTGGCCGCCCTTCTCGTGATCGTCGTCGCGTTGTTCACGTGGGGCGTGGTGCGACTGCGTCGCAACGCCGACCGGCTGCATGCCGCGATGCGTGCGCTGAACGTGGACGAGATTCCCGAACTCGCGGGCCAGTGCGCACACGTGTTCGCCGCGCGCCTGGAGTCCCCGCTGGACTCGAGCGATCCGCTGGCGTGCGCGCGCGCGCTCGACCGGCTGGTGCCCACGCTGCCGTGCGCCTCGGCGTTCGCGCGCCCCGACCTGCAGTGGGCGTACGTGCTGCACTGCGGCGCC
>JBGAOB010000198.1:0-9170 GCA_044222045.1 Candidatus Eiseniibacteriota bacterium
ATGGTGGCGGTGATCGCGCGGCTGCGCGCGATGGTCGGCACCGACAGCGGGCCGCGGCACGTGGCCGCGGCGTTCGGCGTGCCGACGTTCTCGTGGTTCGGCCCCACGCATCCCGACACGTGGAACCCACCCGGGCCCGCGCACGGCTTCTGGCGCACGAGCCTGCCGTGCCGCGCGTGCGACCGCACCGCGTGCCCGCACTGGAACTGCCTGCCCGGGCTCGACCCGGAACGCGCGAGCGCGCACGTGCTCGCCCACCTGGAGCGCCATGAGCGACCGCTCACCGATCTCGGTCCTGCTGCTCGCGCGTGACGAAACGCGCGACCTCGAGGCACTGATCCCCGCGCTCGCGTTCGCGAGCGAGGTGGTGGTGGTGTGGGATCCGCGCGGCGACCGGGCCACGCGCGACGCCGCCGAACGGCTCGGCGCGCGCGTGTTCGAGCGCGCGTGGGGCGGATTCGGGCCGCAGCGCCAGTTCGCGCTCGAACAGTGCACGCAGCCGTGGGTGCTGTGGATCGACGCGGACGAACGTCTCGACGCGCCGGCGATCGAGTGGATCCGGGACGTGACGGATCCGCGCCAGAGGCTGCCGGAAGAGGAGACGCACTACATGATCCGGCGCTCGGGCTTCTTCCTCGGGCGGCGCATCCGCTGGTGCGGCTGGCAGGGCGAGTGGCTCGTGCGGCTGTTCCGGCGCGAGGCCGCGCGCTTCGACGACGCTCCCGTGCACGAGGTCGTGCACGTGCGTGGCAGCGGTCCCGAGCAGCTGTCCGGCGTGCTCGAGCACCACAGCTACCGCACGTGGGACGACTGCACGACCAAGCTCGTCCGCTACGCCGAGGCGAACGCCGAGAAGGCCTGGCGCGCCGGCCGGCGCGCGGGCGCGCTCGACGTGGCGCTGCGGCCGCCGCTGCGCTTCCTGCGCATGTACGTCGCGCAACTCGGATGCCTCGACGGTGCGCACGGACTGGTGCTCTGCCTGCTCGCCTCGGCGCAGGTGTTCCTCAAGTACGCGCGGTTGTGGGAGCGGTCGCGGAAGGACGCGCGTTGAGCCGCGTGTGCTTCTTCGGCGCGTGGGATCCGGCGTACCCGCGCAACCGCATCCTGCGGGAGGGCCTGCGGCGCGCCGGCCTGGAGGTGCTGGAGGCACGCGTGGCCGAGAAGCGGGCGTGGCGCCGCTACCCCGCGCTCGCCTCGGCGTTCGCGCGCGTGGATCGCGCCACCGACGTGCTGCTGGTGCCGGAGTTCCGCCACAAGGACGTGCCGCTCGCGTCGTGGCTCGCGCACGGGCGGCTGCTCGTGTTCGACCCGCTCGTGTCGCGGCACGACACGCTCGTGGGCGACTGGCGCCTGCACCGCGAGGGCTCGGCCCAGTCGTGGTGGAACCGCCGGCTCGACGCCTGGAGCTTCGGCGCGGCCGGCCTCGTGTTGTGCGACACGTGGGCTCACGGTGAACTGTTCGCATCGATCGGCGTGCCGCGGGCGAAGCTCGCGCGGGTATTCGTGGGCGCCGAGGACGCGTTCTTCGAGGTCGGCGAGCCGCCCGCCGAGGGCCCGGTGCGCGTCGTGTACGTGGGCGGCTTCCTGCCGCTGCACGGCGTGAAGGTGATGCTGGAGGCGTTCGCACGCCTGGAGGCGCGCGCCGCGGAACTGCCCGCGTACGAGATCGAGCTCGTGGGTGCCGGCATCGAGTACGACGAGGCGCGCGCGGAGATCGCGAGTCGCGGCGTGAAGCGCGTGACGTTCACGGGCCGCCGCCCCTACGCCGAGGCGCCCGCGGCGCTCGCGCGCGCGCACGTGGTGATGGGCGTGTTCGGCACCGGGGCGAAGACGGCGCGCGTGATCCCGCACAAGGTGTGGCAGGGCGCGGCCGCCGGTCGCGCGGTGGTGAGCGGCGACACCCCGGCGCTGCGCGAGGCGTTCGAGCCGGGCGTGCACGTGGAGGCGGTGCCCGTGGGCGACGCGGCCGCGCTCGCCGGCGCGCTCGCGCTGCTGATCGGCGCGCCCGGGCGGCGCGAGGCGCTCGGCCTCGCGGCCCGCGTGCGCGCGCGGGAAACGGGGTCACCGGAACGGGTCGGCGCGTCGCTGGTCGAGGCGTTGCGCGCGAGGGGGGCGGCATGAGGGTGGCGCACCTGGACACGGGACGGACGTGGCGCGGTGGCCAGGGACAGGTGCTGCTGCTCATGCGCGAGCTGGCCGCGCGCGGCGTGGAGCAGCGCCTGCTCGCGCCCGCGGGCCCGCTCGCCGAGCGCGCCGCGGCCGCCGGGCTGGCGGTGACGCGCTGGGACAGCCGCGGCGAACTGGACCTGTTCGCGATGGGGCGCGCGACGGCGGCATTGCGCGCGTTCGCGCCCGACGTGATGCACGCGCACTCGGCACACGCGCACGCGCTCGGCGTGCCGGCGGCGCGGCGTGCGGGCGTGCCGGTGGCGATCGTGTCGCGCCGCGTGGACTTCACGGTGGGCGGCAACCCGTTCAGCCGGCTCAAGTACCGCATGGACGTCGACCGCTACTTCTGCATCAGCGAGGGCGTGCGCCAGGCGATGCTCGCCTCGGGCGTGCCCGCCGTGAAGCTGGCGCTCGTGCCGAGCGGCGTCGACTTCGACGAAGTGCGCCGCGCGGGCGCCGAGCCGACCGGCGACGTGCGCGCGGAACTCGGGCTCCCGGCGGACGCCGAGATCGTGGGCACGGTCGCGTCCCTCGCGCCGCACAAGAACCACGCGCTGCTGCTGGAGGCCGCGGCGATCGTGTGCGCGCACCGGCCTCGTGCACACTTCGTGTGGCTGGGCGAAGGGGAGTGCCGGCCCGCGCTGGAACGCCGCCGGGCCGAACTCGGCCTCGAGTCGCGCGTGCACCTGCCGGGCTTCGTGCCCGATGCGCGAGCGCGCATGACGCAGTTCACGCTGTTCGTGCTGTCGTCCCACCTGGAGGGCCTGTGCACGTCGCTGCTCGACGCCCAGGTGCTGGGCGTGCCGATCGTGGCCACCGCCGTGGGCGGCGTGCCCGAGGTGGTGGAGGACGAACGGACGGGGCGGCTGGTGCGCGAGCTGCGGCCGGAGTTGCTCGCGGCGGCGATCGAGCAGGCGCTGGCGTCGCCCGACCGGCGCGCCGAGTGGGTGCGGCGGGCGAGGGTGTCCGTGGAGCGCTTCCGTGTCGGCCACACGGCCGAACGCAGCCTGGAGGAGTACGGACGCGCCCTTTCCGAACGGGTTACGGCCCGCTCCTGAGGGGGAGGAGCCCGGCCCGTCGCGGGGGTGGGCCGTCCCTCGCGGGCGAGTTTGCATCGGCCGATAACTCCTGCCGCCATCGGTTCTTGACGCTCTCCGGGGCCAGTCGTTAGCTTCCGCCGTCTCCCTACTTCACTCGAAGGAGTCCTTCGTGCTCCAGGTGGTCCTCAGCACTCTCGTCGCGGGCGTGGTTCTGCTCGGGATCGTGATCTTCTTCCACGAGCTGGGGCACTTCCTCGTCGCCAAGTGGCGGGGCGTGAAGGTGCTCAAGTTCTCGCTCGGCATGGGCCCCGAGCTGGCGGGCTTCACCCGGGGGGAGACGCGCTACTGCCTCGCGTGGATTCCGCTCGGCGGGTTCGTGCAGATGGCGGGCGACGCGCCGCTCGAGGACGGCTCGATGCCGCAGGGCGGGCCGGAGGAGTTCCTCTCGCACCCGTGGTTCGGGCGACTGCTGATCGCCGTCGCGGGCCCGTTCGCGAACCTGGTCACCGCGTACGTGGTGCTGGTGCTCATGTGCCTGGTCGGCATCCAGTACCCCGACTACCCGAGCGCGCTCGGGCCGCTGCCCGACAGCACCGCGGCGTGGCGGATGGGGCTGCGCGAGGGTGATCGCATCACCGCGATCTCCGGCACGCCGGTCACGACGTGGCACGGGATCGAGACCGTGCTCTCGGGACCCGCGAAGTCCGGCCCGGTCACCGTGCGCGTGGAGCGCGCGGGGCAGGCGCTCACGTTCACGATTCCCGAGGCCGACCGCCGCCCGGTGCTGCAGGCGCTCGACGTGCCGCCGCTGCCCGCGCGCGTGGGCAACGTGCTCACCGGCATGCCCGCGTACAAGGCCGGCCTGCAGTCGGGCGACCTGATCGTGGCGATCGACGGCAAGCCGGTGTCCTACTACCAGCAGATCCGCCCGGCGCTGCGCGGCAAGGCCGACCAGGAGGTGCCGTTCACGCTGCAGCGCGGCGGGCGCACGTTCGACCTGAAGGTGAAGCCCATGTCCGAGCCCGGCACCGGCGCCGACAAGCAGGCCGCCGTGATCGGCGTGGAGCCGCCGCGCGGCCTGACCTGGCGCGACCGATACACGCTCGGCGGCGCGCTCACGGGCGGCTTCGTGATGCTCGGCCGCGGCGTCGTGCAGTCGGTGAACCAGCTGCGTCTCACGTTCCAGCGCCCGGTGTACTACGGCGAGTACGTGGGCGGCCCGGTGTTCATCGCCCAGATGAGCCGCGAAGCGGCGCAGAAGGGCTTCGACTACTGGCTGGGCCTGCTCGCGATGATCAATCTCGCCGTGATGGCGTTCAACCTGCTGCCCATTCCGCTGCTCGACGGCGGTCACATCACGCTGGCCCTGCTCGAGGCGGTGCGCCGGCGCGCGATCTCGGCGAAGGCGTACCTGAACTTCCAGCGCGTCGGGCTCGTGTTCGTGGGCACGCTGTTCATCCTGATCATCACCAAGGACGTCCTGCGGCCGGTGCAGCGCATGCTGACCCTGGACCGTGCTCCCCGGGAGACCACGACGGTTGAACCGGGTTCCCACTAGGGCCGCGCTCGCGCTCGCGATCCTCGCCCTCGCCCTCGGACCGCGCCTCGGCGTCGCCCAGCCGGACGACCTGCCGGCGGAGCTGCGCACGATCGCCGGCCTGCGATTCGAGGGCCGGCGGCACCTGAGTGTCCGCGACCTGAAGGCCGCAAACCTCAAGACGCGCAAGCCGTCGGTGTTCCCGTGGCGCGAGAAGCCCAGCCTGCGCGGCGACTACCTCGAGACCGACCGGCTGTCGATCCAGTCGCTGTATCGCCACTACGGCTACCTCGACGCGCACGTGAACGTGCGGCTCGAGAGCACGCGCGACCCCGGCGCGGCGCGCGTGGTGTTCCACATCGACGAGGGCCATCGCAGCGACATCGCGGCGGTGATCCTGCCGCCGCTCGCGAGCTATCCCGAGCGCGAGCTGCGTCGCGCGCTGTACGCGCGCCCGGGCCGGCCGTTCGATCCCGCGTTCCTGCACCTCGACACGCTGCGCATCGCCGCGCTCTACCAGGAACGCGGGCACCGGCCGCGCACGCACGCATGGTCCCGGCGCCGCGTGGACGACTCGCTCGCGGTGGACGTGCACTACGAGATCGTCGAGGGCGCGCCGTACGAGGTGGGCGAGATCCAGCTGCAGGCGCCCGAGCCGGCGCGGCACGACACGGCGCTCGCGCGTCGCGAACTGCTGCTGCGCCGCGGCGAGACGTACCGGCTGTCGCGCATGCAGCGCTCGGTGGAGCGGCTGTACCAGACCGGGCTCTACTCGCAGGTGCAGGTGACGCCGCGGCCGGACACGGCGCGCCACGTGATGGACTTCGACGTGCGGCTGGCGGAGCGCAAGTCGCGCTGGGTGGACGTCGGCGTGGGCAGCGGCACGAGCGCGCTGTTCAACTCGACGGCCGAGTGGGGCCATCGCGACCTCGTGCGCCGCGGTCTCCAGGCGGCGCTCACCGGCAAGGCGGGCTTCCAGACCACGGACCTGTTCGGCGGCGGGCGCACGCACTTCCAGGTGGCGAACGTGCAGGCGAGCCTGCTCGAGCCGTGGCTGTTCGGCATCCGGCTGTCGAGCCGCGGACGCCTGTTCGTGAACCGCGAGGACTTCCGCAACGACACGCGTTACGTGCTGCGCCAGAGCACGCGCGGCTTCGGCTTCGACTTCTACCGCGAACTGGGCCGCATCAGCCGCCTCACGCTGCAGCAGGAGAGCGACGAGGTGCACCAGAGCTACGGCGCCCCCGACGTGGGCGGCATCCCGGACTCCACGCTGGATTCGCTGTCGCGCTCGGTCGTGAAGGCGTACCGCACGAACCTCGTGCGCAGCGTGCTCGAGCGGGACCTGCGCGACAACCGGATCTCGCCCACGCGCGGTTCGTACCAGTCGTATACGGGCGAGTTCTCCGGCGGACCTCAGGGCGGCGCCAGCTCGTATAACAAGCACGTCCTGCAGTCGACGTGGTACACGCCGCTGCGCAACGGCTGGAACGTGGCGGCGCGCGCGGGCGGTGGCGTGATCCGGCCGTACGGCCCGTCGCGCCAGTTCACGCCCGACACGACCACGAAGGACCTCCAGGTGTCCCGCGTGCCCTACGAGAACCGGTTCCGGCTCGGCGGCGCCAACTCGTTGCGCGGCTACGACGAGAACACGCTGCCCTCGGGCGGCGGGCTGGCGTTCGTCCAGGCGGGCGTGGAACTGCGGGTGCCGATCGCCGGGCCGTTCGGGTTCGAGTTCTACACCGATACGGGGAATGTCTGGGGCCGGCCGGAGTACGTCCGGGCGAGCGACTTCGTGGCGCCGTGGCGGAAGGGTCGCGCGGCGACGAACGACCTGCGCTGGACCTACGGAGCGGGCCTGCGGCTGGTGCTGCCGTTCGGCCCGGTCCGGCTGGACTTCTCACGCAAGAGTCGCGCGGACCTGGGGGACGAGAAGCACGGTTTCGTGCCCCAGTTCGCGATCGGCTCGTCCTTCTGACGCCATGTCCACCGACGACCACGATCCGCCGCCGACCGAGCCGGAGACGCCGCCCGCGCCTCACGAGCACCATGGCGTGGTCGAGACGATCCGCGAGGAGATCGAGGAGGTCGCCTCGCACGTCCCGCAGCCCGTGCGCTGGACCGTGGGCAAGATCGTGCGGCTGGTCGCGCTCGGCCTCGTGGGGCTCGTCGTGCTGCTCGTGGTCAGCGTCGTGCTGTACCTGGGCAACCGCACCGAGCTCGTGGCGCGCGAGGTCGCGCTGCTGCTGAACCAGGCGCTCGCGCAGCGCAGCGACGTGGCGCTGGATCTGCGTGACCTGCGCGGCAACCCCTTCACGGGCTTCCGCGCCGTGAACCCGGTGGTGCGCTTCCGCTCGGACGGCGCCGAACTGCTGTCGGCGCGCGAGCTCGAGCTTCGCTACCCGCTGTGGACGCTGCTGCGCGGCGGACGCGGCCCGGTGATCGTGACGCTGCGCGAGCCCACCATCCGCCTGCAGAAGGACGCGAACGGCCGGCTGCGCGTGCCCGTGTGGCGCGCGGGGCCGCGCAAGGGATCGCCGCGCGGACTCGACGTGATCCTGCGGCTGGAGAAGGGGCGGCTCACCGCGCCGGCGCCGATCGGAGACGTCACGGGCATCGGCCTGGACGCCGCGGTGGCCACCGGCACCGGGACGAACGTGACCGTGCGCCGCCTGTCGTGGGACCGCGGGCCGTGGGACAGCCGACTCGAGGCGCTCACGGGCACCGTGCACGCGGGCCGCGACAGCGTGCAGATGGTGCTGCGCGAGCTGCGCACCGGGGACGTCACGATGCACGCGCGCGCCGCCTGGGCCGCGGGGGGCGAGGCGCCCGAGCGGATCGTGCACGCCGAGATCGACCGCGTGCGCTGGGGCTGGCTCGCGAAGGTGTTCGACAACCGCACGTTCGACGTGGCGGGGCAGGGCGGTGCGGTGGTCGACGCGCGCGGCAGCAGGCGCTGGGAGGGCGTGTTCCGTTCGAAGCTCGACTGGGACAGCACGCTCGTGGACGCGCGCGGGCGCCTGCACTGGGACGGCTCGGCGCTGCTCATCGACTCGCTGTCCGGCAGCACCCGCGCGGGCGACGTCAGCGCCGGCATCGTGCGCTGGGCGAAGCCGGGCTGGGAGGTGTCGGGACAGGCGCGTGGCGCCGACCCCGCGAACTGGGACGCGCTGCAGCTGCACGGATGGCCGGCCGGCGACCTGAACGGCTGGTTCCGATACGCGGTGGACACGCGCGTGAAGGGGCGGCAGAACTCTCGGCTCGACGCCGTGCTGACGAGTTCCGAATGGACGGGCTGGGTCGTGGACAGCGCGCGCGTGCGGGTGGACTTCGCGGCCGTCGCCAACGACTCGTTCGAGGTCGTGGGCTGGCGGCGCGGCGGGCGCTTCGACCTCGACGCGCGCATCGAGCCCTGGGGCTGGGGCGGCCCGTACGCGGTCGCGGACTTCCCGCTCGAGGAGTGGCCCGACGGCCGCGCGAGCGGGCTGCGCGGCACGCTGACGCACGGCGAGGGCCGCGTGGAGAGCCGCGCGGGCGGGCTGTTCGTCACCGGCGACCTCGACGGCGGCGCCACCACGTGGAGCGCGGCGCAGTTCGCGCGCTGGCGGCTGAGCGACGTGAAGGGCCGGCTGCTGCCGACGCCCGACCTGGCCGCGCAGGCGCTTGCCACCGACGGCTTCTTCACGGGCATCCACGTGGACAGCGCCCGCTCGGCGATCCAGCTGGGCGACCAGAACGTGACGTTCCCGGACCTGCAGGCGATGGCCGGCGACACCACGTTCACCGGCACCGGCAACGCCGCGTGGACCGGGGCGCGCTGGACGATGACGATGAGCGCCGCCCGCGTGCAGAGTTCGCAGCTCGCGTGGAACGCGGAACCGCCGGTGCGCCTCGGCGGCGACGCGGACGGCGTGGTGTTCGACCGCCTGGTCGCCGACGACGCCGACGCGCACATCGAGGCGAGCGGCCGCTGGGCGAGCCCGGGCGGCTACTACGACTTCTCGGCGCGCGGCTCGCGCGTGGACCTGTCGCGCATCGGTTTCCCGCCCGAGTGGGGGCTCGGCGGCTACGCGAGCGGCGAGTTGGTGGTGTCCGGCCGTTCGGGCGATCCGCGCTTCCGCTTCCGCGGTGGCTGCGAGTCGCCGCGCTTCGACGGCCACGGCGCGGACTCCATGTCGGTGGCGCTCGCCGGCCGGCCCTCGCGGCTCGACGTGGAGGACTTCCGCTACCGGCTCGGCGCCGGCGAGGCGAACGGCCAGGGTGTGTTCGACCGCATCGAGCACCCGTGGCCCGACTCGCTCACCGGCACCGCGGTGTTCCGCTGGCTGTCGGGCGCGCGCTCGTGGGACGGCACGCTCGAGGCGCGCTCGCTGCCGGTGGACCGGCTCACGCACGTGTCGCCGCGCGCCGACGGCTGGAGCGGT
>JBGAOB010000199.1:0-9081 GCA_044222045.1 Candidatus Eiseniibacteriota bacterium
GGGCTCGGGCAAGCGCTCGGCGATCGCCATCGACCACTGGCTGCGCACGAAGGCCGGCGAGACGCTGCCGCCGCTCGACGGCCGCGCCCTGCGCTACGGCGGCACCGGCAACGCCAGCATCACGCGCTGGCGCGGCGACGACCCGGTGCATCGCGCCAACGAGAAGAACGAGGTGGTGCGCTTCGACCAGCTCAACATGGCGTACTTCGCGCACGTGCCGGCGACGCCGGACCGGCATCGCAGCGCGGACGACAACGGCGGTGACTTCGGCGAGGCCAATCTCGGGCTGAGCCGCGAGCAGGCGGTCGCCGAGGCCAAGCGCTGCTTCAACTGCGGCGTCTGCAACGACTGCGAACTGTGCATGATCTTCTGCCCCGACGTGGCCATCAAGAAGCACACGGGCGGGCACGGCTTCTCGCTGTCGTACAAGTACTGCAAGGGCTGCGGTGTCTGCGTGGAGGAGTGCCCGCGCGGCGCCATGACCATGACGCGGGAGGGGCTGTGAAGAAGGTCATCATCGGCAACCACGCGGTGTCGTGGGGCGTGCGGCTGGCGCGCGCGGAGGTGATCGCGGCCTACCCGATCACGCCGCAGACCCAGATCGTGGAAGAGCTCTCCGAGATGTGCGCGAACGGCGCGCTCAAGGCGCGCTTCATCAAGGTGGAGTCGGAGCACTCGGCCATGGCGGCCTGCATCGGCGCCGCGGCCACCGGGGCGCGCGCGTTCACGGCCACGTCGGCGCAGGGCCTGGCGCTGATGCACGAGCTGCTGCACTGGGCGGCCGGCGGTCGGCTGCCCATCGTGATGGCCGACGTGAACCGCGCGATGGCGCCGGGCTGGACGGTGTGGACCGACCAGAACGACAGCCTGTCGCAGCGCGACACGGGCTGGATCCAGATGTACTGCGAGTCGAACCAGGAAGTGCTCGACACCACGATCATGGCGTTCAAGCTGGCCGAGACGGTGGACCTGCCGGTGATGATCGTGCTCGACGCGTTCTTCCTGTCGCACACGTCCGAGCCGGTGGACATCCCCGAGCCGGCCGATGTCGACGCGTTCCTGCCGCCGCGCAAGGCGCGCTACAAGCTCGACGTGAACGAGCCGCACGCGTTCGGCGCGCTGACCACGCCGGCCGTGTACATGGAGATGCGGCTGCGCCAGCAGGAGGCCATGGAGCAGGCCCGCACGGCGAACGAGGAGATCGAGAAGGACTTCGAGAAGCGCTTCGGTCGCCGCTGGAGCGCGGTGGAGTCGTACCGCACCGAGGGCGCCGACCTGGTGCTGGTCACCTCGGGCACGGTCACGTCCACGGCACGCTACGTCGTCGACCTGCTGCGCGACGAGGGCGAGAAGGTCGGGCTGGTGAAGGTGAAGATGTTCCGCCCCTTCCCCACGGAGGACATCCGCCGGGCGCTGCGCGGCATCCCGCACGTGGCGGTGCTCGACCGCAACATCTCGCCGGGCCACAGCGGCATCTTCGCCGAGGAGATCCGCGCGGCGATGTACGACGTGCCCGACAAGGACCGTCCCGCGCTGCACGGCTACATCATCGGGCTGGGCGGCCGCGACGTGACGCCGACGACGATCCAGGATTGCATCACGCGCACGCGTGAAGCGGCGAAGACCGGCCGCGCTCCCGAGCGCGAGGACCTGTGGGTGGGGGTGCAGCCATGACGCAGATCCCGGTGAAGGAACTGATCCCGCACGAAGAGCTCATGTCGTCGGGCCACCTGGCGTGCCCCGGGTGCGGCGGAAGCCTGGCGATGCGGCTCGTGCTGAAGACGCTCGGCCCCAAGACCATCGTGTCGCTGCCGGCGTGCTGCTGGACGATCGTGGCCGGTCCGTACCCGCAGTCGTCGCTCGGTGTGCCGCTGTTCCACACGGCGTTCGAGACGGCGGCCTCCGCGGCGTCGGGCATCCGCGCGGCACTCGACATGCAGGGCGACACCGACACCACCGTGGTGGCGTGGGCCGGCGACGGCGGCACGTTCGACATCGGCCTGCAGTCGCTGTCGGGCGCGGCCGAGCGCAACGAGGACATTCTGTACGTCTGCTACGACAACGAGGCGTACATGAACACGGGCATCCAGCGCTCGTCGGCGACGCCGTGGGGCGCGTGGACCACCACCACGCCCGCGGGCACGCCGAAGTCGCACCCGAAGAAGGACATGCTCGCGATCCTGGCGGCGCACCACATCAAGTACGCCGCGAGCGCGGCGATCGCCTACCCCGCCGACCTCGTGGCGAAGGTGGCGAAGGCCAAGAGCATCAAGGGCACGCGGTTCCTGCACATCCTGGCGCCGTGCCCTCCGGGCTGGAAGAGCTCCGACGAGGAGACCGTGGAGCTGGCGCGCATGGCGGTGCAGGCGCGCGTGTTCCCGCTGCTCGAGGTGGAGGACGGCATCCGCTGGCGGTTCACGATGGAGCACCGCGGTGACCCGGTGGAGCCGTACATCCGCCGGCAGGGCCGCTTCCGTCACCTGGACGGCGAGGCGATCGTGCACATCCAGCAGGAAACCGACGAGCGCTGGGCGCGGCTCGTGAAGCGCGTGGAGTCCGGCGTGTAGTCGACGAGGAAACGGCACCGGGGCCGCCTCCAGACCGGTGCCGAACGAGGACGCCCGTCGCCGCGGTCCCGCGAGGCCGCGACCGGCGGGCGTTCGCGCATCCGGGGAGGCAGGACCGAACAGGAGTCCATGAGGACGCCGCGCGCAGCGCACATGGCCCTTCCTCCACGGTCGGGGCGCGGGTAGGCTGCCCGCCACTCGCACGCTCGCTCCTCCCCTCACGACCGCCGGAGCCGCATGGGACGCCCCGCCAACGACACGCCGCCGTCCGCGCCCCGCCGCTCGGGCCTGCTCGACGCCGTCGAGCGCTTCGGCAACGCCATGCCCGACACGGCCACGCTGTTCGCGCTGCTCGCCGTGGCGATCCTCGTGGCCTCGTGGCTCGCGGCGCGGCTGCACGTGAGCGTGGTGCACCCGCGCGACGGCTCGGTGATCGCGGCCGTCGACCTGCTGTCGCGCGACGGCGTGCGGCGCGCGTTCACCGACGCGGTCAAGAACTTCATGGGCTTCGCCCCGCTCGGCACGGTGCTGGTGGCGATGGTGGGCATCGGCGTGGCCGAGCGCAGCGGGCTCATCGCCCTGTCGCTGCGCGCGCTCATGTCGAGCATGCCGCGCACGCTGCTGACCGCGACGATCATCTTCTCGGGCATGCTCGCGCACATGGGCGCCGACGCCGGCATCATCATCCTGCCGCCGATCGGCGCGCTGCTGTTCGCGGCCGCGGGTCGCCACCCGCTCGCGGGACTCGCCGCGGCGTTCGCCGGCGTGGCGGGTGCGTTCAGCGCGAACGTGCTGCCGACGCCGCTCGACGTGCTGCTGATCGCATTCACGCAGGAGGCCACGCACGCTTCCAAGCTGCTGCCGGGCTACGAGCCGCAGCTGCTCGGCAACTACTACTTCCTCGCGGTGACGGCGCCGGTGCTGACCGTGGTGGGCACGTGGGTCACGCACCGTTTCGTGGAGCCGCGGCTGGGGCCGTGGAAGCCGGGCCCCGACGTGGCGCCGCTCGAGGGTCACACGCTCGCCGACGTCACGCCGGGCGAGTGGCGCGGGCTGCGCTGGGCGGGCGTGGCCACGGTGGCGACGGTGGTGTTCTTCCTGTCGCTGGTGGTTCCGTCGTGGGCGCCGCTGCGCGAGGAGGGGCCGAACACGCTGGCGCGCATCAAGCCGTTCTTCGACAGCATCGTGGTGCTGATGATGATCCTGTTCTTCGTGCCGGGCGTGGTGTTCGGCGTGGCGAGCGGGCGCATCCGCAGCGACCGCGACATCGCGAAGATGACGGGCGACTCGCTGGGCTCGATGGGGACGTACATCGTGCTCGCGTTCACGGCGTCGCAGTTCATCGCCTATTTCAACTGGTCCAACCTGGGCGCGATTCTGGCGATCTCGGGGGCGCACTTCCTGCAGGGGCTGGGCCTCGCGGGCGCGCCGCTGCTGGTGGGGCTGGTGCTGTTCTCGGGGGCGTTCGACCTGGTGATCACTTCGGCGTCGGCGAAGTGGGCGATGATGGCGCCGGTGTTCGTGCCGATGTTCGCGATGCTGGGCTTCACGCCGGAGGCGACGCAGGTGGTGTTCCGGATCGGGGCGTCGGTGGTGAACATCGTGACGCCGTGCTTCCCGTACCTGCCGATCATCCTGGTGGCGGCGCGGCGCTACGACGCGAAGGCGGGCAACGGGACGATCATTTCGCTGATGATCCCCTACTCGATCGCGTTCCTGGTGGCTTGGACGGTGCTGCTGCTGGTGTTCTACGGGCTGCACCTGCCGATCGGGCCGGGGGTGCAGATCCTGCTGCCGCGGTAGGGGGCGCGCGCAGTCATGATCTGATTCGGGGCCGGGCGCCGGCGGGTTCCGCTGATCGCGCGTCGCTCCGTCCGGAGGGGTCGCGCGGAGGCGTGGGTCCCTTTCGGGGCTCGACCACGTCCGAAACGCGCATCGCTCCGTCCGGAGGGGTCGTGTGGTGCCGTGGGTCCGTTTCGGGGCCGGTTTGCGCTGATCGCCGGTCGCTTCGATCGTGCGGGCCGCGTGGTGCCATGGGCCTGTTTCGGCGCCGGCCTCCGGCGGCATCCTGCCGCCTCCGGCCTAAGCCCGGAAAGCGATCGCCGGTCCATGGCTCCATCGCTTTCCGGGATTGCCCCGAATCAGTCCCCGGCACCACGCGACCTTGCTCACGCGTGGCGAGGCGCCGCGTACGCTGGACCCTCCTGCCGCTCGCCACCTTCGCGGGGTTCGTCTAGGTTTCCGGGCATCGTGCCGCGTCCGTGGCGCCGTCGGGTGGCCCTGGGCGGGCGAGGTGACCATGTCCGAATCCGATCCGCGCATCGACACTCGTGACCTGACACCGCTCTTCGTGCACACGATGAGCGGCGTGTTCCAGTGCCTGGGTCGCGCGCTCGTGTGCCTCGACCGCGAGTTCCAGATCGTGCACGCGTCCGCAGGGCTCGACGCGATCGCGGGCGAGGGCGCCGCGGCCGCCGTGCGCGGGCTGGCCGTGGCCGACGTGCTGGGGCCGGAACTGTTCGGCGAATCGGGCGGGCTGCGTCGCGCGCTGGTCGCGGGCGAGCGCCGCGAGGGCTGGGGCGCTTCGCTGCACGTGCCGGGACGGCCGGCCGTGTTGCTGTCGCTGTCGGCGGCGCCGATCCAGGGGATCGACTCGCCGATGTGCGACGCGCGCGTGGCCTACCTGCTCGTGCTGCGCTCGGCCGACGACGCACACGTGTCCGACGTGGCGCCGCCGACGCTGTTCGCGGGGCTGGTCGGCCGGTCACCGGCGATGCTGCGCATCTTCCGACTCGTCCACGACCTGGCCGAGAGCGAAGCCACGGTGCTGCTCACGGGCGAGAGCGGAACCGGCAAGGAGCTCGTGGCGCGCGCGCTGCACCAGTACTCGCCGCGACACGCCGGCCCATTCGTGGCGGTGAACTGCGGCGCGATTCCGGGCGACCTCCTGGAATCCGAACTGTTCGGCCACGTGAAGGGCGCGTTCACCGGCGCCGTGCGCGACCGCGTGGGGCGCTTCGAGGCGGCGCAGGGCGGCACGCTGTTCCTGGACGAGGTCGGCGACCTGCCGCTGCCGCTGCAGGTGAAGCTGCTGCGCGTGCTGCAGGAGCGGTCGTACGAACGCGTCGGCGAAAGCCGCTCGCGCGGCACCGAGGCGCGCATCATCGCCGCCACGAACCGCGACCTGCAGCGCGACGTGATGGAGGACCGCTTCCGCGGCGATCTCTACTACCGCCTCCGCGTGCTGCCCATCCACATCCCGCCGCTGCGCGAGCGGCGCGAGGACATCGAATCGCTCGCGCGCCACCTGCTGCACCGCGTGTCGGCGCGCCACGGACGCTCGCTGATCCTGGGGCCCGACGCGCTCCACATGCTTCTGCGCCACCGCTGGCCCGGCAACGCGCGCGAACTGGAGAACGCGCTCGAGTACGCGGTCGCCGTCTGCCGCGGCCAGACGCTGCACGCGGGCGACCTGCCGGCGGAGGTGCAGTCGCCGACGGACCCCGTCGCGCGCACGGCGGGCCGCGTAGCCGAGGGCCCGCCGGTCCCGGACGATGCCGCCGAGCGCGAGCGGCTCCGGACGGCGCTCGACGCGCATCGCTGGAATCGAGAGGACGCCGCGCGCGCGCTCGGCATGAGCCGCACCACGCTCTGGCGTCGCATGCGCGAGCTGGGCCTCGCCACGCGCTGATCTTCCGCGCGGGGGCGCCCCGACGTTTCACGCGAAACGCATCGTTGCAACCCCACGTTTCATTCCTCCGACGGGAGTACGCCGCTCCGCGCCCGAGGCGATTGTCCCGCAACGGGATCCGCTCTGGCACCACCCGTGCCCAGTGATGCGACGAGTCGTGTCCACTGGAACACGGGAGAGCCACCATGCAGACCCTGTCCCGCCGGCGCTTCCTGCAGATCGGCGCCACCGCCGCGACGCTCGCGGCCGCCGCCGGATCGCACGCGTCCGACAAGCACCGCCGCCGCGGGCCCACGAACGGCCCGGTGCGTACCGTGCCCACGTTCTGCGACATCTGCTTCTGGAAGTGCGGCGCCATCGCCAGTGTGCGTGGAGACGAACTCTGGAAGCTCGAGGGCAACCCCGACGATCCGCTGAGCCGCGGCCGGCTTTGCCCGCGCGGCACCGGCGGCGTGGGCGCGCACTTCGATACGCAGCGCCTGAAGCGGCCGCTCGTGCGCCGCCGGAATCGCGGCCAGGAGGAGTGGACCGCGGTCTCGTGGGACGAAGCGCTGAACGTGATCGCCGGGAAGATGCAGGCGATCAAGGCGCGCTACGGCCCCGAGGCGGTGGCGCTGTTCAGCCACGGCATCGGCGGCAACTTCCTCAAGCACACGATGAAGGCGTTCGGCACGCCGAACCTGGGCGCGCCGTCGTTCGCGCAGTGCCGCGGACCGCGCGACGTGGGATTCCAGCTCACGTTCGGCGAGGAAGTGGGCTCGCCCGAGCGCACCGACATCCGCGGCGCGCGCTGCCTCACGCTGATCGGCTCGCACCTGGGCGAGAACATGCACAACACCCAGGCCCAGGAGTTCGCCGACGCCGTGGGCACGGGCGCCACCGTGATCGTGGTGGACCCGCGCTTCAGCACGGCCGCGAGCAAGGCGAAGTACTGGCTGCCGATCAAGCCCGGCACCGACACGGCGCTGGTGCTGGCGTGGATGCAGGTGCTGGTGGCCGAGGGGCTCTACGACCGCGAGTACGTGGCCGCGCACGGCTACGGCTTCGACGCTTTCGCGGCCGACATCGCGCCGTGGACGCCGGAATGGGCGTACCCGATCACCGGCATCGCGCCCGACGTGATCCGCGCCACCGCGCGCGAGATGGCGCGCCACCGTCCGGCGAGCCTCGTGCACCCGGGCCGGCACGCCACCTGGTACGGCGACGACGCGCAGCGCAGCCGCGCGATCGCGCTGCTGAACGCGCTGCTCGGCACATGGGGCCGCGAGGGCGGCTTCTACCAGCCCGTCAGCATGTCGGTGCCGCCCTACCCGTACCCCGAGTACCCGCACTCCACGCGCGGCATGGCGGACAACCCCGGCAAGAAGTACCCGTTCGCGAGCGCGGCGATCACCACCGGGTTCCGCGAGGCCACGCTCACCGGGCAGCCGTACCCGATCAAGGGCTGGTGGGTGTACGCGACCAACCTGATGCAGGCGTTGCCGAACGAGGCCGAAACGATCCGCGCGATCCAGGAACTCGACCTGCTCGTGGTGGTGGACGTGATCCCCAGCGAGATCGCCGGCTGGGCCGACGTCGTGCTGCCCGAGGCGGTGTATCTCGAGCGCTACGACGACCTGAACGTGGAGACGTTCCGCGAGCCTTTCGTGGCGCTGCGCCAGCCCGTGGTCGCGCCGCCCGACGACCAGAAGCCGAACTGGTGGATCGCGCGCGAGCTGGCGCTGAAACTCGGGCTCGGCGCGTACTACCCGTGGAAGGACGTCGAGGAGTACCTCGACACGCGCCTGAAGAGCGCGGGACTGAACCTGGACGAGCTGAAGCAGAAGGGCATCGTGCGCGGCCCGCGGCAGCCGATCTTCTGGGCCGAGGGCGTCGAGCCGTCGTTCGGCACGCCGTCGGGCAAGATCGAGTTCTGGTCGAACCAGCTCCAGGAGGCGGGATTCGACCCCGTGCCGCGGTGGACGGCGCACGAGGAGCCGCCGGCCGGCTCGTTCCGGCTGCTGTACGGCCGCGCGCCCGTGCACTCGTTCAGCCGCACGCAGACCAACCCGCTGCTGCTCGAGATGATGCCCGACAACGTCGTGTGGCTGAACGCCGACGTGGCGCGGCGCCTCGGGCTCGTCAACGGCGCGTGGGTGCGGCTGCGCAACCAGGACGGCGTCACGAGCGGCCGCGTGCAGGTGAAGGCCACCGAGCGCATCCGGCAGGACTGCGTGTACGTGGTGCACGGCTTCGGCCACACCGCGAAGGGCCTCGCGGCGCGCAGCAGGCGCGGCGCGAGCGACTCGCAGCTGATCACGCGCTACATGGTGGACCCGCTCATGGGCGGCACCGCGATGAGCGTCAACTTCGTCACGATCGAGCCGGAGGCCTGAGACATGTCCCGCTTCGGCATGGTGATCGACACGCGGCGCTGCGTGGGCTGCATGGACTGCGTGGTCGCGTGCAAGACCGAGAACGACGTACCCGAGGGCTTCTGCCGCGACTGGATCGTGCAGGAGACCTCCGGCCGGTACCCCGACGTGCAGCTGGAGATCCGCAGCGAGCGCTGCAACCACTGCGACCGGCCGCCGTGCGTGACCTGCTGCCCCACCGGCGCGAGCCACGTGGAGGCGTTCGGCAAGGTCGTGCTGGTGACGCACGAACAGTGCATCGGCTGCAAGGCGTGCCTCGCCTCGTGCCCGTACGACGCGCGCTTCGTGCACCCCGACGGCTACGCGGACAAATGCACGTTCTGCATGCACCGCGTGAAGCAGGGCCAGCTGCCCGCGTGCGTGTCGGTGTGTCCCACGCACTGCATGCACTTCGGGGACCTCGACGACC
>JBGAOB010000200.1:0-9116 GCA_044222045.1 Candidatus Eiseniibacteriota bacterium
GGGTGACTTGGAGACCGTCCGTCGCGCGCCCGAACGGGTGGGTTTGCGCTCCGGGCTCGCGCTCGACTTGGACCGGGTCGAGGTACTGGTCTTCGACCGCGTCGTGGCGCGCGTGGTGTGAGCGGTGGCGGACTCGGCCATCCTGGCCGGAAGCGCCACCAGGGCGATCAGGAACAGCACGCCCATGGCGCGCCGAGCGCGTGACAGCATGCAACCCCTCCTCGAACCCCTCCGTCCGGAGGGAGGACCGATTCCATCCTTGGTATCGGCGTGCGAAGCGGCGGGACTTTATCGGCGCGTGCGCGCGAGGGTCAACCCGCCCAACGACACGAGGCCCCCGGGCTTCTGCTTCCGGGGGCCCCGCGTGTGTCGCTTCTGCGACTCGGGCGATTCTGCGCCCGCCCTGCTTCGCTCAATGCACGGACTGCGAACCGAGTCCCACGGGCCACGCCGTGTAGGTGGCGAGGCTGGCCGGACCGCCCGCGTCGGCGCGGCAGTATCCGTCCACGCTCAGATCGGAGAAGGCCAGGCTCGCGGAATCCAGCGAACCGCTGTGGAGCGCCACCACGAGCGCGCGTCCGCGCAGGCGGTTGATGTGCTCGATCGTGCGGTCCGAGAGCGTCGCGCGGTGCGTGAGATCCACCAGCACGAGCCAGGGCTGCTGCGCCAGCGCGCGCGTCACGCCGCGGTCGTCCTGCGCGAATCGCATGCGCACGCCGCGCCGGTGAAACGCCGTGGCGGTGTCGCGGAATCGCTCGGGGTCGCCCGATACCAGCAGGGCGGTGGGGCCACTGGGGGAGGGATGGCCGAGGGGCACGGTTCAGACTCCGGGTTGAGGGGTGAGTTCGATGCGAACTTTGTCGAGCACGTCGAAGAGCGCGGCCTGGAAGCGCCCCGCGCGCGTCAGTCGTCCCAGCTGGGTGGTCGCGCCGGAGATCAGGCGCCCGCGCCACTCGCAGCCGTTGCCGCGCGTCGCGGCGAGCCCCAGCGCCAGCAGCAGTCGCTGCGTTCCGCCGGAGAGCGCCTCGACGTTGTCGAGGAAGAGCGTGCCCCGCTCGCTCGCGCGCAGCGGGTTGCCCGTGAGCGACTCGTCGAACTGGAGCCAGTCCAGCAGCGCGTCACGGACGAGGCCTTCCTCGCGTGCGGCGTCCACCGCGACGAACGGGCCGGTTCGCAGGGGCGAGCGATCGTGGAACGCGCGCGCCACCCGCGCCCGGGCCTCGGGGGTGCCACCGAGCACGAGCACGTTGAGCAGGCTGTGCCGGTGCAGCTCCAGCAGCGCGCTGGGACGAGGGCCGCGACCCTTCCATGGGTCGAACTCCGGAAGAGTGGAAACGGCGGCCTCGCACTGGGAGCTGGCAGGGATCATCGCGCGTTCCGCTTCACGGCCTTGCGGGCGACCACCGTCGAAGGACGCCACTGCGCCTTGGCCACGATCTGAGCGAGCATCTGCTTGAAGCTCGGACGCACCACCTGGGCCTGCTCGGCCGGGGCGGGGGACATCATGTTGCCGCCACTGCTGTAGGTGAGCCCGCCGGTCTGGGCCTGGGCGATGGCAGCGGTGAGGGCGACGAGGGCGAGGACGAGAGCGGCGCGGCGAACGGCGGTCATGAGTAGCCTCCTGGCTGAGTGTGGGGGTTGGGTGACGACCCCCTACCGCCAGAGGCGTGCCGGATTCTCGACGCGCGGCAATATGGTTTATCGCATTGTCGTCCAACACCTTGCGCAGCAGATCATGGGTGGCGACCGGAGCCCGTCTGCGCCGATTTCGGCGAAGCAACGCCGGCGGCTATTGATTAACCCATTACCGCGCAATGCGCAACGGTGTATTCGCCACTATCTTCGCGTTCGCCGATTTTCACGCGAGAAGTGGCGGGCGTACTTCCGGAGCCGGTAGCGCAACGTGGTCTCCGGGACGCCGAGGGTTCTCGCGGCGAGGCTCTGGTTGCCCTCGGCCTCGTCGAGAGCCTCGCGGATGAGGCGCACTTCGAGTAGTTCGACCGCCTCGATCAGTCGGCGCGTGGAATCGGACGCCGTCGTGTCGGGGCCCTCCGCGAGGTCGCGCGGCGGCGGATCGGGGCGCAGCACCTCGCCCGGGGTCATCGCGAGCAGGCGCTCCATGTAGTGCTCCAGTTCGCGCACGTTGCCGGGCCAGTCGCTCTGGATCAGGGCCGCGGAAAGCTCCTTCGACATCCGCGGCACGTCGCGGTTCATCTGCGCGGCCCACTTTTCCAGGAAGTGCTGGGCCAGCAGCAGTACGTCGGACTTCCGCTCTCGCAGCGGCGGAACCTCGATGTGGATGACGTTCAGCCGGTAGAACAGGTCCTGCCGGAATCGGCCCTCGCGCACCTCCAGCTCGAGGTCGCGGTTCGTGGCGGCGATCACCCGCACGTCGGCGCTGATCGTCCGGTCGGTGCCGACGCGCGAGAACTCCCGGGACTGCAGCACGCGCAACAGCATCACCTGCTGCTCCAGCGGCATGTCCGCGATCTCGTCGAGGAACAGGGTGCCGCCGCTGGCGCGTTCGAACAGGCCGGCCTCGTCGCGGATCGCGTTCGTGAACGCCCCGCGCACGTGGCCGAACAGCTTGGACGCCATCAGGTCGCGCGGCACGGCGCCGCAGTTGAGGGCGCGGAACGGGCCTTTCGCGCGATCGCTCAGGCCGTGGATTCGCAGCGCCACCAGTTCCTTCCCCGTGCCCGTTTCGCCCGTCACGAGCACGCTCGTGCGCGGCGTGCGGGCGGCGCGGTGGATCTGCGCCAGCATGTGCTGCACGCGCGGATGCGAGCCCAGGATGAGCTCGTCCGACTGCACGCGCTCCTCGAGCACGCGGCTGAGCTGCTGGTTGTCGTCGATCAGCTCGGCGTTCTCGCGTTCGACCTGCTCCTGGCTGCGGCCCCGCTCGATCGCGAGCCCGATCAGGCGCGAGAACGCCTCCAGCAGGCCGCGATCGGCCTCGGAGAACAGCGCCGCGCGCCGGCTGTCGTCCATGTACATCGCGCCGCCCACGCGGCCGTCGATGAACAGCGGCACGCACAGGATGGAGCGCAGTCCGAGCGCGCGCTGGCTCGCGGACGCCAGCGGCGAGTCGGCCTTGGCGTCGCGAATGACCAGGCTCGACCCGCTGCGCGTGACCTCGCGCACGATGCGCGTGCTGTAGCCCAGCGCGTGCTCGCGGGCCCCCGAATCCACCGCGCCGTACTCGGCCAGCGTCTGCAGCGAATCCGTGTCCTTGTCGTGCATCACCAGCACGCCGCGCTCGGCGCCGAAGCGCCGGCCGGCCAGGTCCATCGCCCGGTGCGCCAGCACCTGCGGTTCGGACAGCGAGCGCAGCATGCCGGCGAAGGCCTGCACCAGGTCGCGATCGGACATGCCGCCCGACGGCGCCGGTGCGTCGCTGCTGGCCGCGTCGATCTCGGCCTCCAGCACGCGCACGAGTCGGCCGTTGTCGCGGTGCCGTTCGAACACCTCGCGCGCCGCCGACAGCCACTCGCGCACGGGCGCGTGGCGCCTCACGGTCCGCTGCAAGGCGAGCTCGGACAGTTCCAGCAGCGCGTACGCGCGATCGAGCGGGCAGGGGAGCGATTCGAACGCCGCGATCGCCGCATCCGCTCCGGCGCGCGCCGCGGACGCGTCGTCGCGCATCAGCGCCAGCTCGGCGCGCAGCACGGACGCGTGGGCGGCCGCGTAGGGGAGCGATTCGTCCCGCAACATGCCGTCGATCTGCGACAGTCTCTCCGCGGCGCCCGGCAAGTCGCCGGAGCGGAGCAAGCCGCGCCCGGCATGGGCGTGCATGATCACCGTCCCGACCACGTCGCGCCGTACCGAGTCCGGGCTGGCGAGCGCCAGTTCCGTGACCTCGGGCCAGCGTCGGCGTGCGGTCAGCGTGGCGGCGAGTTCGAGCCGTCCCCAGAGCAGTTCGAGCTGGTCCCCGGATCGCTGCGCGCGCCTCGCGGCCAGGCGGGCCCAGCGCTCGGACGCCGCCAACCGGCCGGCGGTGCGCGCGATGCGCGCGAGCACGCGGGGTAGTGCGGCGCGCGCGTGTCGCGAGGCCGCCTTGCCCACGCGCACCGCCGCCTGCAGCCGGCGCCGCGCGGCCGACGCGTGCCCGGTGAGCGCGTCGAGGATCGCGATCAAGACGAGCCAGTCCGCCGCGTCGGCGCGGCGGCCGTCCTCGATCGCGAGCCGGGTGCCCTCGTGGCACGTCTGGATGGTGGCGAGCCACGCGCCCGCACGCACGCGCAGTGACATCATCTGCCCGAGCGCCGTGTGCAGCAGGAATCGGGGGCCCTCGCGCCGCGCCTGGGCGACCACGTCCTGGACCACCTGCTGACCATCGCGCAACAGCGGCGCGTCGGGAGGCATCGCCAGCGCCATCACCCGCACGCGCAACTGGAGCGTGCGGTCGCTGGTCTTGTCCGCAAGGTCCAGCACGTGCTGCATCAATGCGCGCTGCTCCTCGAGCGGCGCCTGCTGCGAGACGTTCATCCGCGACAACGCGGCGAGCGCGAGCGCCACGGGGTCTCCGCTTTCGGCGGCCGCCGCCTCGGCGCGCGCGACCAGCGGCGCGCACTCGACGAAGCGGCCCTGCTGGACCTGCCCCGCGGCCTGCTCCACGAGCACGTGCGCGCGCGTCACGGGGTCGAGCGGCTCGGCCAGCGCCTCCTCCGCGCGCCGGTCCAGCATGTCGTAGTTGCCGCAGCGCAGCAGCGAGACGACGAGTCCTTCCCAGGCCTCGCCGCGCGGTCCGCGTTCGGTCGGCATCGTCGCGGCGGGTGTCGTGTGCTCGAGCGCGTGCGTGTAGCGCTCCCCCGCGATCTCGTAGCGGCCCGACTCGCGCGCGAATCGCGCCGCCCGCAGCCACCACGCCGCGACCGGGGCGGCCCCGGTGGTCGTACCGACTTCGGCCGCGCGCAGCGCCAGCCCTTCGGAAGGCGCCGTGGCGAAAGCACGCTCCGCCACCTCCAGTGCCTCGTCGGTACGGCCCAGCTCCGCGAGCAGGCGGAAGCGCTCCACGTGCGGAAGCTGGCCCCGCTGCAGCGCCGCGTCGTAGGCCTCGCGGCGCTCGCGGTCGTTCGCCCGCGCCAGCAGCGTGCGCGCGAGCGACGGCGGCTGCAGACGCCAGGCGCCTGCCTCGCTTCGCTCCACCAGCGCGGTCGCGAGCAGCGCCCGTGCCGCCGGCGCGGCCAGCGTCACGCCCATGGCGGCGAGTTCGGCCTCGGAGGCGCGCCCGTCGCAGGCCGCGATCACCCGCCGCGTCCGCCGCCCCCCGTCGTCCAGGCCCGCGAGTCGGGACAGGCACGCTTCCTCGAAATCCAGCGGCAGCGCCATCGCGGCCAGCGCGGGCGCGTCGACCACCACGCCGGCCTCGGTCTCGCGCAGGGCGCCCGCCCGGGCGGCCGAGCGGAGCATTTCCACCAGCAGTCCCGGGTGGCCCTGCGTCTTGTCGCGCAGCTGCGTCGCGAGCCCCGCGGGTGGCACGTCGTTCAGGCGCGCCGCGACCAGGCGCTCGCAGTCCGAGGCCAGCAGCGGGCCGAGCGTCACGCGCTCCATCTCGCCGGCGTCGGCCGCCACGTCGAGCACGTCGTCGCCGCCGCCGCGTCGCGCCCACATCCACAGGCACGGCGGGCGACGGGAGTGCAGCATCAGCCGCACCATCAGGTCGCGCGAGCGCTCATCGAGCGCGTCGACGTCGTCCACCACGATCAGCGCGGGCCGGCGGTCGGTCGCCAGCTTCGCCAGCAGCAGCGACGCCTCCGCCAGGCGGCCGTCGTCGTCGGATGCGCCGATCTCGCTCCGCGCCTCGGCGGCGATGCGCCGCAGCAGCGCCAACGCGGTGGCGCCCGGCTCGCGATCGAGCACGCGCTGCACGGGCAGCACCGGGTGGTCCAGCACCGCGGCGCGCGCCGCCGTGCGATCGAGCAGCGCCGTCTTGCCGATGCCGGCCGGGCCTTCCACGAGCAGTGCGCGCGTGCGCACGAGCGCGCCCTTCCAGGCGGCTTCCACGCGTGCGGCTTCGCGCGCGCGGCCCACGAACACGTCGGTCTCCAGTCGTTCGCCGAGCGGACGTCGTGCCATCGGATGCAGCGCCTCGAGCTCCAGGCGCACTTCGCGCGCGGAGGTCGGGCGCTCGGCGCGCTGCGGCGACAGCAGGTGCAGCACCAGGCGCACGAGCCCTTCCGGCGCGCCCGCCCGCTCGAGCGCTTCGGGCGAAGGGGGCGAGTCGATCTGCCGGCGCAGCACGCTCGAAGCGGGGCCCGAGCCGAACGGCGCCGAACCCACCACGAGCGCGTACAGCGTGGCGCCGAAGCTGTAGAGGTCCGACACGGCGTCCGCCGCGCCGCCGCGCGCCACTTCGGGCGCGGTGAAGCCGGTGGTGCCGGCGCCGCTCGTTTCGCGCTGACCCGTGAGCGACGCGAGCCCGAAGTCCACCAGCCGCACGTCGCTCGGCAGTGCCGCGCTCGCCGCGTCCACGGCCGGCGTCACCAGCACGTTCAGCGGCTTCACGTCGCCGTGCGCGATGCCCGCCGCGTGCAGCGCCTCGAGCCCGTGGATCACGCGCGCGGCCACCCACAGCAGCGCGGGCCAGTCGCCGCGCCCGAGCGCGCGGTCGGCGGGCAGGCCCGGCACGTACTCCATGACCAGGAACGGCCGGCCGTCGGGCGCGAAGCCCAGCTCGCGCACTTCGACGACCGCCGGGTGCCGGATGCGCGACAGCGTCTCGAACTCGCTGCGCAGCCGCTGCTCGAGGTCCGTGTCCGACTGCAGCGGCAGGCGCTTGATCGCGCACTCGGTGCCGGTGGAAAGGTCGCGGGCCAGGAACACCTCGCCCATGCCGCCCTCGCCGAGCTGCCGCAGCAGCAGGAAGCGGCCCGCGTAGCGCTCGCTCATCTCGGTCTCGCGTGCAGGTGCGGCAGCGGCGCGGGCGGCGCCGGTGCTTCACCCGCCTCGGCGCGGGGCAGCACGTCCACGCGCAGCCAGCGCAGGAAGTCGGCGCCCGCGCGCAGCGCCAGCGTGTCGGCCTCCACGAGCGACGCCATCCGGTACGACTCGCGGCACCCCGCGAAGCGCGACGGCAGATCCGTGCGCCAGCGCACGAGCAGCGAGTCGAGCCGCGTCGCGGCGCGCTCGGCCGCGGTGCGCTCGGGCCGGCGCAGCACCACCTGCGCGCCGCGCAGCACGTCGGGCACCCGCCACAGCCGCGCCGCCGTGTGCTGCGCGCGGTCGCACGGGCCCGGTCGCGTCGCGCGCGACGCTTCGAGCGTGGCGTCCTCGAGCACGCCCACCACGGCGCCGGGATCGCGCCACCAGCCGCCGCCCGGCGCCACCGCCGCGCTCTCGGCCGCGCACCAGGCGAGCAGCGCGTCGCGGTCCTGCGCGCCCTGCGTGGTGACCGGCGTGGCGCGCGCGAGGCGTGCACGGAACGACGCGATCCACGCCGCGTCGGCGGGCAGCGTGGCGTCGTCCAGGATGGCCAGCCGCGTCGCGGCCCGCGCCGAGCCCAGCTGCGATGCCGCCTCGGGGCGCCGGCGCTCGAGGAACGCGAACCACTCGCGCGCGAGCGGACGCACCGCCGCGTCGTCGTTCGCCGCCGTCGCCACGCGCGCGAGGCACGCCGCGGCCAGGATCACCAGCAGGGCCGCGAGTCGCAGCGCGGGCACGAGGGGGCGCGTCATGGACTCAGGGCCGCGGTTGCACGGACTTCACCAGCACCATCGGGTCGTCCACCTTGAGCGGGCTCGTGGCCAGGAACGCCTGCCCGTACTTCACGCCGATCTGCCAGCCCCAGTGGCGCGCGTTCGCCTCGAACGCCTCGCGCGGATGCGGCAAGTGCGCGGGTCGCGGGCGATCGGGGTGGTAGAACTGGCTCGTGTGGCAATCGATCGCGTCGAGCCAGTCCTGCACGACGTCGCTGATGTCCACCACGAACGTGGCGCGCGTGCCCGGCGGGATGAAGTAGTACCAGATGGCCTTGGCCTGGAACGGCTCGCCCTCGATGGGCGCCTTCGCCAGGTGCGCGAGGTTGTACGCGTTCGAGACGATCTGCCCGCTCTTGTAGTGATCGTTGTGCCCGAGGCCGCGACCGATCGGCAGCTTGTAGTACGGCGCCAGCACGATCTCGGGCCGGTGCCGGCGGATCATGGCCGCCGCCTTGCAGCGGTTCTCGAACGTGTCCTCCACGCGGCAGTCGCCCAGGTCCAGGTTCTCGCGCACGTCCAGCTTGAGCAGCTTGCTGGCGGCGGCGCTCTCGCCCGCGCGGATCTCCGGCGTGCCCCAGCCCATGTCACCCGTGGTCATGTCCACGATGCCGGTGCGGTAGCCCAGGTCCTTCATGCGGCGAAGGAGGCCGCCGGTTCCGATCTCGGCGTCGTCGGGGTGGGGGCCGAAGGCGAGGAAGTCGACGGGCATGTGCAGGGCTCTCCGATCGTGTGGGGATGGCGTGCGGGCCGGGTGCGAGGCCCGGGGATGTTAGCGATCCGGGGGCGCGGCCGACAACGGGCGCGCCCGGCGCGATTCCGCTATCCTGCCCGCCGTCCTCGAACGCCGTCCGCCCCGGAGACCCGATGCTCTACTTCGCCTACGGATCGAATCTCGACCCCGATCAGATGCGCTCGCGCTGCCCCGGAAGCAAGGTGGTGGGGCTCGCGGCGCTGCGTGACCACAAGCTGGCCTTCCCGCTGACCTCGCACGACTGGGGCGGGGGCGTGGCCGGCATCGCGGTGGCGCACGGCTCGGCCGTCTGGGGCGTCGTCTACGACCTGACCGAAGAGGACATCGCCAGCCTCGACCGTTACGAGCACTTCGTGGCCCCCGGCGACCAGCACAACCTGTACGACCGCGACCAGCGCTTCGTGGACCTGACGCGCGCCGACGACGGCTCGTTCCCGCGCCGCATCCGCGCGTGGATCTACGTGCCGCGCCAGGCGAATCCCGCGCCGCCGTCGCGCCGCTACGTGGATGCCATTCTCAAGGGCGCGAAGGCGCACAAGCTGCCCGACGAGTACATCGCGGTGCTCGGCAAGATCGCCGTGGCGCCCGAGCCGGCGCCGCCCGCGGAGCCCGTAACTTCTTGCCCTCCGTTTCTTTGTATTTTGCATACATCGCCTGGAGTGGCT
>JBGAOB010000201.1:0-9043 GCA_044222045.1 Candidatus Eiseniibacteriota bacterium
GAGGCCATCGTCCGCCGCTACCTGCCCGAGCTGCGGTCGTGGGCCCACGGCCGGCTGCCCGTGGGCTCCCGCGCGCTCGCGGATACCGACGATCTTGTGCAGATCACGCTCCTTCGCGCATTGAACAACCTGGAGCGGTTCGAGTACCGCCACGAGGGGTCGTTGCTCGCCTACCTGCGGCACGCGCTGCTGAACGCGGTGCGCGCCGAGATCCGGCGTACGCGGCAGCGCCGTACCGACCTCGGCGTGGCCGACTCGACGCCCGACCTGAACGCGTCGGTGGTGGACGAGGTCGCGGGGCGCGAGACGATGGAGCGCTACGAAGCCGCGCTCGGCGAGTTGTCGGAGGAGGAACGGATCGCGGTGATCCTGCGGCTGGAGCTGGACTATCCGTATGCTCGCATCGCCGAGGCGACGGGGCGCCCCTCCGAGAACGCGGCGCGGATGTACGTGACGCGTGCGATCGCCGGGCTCGCCCGGGTGATGGCGCGTGAGCGCTGAGGACCCCGATGCGCTGACGCGCGCGGCGGAGCGCCTCGCCAACGCGAGTGCCGAGGTCGACGCGGATGCCGCGCTCTCGGCCGCCGAGCGCGCCGCGCTCGCCGATCTCGCGCGCGTCGCCGATGCGCATCGCCGCGCGGTGCGAAGGCACGCACCGGCGCCTTCGACGCCGGAGGATCTCGCCGAGCAGACGGCCCCCATGTTCGAGTGGGGCCTGCTGCGCGCGCTCGAGAAGGTGGGCGAAGGCAGCTTCGGCGAGGTGTGGCGCGCCTACGACCCGTCGCTCCACCGTGAGGTCGCGCTCAAGCTGCGCCGCCTCGCGCCCGAACCCGAATCGACGTCGATGAGCACGAGCTTCGATCCGGCCACGCGTCAGTGGCTGAACGAGGCGCGTGCGCTCGCGAGGGTGCGCCACCCGAACGTGCTCACCGTGCACGGCGCGGCCGAGCACCACGGGCGCGTGGGCATGTGGACCGAGCTCGTGCGCGGCGAGACGCTCGAGGATCACGTGGCCGACGGCTCGCGCCTGCCGCCGCGCGAAGTGGCGTCGGTCGCCGCCGACCTGTGCGCGGGACTCGCGGCCGTGCACCGCGCGGGGCTCGTGCACGGCGACGTGAAGGCCGCGAACGTGAAGATCGAGCCGCCGCACGGGCCGCACGAGCGGCCGCGCGTGGTGCTGATGGACTTCGGCGCGGCGCGATTGCCGTCGCAGCTCGGCCAGCTCGTGGGCACGCCGCTCGCGATGGCGCCCGAACTGCTGCGCGGTGGGCCGTCCACGGTGGCCAGCGACGTGTACGCGGTGGGTGCGCTGTTGCACCGCCTGCTCACGGGCCGGCACGCGACCGAGGCGGAGAGCCTCGAGGCATTGCGCGCCGTGCACGCGAAGCGCGGAGCGGAGCCGCCGCGCCTGCCGCGCGGCGTGGCACCGCCGGCGCTGGGCCGGCTCGTCGAGCGCGCGCTCGATCCCGACGCGGCGCGCCGCCCGGGCTCTGCCGAAGCGATGCGGCGCGAACTGCTCGCGATCGCGAGCCCCGGCCGCGTGTGGCTGCCGCGCATGGCGGCCGCCGTGACGGTGCTGCTCGCGCTCGCGTTCGCGACCTGGTGGCGCGACTGGCGGCCGGCGAGCGATCGCTTCTTCGCGCCGCCGGGCCTGCCGGGGCCGCAACTCTCGCCCGGATTCGCGATCGCCGACTCCATCGTGGGCGAGTCGGGCGATCAGCTCGGCTGGGAGTGCGTCGGCGTGGGCGACCAGAACGGCGACGGCTGCGACGACATCGTGGTCGGGCGCGTGTGGGCGACGCGCACCCTTCGGAACCAGGGACTCGTCGAGCTTCGGCTGGGCTCGCGTGACGGTCGCTTCACGCCGCCGGTGTGGACGCTGCTCGGACGACGAACCAGCGGCGTCTTCCCGCGCGGGCTGCTCGGCTGGCCGGACGTCAACGGGGACGGGCGACGCGAGCTCGTGGTGGCCGTGGAGGAATCCGATGCCCCGGGGCTCGCAGGCCGCCGCGTGGTGGAACTGCACCTGAGCCACGGCGCCGGCTTCGACAGCGTGGCGGCGTGTCGCGCCGTGGGTGATCGCGGCGATGCGAGCTTCGGCAACTCGGAGTGCCTCGCCGACGTCGGCGACGTGAACGGAGACCACTTCGACGACCTGCTCGTCACCTCCCCCGATCAGGACGGCGACCGACCCGGTGTCGGCAAGGCCGAGCTCTTCCTGGGGCGCGCCGACGGATTCGGACCCGATCCCGACTGGCGTGTGAACGGCCCCGAGCCCAATTGCGACCTCGGCTGGCAGCCCGACTCGGTGGGCGACGTCAACGGCGACGGGTTCGCCGACGTGGCGCTGGGTGCGCCACACGCCCGCGGCGGACGGGGCGGCGCCGGTGGCGAAGTGCTGGTGTTCTTCGGTGGCGCGCGCGGCCCGTCGGCGCGGCCGGACCAGCGCCTCGTGGCCTCCACGCCGCGCGAACGCTTCGGCTGGAAGGTGCTGGGCGTCGGCGACGTCGACCGCGACGGCTTCGCCGACGTGCTCGTGGGCGTGCCGTCGTACTCGCGCAGCGAGGTGGAAGGTGGCGATGCGCGGCTGTATCGCGGCGGACCCCGCGGACTCGACGCGCGCCCGGCGTGGAGCGGTATCCGCTGCGGGAGTGCCGCACGGGTGGGCCAGCGCGCACGACGCGCGGGCGACATGAACGGCGATGGCGCGCCGGACTTCGCATTGGCGTCGGAGTTCTACTCCGCCTCGCGGACGTCCGACGGGCTCGGACTGGTCACGGTGGTCTGCCCGGACCCGCGCCGGCTCGATCGGCCCGCATTGGCGCACGTCGTGCCGCCGCGCGATCCAGCGACATCGGACCGCACCGGTTTCGCGGCGGGCCTCGCCGCCGTGGGTGACTTCGACGGCGACGGCCTCGCCGACCTCGTGGTCGGCGCTCCCGCCTGCGCGGGCGACCGCGGCGCGCTCTACCTCGTGCGCGGACGCCGGCAGCTGCCGGCGCGCTGCTCCGTTCGCGAGCGCCGGCGCCGGGCAACGGCCGGGGGCGCCCGTTCGAGACGAGCGCCCCCGACCTGCGCGCGGATCGCGCCCTGAACCGTCAGCGCATCACCACCACGCGCGCGCACTCGCCCTGGCCGTCCGCCCGCTGGTGCGTGGCGAAGTACACGCCCGGCGCCAGCGCATCGGTGCCGGCGAGCGTCACTTCCGACGCACCCGACACGTCCGCCGTCGCGCGTACGCGCCCGCTCACGTCCACGAGCCGCACGCGGCCGTCGGCCGTCGCACCGAATCGCGCCACCACGCCACGACCCGGAGCGAAGTGCAGACGCATCGCGGCGCCGAATCCCGCTGCGATCGGCGCGCCGGTGATCACGCCGTTCGGGCCGAGCTTGCGCGCGAACACGCCGTGCAGCTGATTCGACTGCGACCACGCGAAGATCGCGCTGCCGTTGCCCACCGCGGCGAGCCCCATGCCGTCGTACCAGTGCCACGCGATCTCGGGATGGAACTCGGTGAAGCCGGGGCCCTTCGCGCCGTTGCCGAGCGTCTGGTCCACGCGCAGGTAGGCGTTCGGTGAGTACGGCCCGTACGGGCCATCGGGGCAGAACGACGACAGGAACACGTCGCCCGCCGCCGACGTCGACAGGGCGTACCCGCCCGGCTGCGTGTCGATCCCCACGGAGGCGACCCCGCTCCGCGACTGGTCCGCGCCGACATGGAACACGCCTAGAGCGTTGCCGTGCGTGGCGAACTGCGGTTGGATCGCGAGCAGCCCGAGCACCGGGTGGAAGCGCAGCCCGACCGAGTAGTCGGGGCCGCCGTCGCCGGCGCCCGTCCACTCCTGCCCGTTCGGCGCGATGCCGGCCGCGGGCCAGCCGGCCACGGGTGAGCCATCGGCCGCCAGGTGGAAGAGAACGCGACGCATCTCGATACCGTAACCGGCGTCATTGAAGTCGGTGCGAAGGAAGTACGCACCGTCCGTCCCGTCGGGAGCGATCGCGGCCTGGTCCGCCGCGTAGAACGGCGAGGGCGCGGGACCCGAGCCCATCCACTCCGCGTGCAGCGGGGCCTGGACCAGGCCGACGTCGTCCCAGCCGGGCGCGTATCCACCGCCCGCCGTCACGCGTGACAGGCGCCACGAACCTTCGTGGAAACCGGCCTCGTCGAGATACGAATCGCCCCACGCGATCCACGCGCCGCCGTCCGCGGTGGGCCCGTACGTGAAGTCGATGGTCTGGAGTCCCAGCATCGAAGGATCCGACGGGGCATATCCGCGTGCGGCGTTCGGCCAGCCGCCGGCACCCGTGTTGTTCGGGCCCAGGTGGATCAGCCGCCCGCCGGTCATGGGCACGGTGCCCGCGAGCCATCCCGCCCACAACCCGCCCTGCCCGTCGGCCCGGAAGTCGGGCCGCCGCGTGTAGAGCGAGTTCGTCTCGAAGCCGAGCGAGCCGATCGCGCGCCCGCGCACCGGCCACGCCGCGGCCACTTCGCCGCCGGCCGCGAGTCGCGTGACGTAGATCGAGGCGCCTTCGGTCCACCACACGTACGCGCCACCGGATTCGTCGCCGACGGCTCCGAGCTGCCCGCGATCGAGCGTGCCCGTGCTCACCACGGCGCCGTCGACGGGCCACGCGGGATCGAGGTCGCCGTTCGCGAGCAGACGCCGGGCGAGCAGGCGATGTACGGCAGCGTTCGCGGCGTCGTCCTGCTGCCACACGACGATCGCGCCGCCCGCGGCATCCGAAGCGACGGCCACGCGCGGGCAACGATCGGTCGTGCCCTGCACCGTGACGGGATCGCTCGACCACGCGGCGAGCGCGAGGGTCGGAACGAGGAGCGAACCGGCGAGTGTCACACCCAGAAGCGTCGCAAGTTTCATGGTCACCTCCCGGGAGGGGTCCGAGCCGTTCGCGACGCGGGGGATGCGGGCCCCGGCTCCAGGACGAACGGAGTGTGCTCGCGCCGGTTCGCCGCGTTCAATACGAAGTTCTGCGGACCTCCCCGGGCGGACGCCCGGCCGGAGGACGCATGCGTAATCTCGCCGCATGTGCCGTCCACGCCCCCCGGAGTGGGAGCTCGTGACGGGCGCCCCGCACGCCCGATGGCGAGCGCCCGCGGGCCCAAGTGGCGGAAATCCCGTGGCCGCCCGCGGTCCCGACGCGCGGTGCGGCCCCCGTTCAAGCTCCCGCCCGCGCCTCCGAAACTATGGAGCGTCCGCATCGCTCGCCCGGCCCCCGGTCGGGCCGAGTCGCGTCGTGTTTCGACCCGCCGATCCGAGGCCTCTCACCATGATCCGCCTGCCCTGGCACCGCCCGGGAGCCACCGGTCCCGTCAACTCCGCCGCACGTCCGCGCCAGGACGAGTCGTCCGCCGAGCCGGCCGCCGACACGTCCGCGCGCACGCTGTACGCCGCGCGCCAGCCCATCCTCGGCCGCTCGCAGCAGCTGGAAGGCTACGAGCTGCTGTTTCGCGGCGGGCCCGAGAATCGTTTCGACTGCCCCGACGCCGACTTCGCCTCGGCCGCCACGATCGAGCAGAGCGCGGCCGCGTTCGGGCTCGACACACTCGTGGGCGACCGCCGCGCGTTCCTGAACCTCACGCGCCGCGCGCTGCTGTCGGGTTACCACCGCATGCTGCCCGCCGAGCGCACCGTGATCGAGCTGCTCGAGAACATCGAGCCCGACCGCGAGGTGATCGAGACGTGCAAGGCGATCCGCAACGAGGGCTACACGCTCGCGCTGGACGACTACACGTTCGGGGCCATGTCCGAGCCGCTGCTCGACGTGGTGCAGGTGGTGAAGGTGGACCTGCGCCTGGCGCCGAAGCAGGCGTGCGACCCGTCCGCGCTGCGCCCGTTGCAGAAGCGCGGCCTGCACCTGCTGGCCGAAAAGGTGGAGACGCACGAGGAGCACCGCGCCGCGCTCGCCGCGGGCTATCACCTGTACCAGGGCTACTACTTCTGCAAGCCGCAGATGATCCAGACGCGAGACCTGCCGCCGTCGAAGCTGTCCGCGCTGCGCTTCATGGCGGAGATGAGCCGCGAGGAGGCGTCCATCGACCGCGTGGAGGAGCTGTTCCGCCACGACCCGGCGCTCACGGTGCGGCTGCTGCGCTACCTGAACTCGGCGTCGTTCGGATGGCGTCACGAGATCGGCTCGCTGCGGCACGCGATCGCGCTGATGGGCGTTCGGCCGCTGCGCCAGTGGGCCACGATGATCGGGCTGCTGTCGCTGGGCGCGGACAAGCCGCACGAGCTGTCGCTGACGGCGCTGTCGCGCGCGCGCTTCGCCGAGCGCATCGCGCCGTCGTCGGGCCTGGCCGAGCACCAGCACGAGCTGTTCCTGGGCGGGCTGCTCTCGCTGGTGGACACGATGGTGGGCCGGCCGCTCGACGAAGTGCTGTCGGGGCTCGCGGTGCCGGAGCGCGTACGCGCGGCGCTGCTGGGCCACGAGGGGCCGCTGTCGCCGCCGCTGCAGATGGTGTCGGCGTACCAGACCGGCGACTGGGCCACGGTGGAGAGCACGCGCGGCGCGTGCCCCGTCGACGACCGCGCGCTGGGCGAAGCCTACGTGGACTCGCTCGCGTGGGCGGAGGCGACCGCGGCGGTGTGAGGCGCACGAGGTGGCCGCGCGGCCACTTCGGAATGGAACGGTGCGACGAAGGCCCCGCCGGACACGCGGGGCCTTCGATCTTTCGAGCAGGCGCTGCGTCAGAGCACGGGATCCGAGATCACGCCCTCGGACAGCGCCGGGAAGTTCGGTGAGAAGAAGCGTCCGGCGAAGCGATACGTGAGGCCGAGCCCGAAGCCGCGGCCGTGACGGTACGACCTCGACTGGGGGCCGCCCGGCGGCGCGTGCCAGGTCGCGCGTCGCTGCGAGTCGCCGACGCTTCCCACCAACTGCAGGTGATCGCCGATCTCGTAGCGAATCGAGCCCGACAGGTTGCAGTCCCACGAGTCGGCCCAGATCCACCCCGTGCGCGCATCCTTGAACAGCGTGCGTTGCTGGCTCACGCCACCGGAGGCGTACCAGCGATCAGTGATCGCCCACACCACCGCGCCATGTGCGGATTCCTGGAAGCCGTCCTCCTGCGATCGGAGCGGGCGCTGCGCGCCCGCCTCGGCGTCCACCTGCCACCGCGGTCCGAACGGGCGATGCCAGTCGGCGGACAGCCCGAGTTCGGCCGCGTCGCCCGTTTCCACGTCGCTCCGGGAGTCGGTCGCGTCGGTGAAGTTGAACAGCGTGCCGTCTGAGTATTCGCGCACCCGCTGGTGCTCCGTGCCGAAGCCGGTGAGACGGGAATGCGTCCCGCGCAGTTCGGGCCCGATGCGCCAGCCGATCCACCGGGTCGTGTAGGCCACGGGCAGCCCGTCGATGCGCCGGTACAGGTCGTCGAACGGAAACTGCGACTCGCGCGCGCGCTCGGCGGACGGCGCGTCGAGCCCCGCGGGCGCGAGCGCCCCGTCCTCGCGCAGCACGCGCACGATCTCGGCCCAGAGGCCGCGTCCGGGACGGTCGCGCACCTGGCCGTAGCTGGACGCCACCACGAACAGGTCGGCGAGCCGCTGCCGAGCGTCGTGAGAAAGCGACCGCACGAGCACGCCGCGCTGCTTCAGCCGCTCCTCCATCACGAGCGCCATGTGGATGCCGGTCGCGTCTCGCACGCGGCCGTAACCGGCGCCGAGAGACCCGCTCGCGAAGATGCGGTCCTGCCGCGTGCGCGAGTCGGACTCGCGAAACTGCTCCTCGAGATGCCCGGGGTTGGCGATGGCGAGTCGCGAGGAAACGTTGCCCCAGTTTCGCGCGCCGTCGCCGTGGACGCTGGCGTCCGCGTCGACGTACCACGCCGTCGCGAACTGGCGCGTCTGCCCCACCAGGACGTACCAGCTCTCGCGTGTGGCTCGTCGCGAATCCCGGACGTCGGACACGTTCGACACACCGAGCGCGGGTATGGCGAGGATGGACGTGGCGTGACTTCCGACCTGATTGCCCTCGAACCGCAGGCTCATCGACAGGCGGGTCGTGGCGATGTCGTCCGTGCGTTGCAGGTCGAAGAACGAATGTGCGCTGCCGGCGACGGCGCCCGTCAGCGAGCGGTAAGGCGTGTCGTCCTGCGTGGTCTGCGAACCGTTCGCGTTCATGGCGCCGGTCCACGACAGCACGTCGTGCCGCGGGATCCGGAAGTCCGAGAAATCGTCCGCGCGTGCGGTGGTGCAGGCGAACAGGGCGAGGACCGCGATCGTCCGGGCGACGATGCGGGTGGGTCGTGACTGCGACCTCATGGTCGGCCTCCAGGGCAGCGGGGAGCTGCGTCGCCGGAGCATACCCCGCGGGCGAGCGCGCCGGTCCTGCGAATTCCGGCTCGCTCGCCTTCGAGATCACGTCCCCACGCCCGCCCGACTTCAACGAACGATCGCCACTCTCCTCACGAGGCTCCGCCCTTCGGCTTCCAGCCGAGCGAAGTACATGCCCGGGGCGATCGGCGCCCCGTCCGCACCGCCGCCGTCCCACGCCACCACCTGCTCGCCCGCCGCGCGCTCGGCGTCCAACAGCGTGCGCACGTGGCGCCCCTGCTGATCGAACAGCGCCAGCGACACGCGCCCGGGGCGCGGAAGCGCGAACCGGAACGCACCGCCCGTGCGCAGCGGATGCGGCGTCGCGCCGGCGAACGACAGTTCGCGCGGAGCCACGCCGTCCACGCCGGTCGTGCCGGCGGGCACCAGCGTGGACGCGGCGCTCTCGTTGCCGTGCAGGTCGATCGCGGTGACCTTGTAGACGTACGCGACGCCGGGTGCGTCCGTGAAGGCGGTCGTGCCCGTTTCGACCACGCGATTCGCGGGCGACGGAACGAAGCCGACGTTCGTGCCGCGGTACACGCGGTACCCGGCCAGGTCGGGTTCCCCGTTCGCGCCCCAGGCCAGGTGCGTCGCGCCGCCGGCGTACGCACCGGAGAGCGCCGCCGGCGCCAGCGGCGGCAGGTTGTCGACGGAGTATCCCGAGTCGGGCGGCGTCGCCCAGTACGCGCCGTTCGGCCCCTGCGCCC
>JBGAOB010000003.1:0-65488 GCA_044222045.1 Candidatus Eiseniibacteriota bacterium
CACCAGGCGGTGGCCGTCGGGGTGCAGTGCCTGGCTCATGGCGAGACCGTCTCGCAGCAACGACTCGGCACTCTCGACCTTCGAGGCATCCAGATGGATGCCCCCGAGCATCGTCAGGGCGTGCGCGGTCCCCTCGTGCGGGCCCTTCTCGAGCGCGCGCCACATTTCGAGCGCCTCGCGGCCGAGCGAATCCGCGGCCGCCAGGCGGTCCCGGCGCCACTGCGTCTCGGCCAGCAGCGTGAGGTCGCTCGCCAGGTCCTCGTGCCGGCCTCGGTGCACGCGGCGGTGCAGCTCGTAAGCCGAGCGCGCGTGCCGTTCGGCGGCCAGCAGATCTCCGATCTGCAGATACGTTCGGCCCAGCACCTGCTCGATGCCCGCGGCCACGTCGGGCTGTTTCGCCAGCTCGGTGCGCACGCGCTCGGATGTCCGATCGAGAATCTCGCGCAGCAGCGCCGTGTCGCGCCCGCGCGCCACCGACGGCCCCGCGCCCTCGAGCATTTCGCCCAGGAACGCCGCCACCTGCCGCGCCTTGGCGGCTTCGCTGCGCGCACGCAGGAACATCGCCGTGCTCACCACCGCCGCCGCCACGATCGCCACCAGCGCCACCGACGCCGCGGCCACCAGCGGCTTGTGGCGCGCCACCAGCTTGCGCAGCTGGTACGCCGTGCTCGGCGTGCGCGCGAGCACGGGTTGCGAGTTCCGGAAGCGCTCCAGGTCCTCGGCCAGCGCGGCGGCGCTCGAGTAGCGACGCTCGGGCTCCTTGGCCAGCGCCTTGAGCACGATGCTCTGCAGGTCGACGTCGAAGCGGGCCACGCCGCTCGGCGTGTCGCGCAGCGGGCGCGGCTCCTGCTCGCTGATCACGCGCATGGCCTCGGGCAGCGACCCCTTGCTCACTTCGTACGGCCGCACGCCGGCCAGCATCTCGTACAGGATCACGCCCAGCGTGTACACGTCCGAGCGCACGTCCAGCGCCAGCGCCTCGCCGCGCACCTGCTCGGGGCTCATGTAGGGCAGCGTGCCGCGGATGGTGCCCACGTCGCTCATCACGCTCATCTGCGAATCGTCGTCGGTGAGCCGCGCCAGGCCGAAGTCCAGCACCTTCACGCTCAACGCGGCCGCGCTGCCCGCACTCGCGCTGCCGCCGTCGCCGGGCGTGGGGATCACGATGTTCGAGGGTTTCAAGTCGCGGTGGATGACGCCGCGCTGGTGGGCGTAGTGCACGGCCTCGGCGATGCGGCCGGCCAGCGCCAGCCGGTGCAGCAGTTCGGCGCGGTTCGCCGGTGAAGGGCGGGCCGCCAGGTAGGCGTCCAGAGTGGGGCCTTCGACCAGCTCCATGGCGAAGTACGGCCGTCCGTCGGGCAGGCGGCCTGCACCGTAGATGGCGCCGATGTCGGGGTGACGCAGCCGGCCGAGCGTCTCGGCCTCGCGCCGGAACAGCCGCACGTGCAGCGCGTCGGTGTGCGCGCTGCCGCGGATGACCTTCAATGCGACGCGGCGGCGCGGCTCCTTCTGCTCGGCCAGGTACACCACGCCCATTCCGCCCTGCCCCAGCACGCCCAGCAGCCGGTAGCCGTCGACCTCGGCGGGCATGCCCTCCAGCTCGGGCGACGCGGCCCTGCCGGCCGAGGTGTGCATGGTGCGCGTCTGGTCGTGTTCGTCACTGGGCAAGCGTGGCTCATCGGACATGGTCGCTCCACGTGGGGGTGCGCGATCGTGTTCGGCTTCCGGAACGGCGGGTGCGGCCGGTGCAGCGGGTGTGGCGGGTGCGGTCCTCTACCCTCGCCGCGCGGCTTCGATCGCGGCGATGTCGATCTTCTTCATGGGCATCATCGCTTCGAACGCGCGCCGTGCTTCGTCGCCGCCGGCCGAGAGCGCGTCCATGAGCACGCGCGGCGTGATCTGCCACGACACGCCCCAGCGATCGCGGCACCAGCCGCACGCGCTCTCCTGCCCGCCGTTGCCGACGATCGCGTTCCAGTAGCGGTCGGTCTCCGCCTGGTCGTCGGTCGCGATCTGGAACGAGAACGCCTCGCTGTGCTTGAACGTGGGCCCGCCGTTGATGCCGAAGCACGGCACGCCCGAGACCGTGAACTCCACCGTGAGCACGTCGCCCGCCTTGCCGTCGGGATAGTCGCCGGGCGCGCGCACCACGCCGGTCACGCGCGAGTCGGGAAACGTGGCGGCGTAGAAGCGCGCGGCCTCCTCGGCATCGTGGTCGAACCACAGGCAGATCGTGTTCTTGGGTCGCATGGGCGTGCTCCTGGTCGAGGTCGAGGCGAACGGATCGGCCCGGGTCGGCCGCTGGCCGGGTCATGGGACAAGTCGCAGCCGGATCGCGGGGAGCCGGGTCGTGCATCGGGAGCACTCGAACGGTGCGCGCACTGTGCCCGGAGGTGCGCCGGGGCGCAATGACTCTCTCGCAAAGCGGCGGCGAGCGCGGCTCGTCAGCGTTTCCGAGCGCCTCGGCCGGCCGCCGCCCGGCTCGCACGCTTCTTCTGCGACTCGGCGCGGACGATCACCTCGCCCGCCTTGCCCGCCTTCGGAGTCACCCCGGCCAGCTTCAGCGCAGCCACCATCAGCGCCTGGATCTCCGGGCGGTCGAAGTCCGCGGCCTTGCCCAGCACGACGTGCCGCACCGTGGCGGTCCCGCGCAGCAGCTTGTTCGGGTCGGCGGCCTTCAGCGACACGCCCTTCGAGAAGAACAGCTTCACCTCGCCCGGGTAGAGCCCCATCGAGCACACGCCTTCGTAGCCGTTCTCGCTGGGTGCATACGCGATCACGAGCGCGTCCTGGTTCTCGTACCGGTAGACGATCTCGTTCAGGCCCGGCAGCCGCTTGCGCAGCTTCGCGCGCAGCGCCTTCCCGAACTTCGCCATCGCGGGCTCGTACATCGCGAAGTAGCTCGCCAGCTGCTCGTCGGTGCTCGTCACGTGCGGATCTCCTGGAGGTTGAAGGTGCACGGCACCCTACCGGCCGGGGCCACGGCGCGTCCACGCCCGAGCGCGTGGCCCGGCCTCCGAAACCCGCGCGACCGGACCCTTCTTCGCGCGGATGCGGGCGTGCCAGCGTGCGCCGCATGTTCACCCTTCCCGTGCTCATCGGCGTCGCGCTCGCGCCCGTCATCGTCGGGCTGGGGCGCCTGTCGGGCCTCGATCGCGATCGCGCCATGTACCCGGTCTCGCTCATCGTGATCGCGGCGTACTACGTGCTCTTCGCCACGATGGGCGGCTCGCAGGCGCTGATCGCGGAGTTGATCGCGGCGATGGTCTTCGTCGTCGTCGCGATCGTCGGCTTTCGCACCAGCCTGTGGTGGGTCGCGGCCGGGATCGCCGGTCACGGCGTGTTCGACTGGGTGGTGCACCCGCGCCTGATCGCGAACCCGGGCGTGCCCGCGTTCTGGCCGGGCTTCTGCGGATCGATCGACGTGGCGCTCGGCGTGCTCGTCGCGATCCTCCTGCTCCGCCGCGCGATTCCCGCGCGCGGCTGAGCGCCGCGGCGACGCGCCCTCGACCCGCGCGGGGTGACGACGGGCCCGCTCACCGCTTCGGGGGCGCGGCGCTGGGCGCCGCGGGATTCCCGCCCGCTGCCGCCGCGACCCTCGACTCGATGTCGGCTCTCGTGTTGGAGGCGTCGACGGCCGCGCCCACCCCGCGTGCTGCCGGAGGAGTTTTCGATTGCCGGCTGCGCGGAGCGGCTGGGACCATGGGGCATGGTCGCCCGACTCGCCCCCCTCACGGAGGTCCCCATGCGTCGCTCCGCCCTCGCCGTCTCATTCGTCGCGCTCGCGATCGTGGCTTCGCTCGCCCCTCGCGCACACGCGGCACCCTGCACGCCCGCTTCGTGCACGGGCACGTTCCAGGGCGTCACGTTCGAGTCGCTCGCGCCGGGCTCGCTCGTGGAAGGCCTCGGCACCGTCGCGCCCACGCTCGCCATCACCAGCGTGCCGTGGGCGTTCGGCTCGGGCTGCCCGGTGGGCGCCACGCGCGTCATCGAGGAACTCAACGTGGTTCCGTTCAGCAGCTACAGCACCGCTTCGGGCAACAACGGCTGCCTCGACGGCGTCCACGGCATGGGGCATCCGTCGAACTGCGTGCTCGACTACGACTTCACGTTCGCCCCGGGCGTCACGGTGGGGTGCTTCTCGATCAAGCTGGTGGACTTCGGCGACTACTACCCGTACGGCGGCACGGTGCACGGCGCCACGCTCACGGCCTACGACGCGAGTCACGCGGTCGTCGCGGTGGCGCCGCTCGCCGGTGGCGCGGCGGTCGACAGCACCAGCGGCGACGCGTGCCTCAGCCAGGCGGGCCTGCCGGGCAACTTCGTGCTGTCGGTGGCTGGCGCGGGCATCACGCGCGTCGAGCTGCGCTTCGGGCCGAGCCCGGATCCCAACGTGGGCTTCGATTCGATCGCCTGGTGCGAACTCACCGCGCCCACGGCGGTGACGCGGCGGACGTGGGGACGGGTGAAGACGCTCTACCGGTGAGCGGACGACAGGCGGAGGGCCGCGCGGCGTGCAACGCGCGGCCCTCCGCGGCTCGTTCCCCTCGACACGATCCGCGTCACTGCACGACGACCGCCCTCGCGGTGCGCCGACTCTCTCCCTGGATCAGTCGCACCCAGTAGAGCCCGGCAGGCAGCGCGCGCTGTTCGGCCAGGTTCACGACGTGCCGGCCGGCGCCGAGCGTGCCGACTTCGCGCTCGAGCACCCGTCGCCCGATCACGTCGGTGAGCTCGAGCCGCGCGGGCGCAGGAGTCGGGAGAACGAAGCTCACGCGCAAGGCTCGTCCGCTCGAGGGATTCGGCTGGAGGCCGTCGAGCGCCAGCACGAGCGGTGCTCCCCCGGGAACGTCCGTGGTGCCGGCGGGCGTCACGAGCGCGAAGGCGCTTTCGTTTCCGTTCACGTCCAGCGCGCTCAGCTTGTAGAAGCTCCCCGCGGGGCCGGCATCGGCGTAGCTCGTGCCGATCTGCGTCGCGATGCGGTTCGCGGGCGACGGCGTGAACGAGCCGGTCGTCCCCCGATAGAGCGCGTACGAGCCCAGGTCGTGCTCGGCGTTCGCCGTCCACTGCAGGTGCGTCGCGCCGCCCGAGTACGCGGCGACGAAAGCCGTCGGGGCCGCCGGGGCGAGGTTGTCCACCGATTGCGCGCTGATGGGTGTGCTGATGTACCAGATCGATGGCGTCGTCGTGTGCGCCGTGACCACGAAACTGTTGGGCGCGCTGTTCGACACCGTCGGCACGGCCACGATGTACTGCCCCTGCTGCAGCGCGGGCAAGCTGGCCACCAGCTCCCAGGTTCCCGCGGGGAACACCGCCGCGCTCTCCGCGGGGCGCGCGCGGCTCGCCGTGACCAGCAGTCGGCCGCCGGCCGGCCCGGCGTCGAGCTCGGGCGGCAGTTGCTTCGCGATGCGCGCGATGTCCTCCGCGGACGCGGTCGCGCTCGCGTCACTCACGGCCAGCGTGCCGGGCACCTTCCGCCACACGCCGTAGAGCGAGATCGGCGTGGTGGCGGCGGCCAGGTCGAGCAGCGAGCGACCGATGGTCAGGCGCAGCCATCCGCCCTGATCCGCCGGGATGTCGACCAGGCTCACGATCGCGGGCTCGGGTCCCTGCGGGCCGACCCGGACATGCCCGCCACCTTCGGAGGGGAACGCACTGATGAACGTGCCGTGGACGGCGTCCTCGACCGGCTGGGCGAGGCCGGTGGAGGAAGACTGTCCGACCAGGCTGTTCGCGGCGCTGATCACGCCGACGACGCCGGCGGTTCCATTTCCCCACGTCGCCGCGCCGGCATTCGTGTTCGGGCCGTCGTCCCAGCCAGCGCTGCTGACGACGTAGTTGCCATCGGAGAGCGGCTTCACGACTCCGACGAAGTCTCCGGCATGGGAACCGACGAGACTGTTGGAGGGGCCGACAGGCCCGACCGTGCCCCCCGCACCGTTACCCCACGTCACCGCGCCGGCATAGAGGGCACCGCTGTTCGACCAGCTCTGACTCATGACGACGTAGTTGCCGTTGGTGAGCGCGAGCAGGCCGTCTCCAACGCGATCGCCGCCGACGGTGCCCAGCAGGCTGTTGCCCGCATGGATCGGGCCGGTGCCTCCACCCGTTCCACTGCACCATGTCACGGCGCCCACGTCGGTGACCGCGAAAACCGCGTTGTCCCAGACCGGGCTCGGGACCACGTAGTTGCCGTTGGAAAGCGCGGCCACGGCCGATGCGCCCACCTGGTCGGTCGCCGAACTCCCGACCAGGCTGTTCGCCGCCGACACCACACCCACCACGCCGCCGGTTCCGTCTCCCCACGTCACGGCGCCGGCCAACGGGACTGCGCCGTTGCTCCAGCTCGGGCTGCGCACCACGTAGTTGCCGTTCGTGAGCGCGGTGACGCCGCTACCGCCGACTTTGTCGTAAGCCTGCGATCCCACGAGGCTGTTCCAGGGTCCGACCGGACCGGCAAGGCCCGTGGCGCCATTGGCCCAGGTGACGGCGCCCACGTCGGTCGGTGCACCCTGCTCCCAGTTGGGACTCGCGACGACGTAGTTGCCGTTCGTCAACGCGGCCACCTGCGTGCCGACGAAGTTGTCGGCTCCCCCCCCGACCAGGCTGTTGGCGGCGGAGATCGTGCCCACGACCCCGCCCGAACCGCTCACCCACGTCACCGCGCCGGCATTGGCGAGCGGGCCGTTGTCCCAGAACGGGCTCGCCAGGACGTAGTTTCCGTTCGCGAGCACGGTCACTCCGTACGAACCGACCTGATCGCTCGCGGTGGTGCCGACGAGGCTGTTCGCGGAGGAGATCGCGCCGTGCACACCACTCGCGCCATTTCCCCAGGTGACGGCGCCCGCGCCGGCGAGGGCGCCGTTGCTCCACTGGTTGCTTCCCACGACGTAGTTGCCGTTCGGAAGCGGCGTCGCGTACGAGCCGACCGCGTCGTTGAGGGTCGATCCGACGAGACTGTTCGCAGCGGAAAGCGGACCGACCGTGCCGCCCGATCCGTTCCCCCAGGTCGCCGCGCCCGCGTTCTCGATGGCACCGTTGTCCCAGTAGCTGCTGAGGACGACGTAGTTGCCATTGGCGAGCGCTACCAAGCCCGTGCCGCTGAGGTAGTCGTAGGTCGTGGAGCCCACGAGGCTGTTCCCGGCGGTGACGACTCCGGTGACTCCGGTCGCCCCGCTCCCCCAGGTCACCGCACCGGCGTCGACGAGGGCGCCATTGTCCCAGTAGGGATTCGACACGACGTAGTTGCCATTGGCGAGCACCAGGACGGCTCCGCCGTGGTCGTAGTTTGTCGAGCCCACGAGGCTGTTGGCGGAAGTGACGGCGCCCTTCACGCCACTCGCGCCATGACCCCAGGTAACCGCGCCGGCTTCCATGGCGGCGCCATTCCGCCAGTAGGGGCTCGTCACGACGTAGTTGCCCCCGGGGAGCGCCGTGACGGCCAGCCCGACGAAATCACTCGTGTTCGAGCCCACGAGACTGTTCGCCGCGGACACGATCCCCGATACCCCCAGCGTGCCGCTCCCCCAGGTCACGGCGCCGGCATCGGTGTTCGCGCCGTTGTCCCACAGCGGGCTCTCGACGACGTAGTTGCCGTTGGCGAGTGCGGTGACCCCGCCGGACCCGACTCGATTGCCGGCGGCGGAGCCTCGGAGCGTGCTGATCAGGGCCCCGGTGCCTCCATTGAAGAGGTACACGGCTCCTGCGTTCGTGCCGCCCGCGTCGTCGTAGGACGAGGTGATCACCACGTTGCCCGTGCTCAGCACGACCACCGTGGCCCCGAACTGGTTACCGGGGGCGGGATTCGGATCGACGAACTCCTGGAACGCCGCGGTCGCGAGCGCACCCTCCGGCATCAGCAGGTTCGCGAGTAGGAGCACACCCTGAAGTGCAAGACGCTGGGGACTCGACTGGCGCATGGGTTCCTCCGTTGACGGGAGCGTGGCGGCAGACACGGGTGAGCAGACGACAGGCACATTGATGTAAACGCCCGGATCGCACCCCGATCACAGGAAATCACCCGACCGGGCGGAGCGCCGCATGGGTGGGTTGCCCCGGAGCCGTCGTCCGGGCCCGCGCACGTCGCCAGCGTCGCCGAACGGCACCCTTCGAACCACCACCCCGCGAACCTGCCCGCGCGGGTCGCCGCCGGCGATTGGGTCTGGAGGGTCTCGAACTCGCCGGTGACGATCCCGAGCCACGTGGCTCGGAGTGCCGCTCAGCGTGTTCGGCCGGCGCGGCTCCGACGTAGGAGCCTACGTGAACGAGCCCGACCGGCTCCGGCGGGAGGGGGGACTTCGCCTGGCTCGGCGCGCCGATGCGGACGCCTCGCCGCCGGCAACGACCCCACCGAATCCCCGAACTGCCCCGTTGGAGGTGGCCATGACGAAGCGAAGCGCAACCTGCCTGCTGCTCGCAGCACTCGTGCTGCTCGTCGCGGCAGCCCCTCCCGCCTCGGCCGCGCCGCTGGGGCGGGGCTTCACGTACCAGGGCCAGCTCCACCTGGCGGGTACACCGGTGGAAGGTCCCGTCACGCTGCGCTTCAGCCTGTGGGACGCGGCCGGCGCGGGCGATCCCCCGACCGGCGGGTCGCGCATCGGCAACGTGCAGACCCTGACGAACGTCCCCGTGTCGGGCGGCGTCTTCAGCGTGGTGCTGAACGCGGGCGATGAATTCGGCGCCCAGGCGTTCGACGGCGAGGCACGCTGGCTGCAGGTCGAAGTGTGCGCCGACAGCACGTGTTCGTCGGCGACGGTGCTGGGGCCCCGGCAGGCTCTCACGGGTACGCCGTACGCGCTCGGGCCGTGGCAGCGGAGCGGCACGAACCTCACCTTCTCGGGCGGCAGCGTCGGCATCGGAACGACGTCGCCCGCCCACACGCTTCACGTCAAGGCGGTCGAGCCCGCGCTGGTCCTGGAGGACGCTGCGAGCGCGTCGCTGCAGTCGGGGTACATCTCGTTCCGCAATCCGACGTCCGAGACCGGCTGGTTCGGCTACGGAACCGCGGGCAGCCCGGACATGACGATCGCGAATGCGCGCCCGAACGGGGACATCGCGCTGTGGGCCGGAGGTGAGCGGCTGAGGGTCGACTACTCGAGCGGGAACGTCGGCATCGGCACGGCGACGCCCGCGAGCCGGCTCGAAGTGCGCGGCGACGTCCGGCTCGGCTCGACCGGTGAGTACTTCTCCCCCGCCAGCGGCGAGAACCTGCGGATCATCCGCGGCAAGGTGAGCGCGGCGGGAAGCATCGCCTTCGGTACCGGCTTCACGGTCAGTCGCAGCGCGGTCGGCGTGTACGTCATCACGTACGGCACGCCGTTCCCCACGGGACAGTGGCCGGTCCTCACCGCGTCGGCCGAATCGAACGGCACGGTGGCGCGCTTCGCGATGATCAACACCCCGACCCACCTCTCGGCGGTGGTTCGCATCGTCAACGGATCGGGAACGGCGGCGGACGCCGACTTCTACTTCATCGCGGTGGGCACGCGGTGATCGCGCGCCGAAGCGTGCTCGTCTTCGGTGACGCGATGCGATCGCGGGACGTTCCCGCGACGTCCGAGCCCGCGCGGCCACGTCCGGAGCGCGGAGCATCGGCGGACCGGCGCCGCACGCCCGGACGCCTCCATCCCAACGTCACGCGGCGACCCGCCGACATCGACCTGTACCTCGAACTTCGCGACCGGAGGTAGCCATGACCATGCGCTGCTCGATCGTCCTGCTGTTCGGAACACTCGGCGTGTGGTGCGCCGGCGTCGCCACGGCGGTTCCGCTGGGCACCGGCTTCACGTACCAGGGGCAGCTCCGCCAGGCCGGCGTCCCCGTCGAAGGCGCCGTGACCCTGCGGTTCAGCCTGTGGCAGGCGCCCGGATCGGGAGATCCTCCGGTCGGCGGCGTCCGCGTCGGCAGCGTGCAGACGCTCACGAACGTGCCGGTTTCGGGCGGCGTGTTCAGTGTCGCGCTGAACGAGGGCGGGCAGTTCGGCCCCCAGGCGTTCAACGGCGACGGTCGCTGGCTGCAGGTGGAAGTCTGCGGTGACAGCGCGTGCTCGTCGGCGACGGTGCTCGGACCGCGACAGGCGCTCACCGGCGTGCCCTACGCGCTCGGCCCGTGGCAGCTGAGCGGGTCGAACCTCAGCTACACCGGCGGCAACGTCGGCATCGGAACCACGACGCCCGGTCATGCCCTGCACGTCAAGGCGACCGAGCCCGCCCTCGTGCTGGAGGACGCCGCGGCGGCGTCGCTGCAGTCGGGATACATCTCGTTCCAGAACGGCACCTCCGAGACCGGCTGGATGGGCTACGGCACCGCGGGCAGCCCGGACATGACCTTCGCGAACGCACGCGCGAGCGGCGACATCGTGCTGTGGGCCACGGGTGAGCGCATGCGCGTGGACTCCGGCGGAAACGTCGGCGTCGGGACCTCGACGCCCGCCTCGAAGCTCGAGGTCCGAGGCGACATCCGGCTGGGCTCGGCGGGCGAGCTGTTCGCGCTCGGTGGCCCCGAGAACCTCCGGATCGTGCGCGGCGAGGTGCTGGCGGCCGGTACCGTCAACAGCGGATCGGGTTTCACGGTGACGCATCCGTCGACGGGCATCTACAACATCGTCTTCACGATGCCGTTCCAGGCCGCCACCCACACGTCCTTCACCGCCACCCCCGTCGCGAACTCCGGCACGCTCAGTCTCATGCTCTCGTCGCTTCCCGGGCCGACCGTGGTCGCGCTGCGGATCGTGAACGGTTCCGGGGCCCCTGCGGACGGTGCGTTCAGCTTCATCGTGGTGGGTGATCGATGAGCCGCGGCCGGAGACTCCCGGGCCTGCTCGTCGCGCTGCTGGCGACGATGGCGCTGGCCGCGCCCGCGCGCGCATACGATCCGATCACGTGGTACTCGGTCGACGGTGGCGGTACGTCGCGCTCGGCGGCCGGTGGCTACACGCTCGGCGGGACGATCGGCCAGCCGGACGCCGGCGTGCTCGCGTCGGGCGCGACGACGCTCCGGGGCGGATTCTGGATCGGCGGGGTGGCCGGAGCGGTCGGCGTCGCCGAGGGTGCGCCGGGCGTGCGGGCATTCGGCTTCTTCGCGCCACGGCCGAACCCGGTCCGTTCGGCGTCGCGCGTCGCGTTCGACCTGCCGCGGGCCTCGCGCGTGGCGCTTTCGGTCTTCGACATCTCGGGGCGCGCGGTGCGCCGGCAGGACTTCGGACCGATGCCGGCCGGGCACCACGAACGCGTGTGGTACGCCGTGGACGAGACGGGCCGCCCGATCGCGAACGGCGTCTACTTCCTGCGACTCGAGACCGATCGCGAGCGCGGCGTCCGGAAAGTGCTCGTGCTGCGATGAGCGGAGCGGGCCGCGCGGGGCCCCACCGCGCGACCGAGGCCGCGACTACCGCACCGGTTGCACCGGCGTGGGCGCTTCCTCGCGCGGAAGCGCCGCGCCGGGTGCGGTGACCATCGGGTAGCCGCGGCGTTCCCACTCGAGCACGCCTTCGTCGAGCACGTACGCGTGCGGGTAGCCGCGCACACGCAGCGAGTCCACGACGATGCCCGACAGGTGGTGCGGGCAGGCACAGTAGGCGACGACCGCCGCGGTCTTCGGGATGTCCGCGAGCCGCTTCAGCTGGTAGTGCGGAATGGAGACGGCGCCCGCGATGTGCGATCGCATCCACTCGGACTCCGGGCGCGCGTCCACGATCACGAACTTGCGGCGCTGCACGAGCGCGCGATCCACGTCGTCCACGCCCACGAACCGCTCGTGCTTCACCGTGAACTCGGGCGCGCGGCCGCGCGGGTAGGCGAACAGCGGCTCCTTCCCCGTCGGCGCGCGCATCCGGTTGGAGTCGAGCGGGCGCGCGAGCGAGCGCAGGTAGGCCACGACGTCGGCGATCTCCGACGGGCTGAGCGCGTCACGGAACGAGACCATCGGCGTTCCCGGGCGGCCCTCGAGGATCGCGTGCTGGAGGAACGCGTCACTCGCCACCGCGAGGAAGCCCGGGTTCGTCAGCATCACCTCGTCCCCGCGCTTGCGCTGGTCGCCGTGGCAGTGCTGGCACTGGGAGGAGTACACCGCGCGGCCGCGCGTGGAGTCGCCGGGCGCCACGGCGGGCAGCTCCTTCGGGGATGGCCCGTGCGAGCGGATCCAGGCGACGAGCCGGCCGATCGCGGTGAGGTCGAGCGGCCCGCCGGCCGACTTGCCGTAGGCGGCCATCGAGGTGCCGGGTCGCCCGAGCTCGATCGAGCGGAACAGGTAGAGATCGCTCGCGCTCTCGAGGAACGTCGGGTTCACGAGCGAGGGCGCGTGATCGGCGGCGTACCCGGTCGCATCGGGCGCGTGGCAGTGCGCGCAGAGCGCGCGGTACAGGGCCGGCGCCGACAGCGTGTCGGCGCCCGCGAGGGTGGTCACGGGCGCGGGGTCGTGCGGGCGCGTCGCGGCGCAGCCGAACGCGAGCGCGGCGATCGCCGGAAGGGCCCAGGCGAGTGCGCGCAGGTTCAAGGGGCGCATGCGGTCGTCCGGGCGGCGAAGTGAGTGCGATCGATCGTTCGGATCATGGACCGCACGCTAGACGTTCGGCGGTCCGCCGCGCAACGGCCACCCCGCTGCCGGGATGGCCGTCGCGTCAGGGAGCATCGTCATCGCGCCATCACGGCCCTCGCCGTGCGCTGCTCTCCCCTGCGCTCCAGCCGAACGAGGTACATGCCCGGCGCGAGCCGCTGGTCGCCGGCTGCGTCCACCACGTGCTCGCCGGCCCCGAGCGAGCCCACGTCGTGCCGTGCAAGACGGCGACCCGCGAGGTCGAACAGCTCGAGCGTCGCGGGTGCGGCGTCGGGCAGCGCGAACCGCACGGGCAGGCGACCCGCTCGCCCGGGATTCGGCCACGCGCCGTCGAGCGCGAAGGCCACGCGCTCACGGGAAGGCGCCTCCTCGGTTTCGGGCTGCAGCGCCGAGAAGCGCGGACGCCCGGTACGGTTGTCGATCGAGTAGCCGTCCTGCGCGCCCGAATCGTACTCGTGGAAGTGCGCCGCCAGCACGGCGCGAACGTAGAACGTGTTGTACTGGATCGCCGAAGCGGTCGCGTTCATCGTCGTCGGCACCGCCACGTCGTACACCGGCTGGTTGCTCGACGGGAACGTGAGCACGCGGAGGTCCGGCGCGGCGGGCGAGTCCCGCCGCCACACCTCGTAGGTCAGGGGCGCGATCGATTCCGCGGTGCTGCGACGGACGCGCAGGTTCACCTGCAGGCCCGCGTCACCGCGAACGTCCGAGACGATTTCGATCCGCGGTGGAAGCAGGAGGGTCCAGACCCCCTGGCCGGCCGCGTCCACGGCGAGCAGGTTGCCGCTCGGGTCGAACGACAGTCCGCCCACGGACGTGTACAGGTTCGTACACTTGGAGAGATAGGTTCCGGAGGTGGTGAACTGAAGCAGGCTCTCGGTGCCGTTGCGACCACAGTACAGCGTGCCGTCCGGGGCGATGGCGACGCCCGTGATGGGGCCCGGCAGGAAGTTCGCCGGGGCGGAGATCGCGCGGATGAACGCACCGTCCGCCGAGAACGACTGCACGCGCAGGTTGTACGCATCCGCGACGTAGACATTGCCCCATCGGTCCACCGTGACGTCCTGTGGCCGATCGAACTGGCCGGCGCCCGATCCCGTCGCCCCCCAGGCGCGCACGAAAGCGCCGGCGGTCGAGAACTTCTGGACTCGGTTCTGGACCTGGTCGCAGGTGTAGACGAAGCCGTACGTGTCGACGGCGATGCCGGTCGGTTGCGCGAACTGGCCGGGCCCGGTGCCCGGGGTGCCCCACTGCCGAAGGTACGCACCGCTGTTGCTGAAGACCTGGACCCGGCTGTTGTACGTGTCCGCGACGTACACGGTCCCCGACGAATCCACGGAGATGCCGGCGGGCCCGTTGAACTGCCCGTTCCCGCTCCCGTACCCACCCCACTCGCCCAGAGGGGTCCCGTGGAGGTCGAACTTGCGTACGGCGTGATCCGACGAGGAGATGACGAAGACGTTCCCGTTCCGGTCGACCGCGACATCGTGCGGAGCCGAACCGGAGAGTAGTCCCCAGATCATCGACGGTCCGCCCTCCCCGATCGGCCGGTACGAGCCGTTGAACCGCTGCACCCGGTCGTTCCACGTGTCGGCCACGATGACGTCACCGTTCGCTTCGACCGCGAGCCCCAGCGGGCTGTTGAACGCACCATCCGCCGTACCGTAGCCACCCCACGGCCGTGCGGCCGAGTTGTTGGCGGGGATCATCTGGATGCGATGGTTGCCGCGCTCGGAGACGTAGACGTTGCCCGTGCGGTCGAGCGCGATGCCGCTCGGGTCCTGGAACTGCCCGGGCCCGGTGCCGAAGGCACCGAATTTGCCGAAGAAGGCGAAGTTCGACGCGAACCACTGGAAGCGGTGGTTGCCCCTGTCGGCCACGTAGATGTAGCCGAGGTCGGTCACCGCGATGCCGGCCGGGTTGAGGAACTGGCCGTCGGCCGATCCCAGCGAACCGAACTGGCCGAGGAACGTTCCGGTCGCGGAGAACTTCTGCACCCGGTTCGCGTCGGAGTCGGTGACGTACACGTTGCCGGACCGGTCCGTCGCGATGCCGATCGGGGACAGGAACTGGCCGGGGCCGGTTCCGGGGCTTCCCCACTTGCCGAGGAACGTGCCCGCTGACGAGAAGCGCTGGATGCGCCGGTTGCCGGCGTCCGCCACGTACAGGTCGCCATTCGGCGCGACCGCGATCCCGCACGGCGAAGCGAACTGCCCGTCCGCGGTGCCCGGCGAGCCGATCACCTGCAGCAGCTGCCCGGCGTGGTCGAACTTCTGCACGCGATGGTTGATGAGCTCCACCACGTACACATTGCCGAGCCCGTCGCACGCCACGCCGGCCGGTTGCCGCATCTGGCTCGGCGCCGTGCCCCGGCCGCCGAACGCCACCTGGAACTGAGGTACGGCGGGTCCGAGGAACGCGTGGGCCCTGTCCGCGAGGGCCGTGGTCAGGAGCAACGTCAGGAGCTGCAGTGTCCGAGCGAGTCGCATGGGAGCCTCCGGGCCGTCAGGGCGGGTTCGGATCGCGGCGGCCCGGGGCCCATCGGAGCCTCGCGCGCCACGCCAACACCACGTAAGCGCAGGTGCCCGGCCGAACGGATCATCGAATCCGCGAGCCCGGAGCCGTGGCTCCGGACCGGACCCCGGGCCGCCAGACCGGGGCGAGCCATGCATCCCCGATGAGCCGTTCGGGGCGTCGACCGCGCTTCAGGGAGCGGAGCCCGGACTCGAGGCCACTCGACGTCGCGCCGTGCTCCGTTCCGAACATTCATCCGTCCGCCGATGGTCGCGTCGGGCGTCGCCGCGGACATCCGGGAGGTAGCAGATGAACCCAACGATTCCGGGTCCCACGTCGCCGACACGGTCCGCATGCGCGGCAGCCCTGCTCTTGCTGGGCACTTTCGCGTGGGCGGTCCATGCCGAGGCACGGATCGCCCTCGCGCCGTGGAGCGGCAATCTCGCGTTCGCGGGTGTGCGTTCGACCGCGGGCGGCGTCGTGTCGGAGCAGTCCGGCGCGCCGCCCGGCCCCGGGCCTTGGACACGCGGGCTGGGCGCCAACGCGTACAACGACACCACGGGACACAACGCATCGCAGTTCTTCCAGGTGGGGACCTCGTTCAACGACTCGGTGTTCTCGGTGGCTTCCGGCGGCTCCGCGTTCGCCGACGGCGCCACGGCATCGAACCGGGCGGGCATCCTCGTGTACGTGCAGTTCGCGGTGGAGCGCACGCAGACGCTCGAAAGCTACCCGCAGTTCCAGGCGGGTACGCTCGGGTCGAGCCACACGGAGGTCCATCTCGTCAATCACATGAGCAAGGACCTGCCCGTGATCACGCTGGTTCCCGGCGACCTCGCCACCATGCGACTTGCTCCGGGGATCTACGCCTACTTCTACGAGAGCTCGTTCGGCGACGAGCTCGAGAGTGGCACTTCGGATGCCGTGAGTTCCCAGGTGGCCTTTCGCGAAGTGCCGGAGCCACTGGTGGCCTCGCACCCGCAGAGCGTGACGACCGACGCCGGCCAGGCCGCCACGTTCTCGGTGGCTTCCAGCCCACTCGCCGCCGAGCGCACGGCGAGCCCGCAGTCGATCACGTACCAGTGGCGCCGCCGCTACCAGCCCCTCTCGAACGGCGAGCGCATCAGCGGGGCCCAGTCGCCCACGCTGCACATCGCGAACGTGGCGGTGGCCGACACGGGCGTGTACGACTGCGTGCTGAACGACGGGATCGTGACGGAGCCCAGCAGCCTCGCGCGGCTCACCGTGACCGGCGTGCTCGCGGCGCCGGCCGCGGCGCACGTGTCGGGGCTCGAACTGAGCGCGCCCTGTCCCAGCCCGTTCCGATCGAGCACGCGCGTGGCGTTCACGCTCGCGCGCGAGGCGCGCGTCACGCTCGACGTGATCGACGTGGCCGGGCGCTGCGTGCGATCTCTGCTGCGGGACGAGCCACACGCGGCCGGCACGCGCCGTGTCGAGTGGGACGGGCGCGACACGTCGGGCGACGCACTGCCCTCCGGGCTCTACTTCGTGCGGCTGCGGGCGGGATCCGCGCAGCGCGTCCAGCGCGTGGTCCGCATCGCTCCGTAGCCGCGGGCCCGCACGATCCGGCGTTCAGCGCGTCGTGAGCGACTGGCGGATCCATGCGGCGGCGGCGTCCAGTTCGGGATCCTGGCCCGACGACGCGTCCCAACGTCGCTGCACCACGATGTCGGGGAGCACGCCCCGGTCACGCGGCCGCGGTCCCGTCACGGCCATTTCGTAGCGCACGAGCGGAATGTCCACGCGGATCCGCGAGTGCGGCAGTTCCACCGTCGGCGTGGGCCCGGAGCAGTTGCCCCCGAACGCGCCGCCGCTCTCCTCGCCCACGAACACCGCACGCGTGTTGCACGCGAGGACCGACAGCAGCTCGCTCGTCGTGGAGAAGCTCGCGCCGTCGATCAGCACCGCGAGCGGGCCGCGGTACACGTCGCGAGCGGGGTGCCGGGTGCCGAGGTTGGGATGCCGGACCACGTCGAACCCGCCCGCGGGACGGCGGCGGGCGAACCCGCGCGGGGCCGAGAAGCCGCGCGCGTTCGTGGTGTGCGCGAAGCATTCGTAACGCGTCTTGTTCATCCGCAGCGAGGCGTAGTAGGCGAAGTCGTGGTCGACCAGGTGCGCGGCCACCCGCTCGCCGTACTCGTCCGTGCCGCCGCGGTTGCCCCGCAGGTCCAGGACGAGCCCCTGCGCGCCGCGTTCGTTCAGCTGGCGGAAAGTCGCGTCGAAGAACCTCGGGCCTTCCAGCTTCGCGTCGCGGAACAGGTCCTTGTCGAAGCTCCCGATCCGCAGCACGGCGATGCTCGTGCCCGGCAACCAGGTCAGCGCGGCCGGCGGCCGACGGGCGTCCTTGGGATAGCGCGCGTCCAGGCGCTGCACCGCCTCGTCGTACGGCAGGGCCGCGAGCGTGGCCGTGCGCGCCGTGTCCTCGCCCGGCGCCACGTACCGCACCTCGTACGACGAGCGGACGCCGTACGCGTAAGCGAGGTAGCGCGTGCTGAACCGCAGGCTCTCCAGCATGCGCCGCCAGCGCGTCTCGTTGCGGCCGTCCGAAGGGATGATCGCGTGCAGCGTGCGCAGGATCTCCGCGGTGGAGTGCCCGTTGATCGCCAGCACCCGCGCGTGCAGGAACCGGGACTCGGGAAGGTCGCCGAGGTTGTTGCGCACGTAGAGCGAATCGCCCGCCACCGTCAGGCGGAACGGCAGCGCCGTGGCGCCGGCGTCCAGGCGGTCGATGGTGTCGCGGGGCAACAGCACCGCGGTGTGCCCGTCGTGGACGCTCGCGACGAGCCGGCACAGGACGAGGCGATACTCCACGGCGCTGAGCGGCCGGGAGATCTCGCGCTGCGCCCGGGTGAACGCGGCCTCCAGCGACTCCCGCGGGGCATACCGATAGAGCCCCGGGTGTCCCTCTGCCAGCGCGCTGCGGAGCAGGTCCAACTCGGCCGCCATCTGCGCGGGAGAGCCGTCGAACGGCGGGGCGGTCGCGCGCTTCTGGCAGCCGATGGCGGCGAGGGACGCCGCGAGCAGGGTGACGACGAGTGGGCGGAACACCCGGGTTCGTACGCCTCGACGCCGGAGCCGGTTGCCGCCGCTCGGGACACTCGTGCGAGCGCGGCATTCCCATGGCCGAACGCTCCGCGAGGGGCATGCCCGCACCTCGCGCCGTCGCGGCGGCGTCCCCTGCTCGTGGGAACTCACGCGCCCTGTGACGAACTCGCGTCGGGCGCGTTCCAGACGTGGGGACGCGTCCCGCCTGCCCCCCGCCTGGGGCGGAAGGCCCGGCCAACGAAGAAACGGAGGCGCTCGATGCTCACGTCGGCTCACGCAGGTCGATCGAACGGACTGCTCGCACCCGTGAAGCTGTGCCTCGCGGCCGCGCTCGTGGCCCTCGCGGCCGGTCCCGCGTCCGCCGACGTCGTCCTCGCGCCGTGGGGCGGGAACCTCGTGTTCTTCGGCACCCAGGCCAAGGCGGGACCCGTCGAGGACGTCGACACCCAGTCGGTGCCGGGGGCGGCGCAGTCGACTTCGACGCTCGCGAGCGTCGCCTACGACCCCGCGAGTGGAGCCTTCGGCTCGTCGTCCATGATCCTGCAGACGTCGTTCTCGAACTCGGCGTTCGACGCCGCGTCGTCGGCGGTGGGCTCCACCTATGCGTCGGGCGGAACGACCCGCTGTGGTTCGCTCGCCTTCGTGTGGTTCGTGGTCGAGCGGACGCAGCTCCTGGCGTCGACCGCGAACCTCGCGCTGGGAACGTTCGGATCGAGCCGCTCGCTCGCGTTCGTGGCGAACTTCATGAACAAGGACCTGGCCATGGTGAACCTGGTCGGGGGCACGGGCCCCACCAGCGTGAACACGCGCCTGTCGCCGGGCACCTACGCGTTCTACTACCAGAACGACTACCGCGACGAGTCCGTCGACGGCACTTCGAACCAGCTCGACGCGCACGTACTGTTCACCGACGTCGTGAACCCGTTGATCCAGCAGCATCCGCAGAGCCAGAGCGCTCCGGCCGGCGGCTCCGCTTCGTTCTCGGTCGGGGCCAGCGGGCTGGCGGTGCGGGAACCCGGCGCGCTCGCACTCTCCTACCAGTGGCGGCACGACTACCAGCCGCTGTCCGACGGAGGCCGCATCAGCGGCGCTCACGCGGCCCAGCTGCAACTCACGGGTGTGGTCGCGGCCGACTCGGGCATCTACGACTGCGTGGTGACGCAGGGGGCGATCCAGGAGCCGAGCAGCGCGGCGAAGCTCACGGTGACGGGCGTGCTGGCGGCGCCGGGTCCGGCGCGAGCGTCGGGGCTCGAGCTGAGCGCGCCGTCCCCCAGTCCGTTCCGGTCGAGCACGCGCGTCCGCTTCACGCTCGCGTCCGACGCACGGGTCGCCCTGGACGTGATCGACCTCGCCGGCCGCCGCGTGCGATCGCTGCTGCCGGGCGATCTCCGGGCGGCCGGAACGCGCACGGTCGAGTGGGACGGCCGCGATGCGGCGGGCGGTGCGCTGCCCTCGGGGCTCTACTTCCTCCGGCTGCAGGCGGGTTCGGAGCAGCGCGTCCAGCGCGTGGTCCGCGCGGCGCCGTAGCGGCGGGCGCGCGCGGCGTCGCCTCCGGGGCATCGTGCGAGCCCCGGTGAGGCGACCCTCGTCGTCTCGTCGGGCGTCAGTCCCCCACCACCACGATCCGCGTCGTCGCTTCGCCGTGGGGCGTGCGGAGCCGGGCGTGGTACACGCCGGCGGGCAGCGAAGCCGCCGGCACGGTGACCTGGCTGCGCCCCGCCGGGCGCAGCTCACCGGCGAGCAGCGTGCGCACGCGCCGGCCCTGCACGTCGAGCAGTTCGAGCGTCACGCGCGTCGCCACGGGCAGGTCGAACGCGAGCGTGCCGCGCCCGCGCAGCGGATGCGGCGCCGGAGCGGCCAGGCGCACCGCGGTGTGCGCACGCCCCGGCGGCGGCGCCGAGACCACGATGAGGGACGTGTCCTGGATCGCCGCCAGGTGCGTTCGCGCCACGCCCGCGATGCTGTTGTAGAGCCCGCCCACGTAGATCATCTGCCCGCCGCTCGCGAGCGCGTTGACCTGGCCGAGATCGAGGTTCGCGAGCCACGGGCGGGCCACCGCGGTCGCCGAATCGACGACCGCGAACTTGGATCGCGGCACGCCGCTGATCTGCGTGAACGTGCCGCCGATGTACACGCGCGAGCCGAGCGCGAGCACCTCGTCGCAGAAGGCGGTCGGATTGGGATTCCACGCGAGCGCGGCGCCCGTGACCGGGTCGAGCGCGGCCACGTAGCGGCGCACGAAGCCGCCGATGTTCGTGAACTGGCCGGCGGCGTACACGCGGCTGGGCGTCAGCGTGAGCCCGTTCACGGTGCCATCGGCGCCGGGGTTCCACGCCAGCACGGTGCCGGAATCCGGGTGCAGCGCCACGATGCGGTTGCGCGCGATGCTGCTGACCGTGGTGAACACGCCGGCGGCGTACACGCGCCCGTGGCCGATCGCGAGCGCGTTCACCACGCCGCCGGCATTCGGGCTCCACGCCCGCAGCGCGCCGCCGGCCGTGTCCACCGCGGCCAGTCGGTTGCGCGGTTGCCCGCCCACGGTGGTGAACTGGCCTCCCAGGTAGATCGACGTGTCGCTGGCCGCGAGTGCGTTGATCGTGCTGCTCGAGTTGGGATTCCACGGCAACACCGCTCCGGTCACGGCGTGCACGGCGGCCAGTCGGCTGCGCGACACGCCGCCGACGTTCGTGAACACGCCGCCCAGGTAGATCTTCTCGCCCACCTTGATCATGGCGTTCACCTCGCCGCTCGCACCCGGGTTCCACGCCGTCGCCTGGCCGGTGCCCACGTGGAACGACGCGAGGTTGTTGCGCAGGACCACGTTCATGGCCGCGAAGTAGCCGCCCACGTACAGCGTGGTGCCCTGCGCCGCGATCACGTCCACGCTCGCGCTCGCCATCGGATTCCACGCGAGCGGCGCGGCCGTCACCGGGTCGAGTGCCGCGAGGTAGTTGCGACTCTGGCCGGCGATCGTGGCGAAGCCGCCGCCGATGTACGGCACGCCACCGACCACCGCGAGGGCGCTCACGGCGCCGGAGATGTTCGGATTCCACGCGGTGGCGAGACCGGTCGTGGCCGACAGCTCCGCCAGTGCGAACCGCGACACGCTGCCGTTCACGGCGAAGAAGTTGCCCGCCACGTACAGGTTGGCGCCGTTCGGAACGATCGTGTTGACGTCGCCGTTCACGTTGGGATTCCACGCCGTCAGCGTGCCCGTGGCGATCGTGACCGAGGCGAGCGCGCTGCGCACGCCGCCGAGCATCTTGTTGAACCGGCCTCCCACGTACAGCGTGCCGCCGTCCACGCGCAGCTCCATCACTTCCGGGAACGACGTCACCGTGTCGGCGACGGCCGGGTTCCACGCGGTCACCGCGCCGGCGCCGGCGGTGTCGATGGCGGCGAGGCAGGATCGCGGCTGGCCGCCCACGGTGGTGAACAAGCCCCCCGCGTACACGGTGGCGCCCGACACGACGACGGCGTCGACCGACGTGCTGGCGTCGGGATTCCACGGGGTGAGTGCGCCGGTGGTGGCGTTGAACGCCGCCAGCCGGTTGCGCGTGACGCTGTTCGCCTGCGTGAACACGCCGCCGGCGTAGAGCACGCCGTTCGCCAGGGCGAGCGACTGCACGCGGTCGCTGGTGCTCGCGGTCCACGCCGCCACGCTCCCGTCGGCATTGATCCGCGCCAGGTTCTGTCGGCGGAGCCCGCCCACCGAGTCGAACGCTCCCGCGACGAACCAGCCGCCCGAACCGTCGGCGACGATCGCGTGCACGGTGCCGCGCACGGCCGCACTCGGGAGCGGCGTGTGGACGCCCGCGGTGAACCGGAGCCCGCCGCCCGTCCACGGCCCGACGTTCTTGAACAGCCCCGCGGCGTACAGCGTGTCCCCCGAGCGGATGAGCGCGTTGACCTCGCCGTCGGGCACCCACAGGTCCAGGTCGACGAGTTGGGCGTGCGCGGCGGAGCCCGCCGAGACGAGCGCCAGCGGAAGCAGCAGCCGAAGCAGCGCGCGGCCGGCCAGGGTGCGGAGCGAGCGTCGGCTCATGGCAGGTCTCCCGGGGAGGATGGCGAGAAGGAGGACGGAGTCTTGGAGTGTCTATTGTCGAGGGCCGTCACTCGGCCCGTCCACCCTGCAATGCGTGGAATCGAGTCGAATCCCGTCATCGCGGGCCGCGCGCGCCGCGCACGACGATGTTGCGCTGCGATTCGCATCGACGAACGAGCGTCGCGGCGCGGGCACTCGCCTGCCGGGCACGTGCGGCAGCGCCGAGGTCCCGGCCGGGCCGGGCGCGTGTTGGCCGTTCGCCCACGGGTTTGCGCTTCCGGCATGGGGCGTCCGGGATCCGCGCCCCGCGCGTCCGGCCTCTCGAATCGGGCGCTGATCCTCACCCCTGCCCGACGGCCTCGGCCGAGGCCACAAGGAGTCCGCCATGCACGCATCGCCCCACGGGCCGCACCGGGTCAGGCCGGGCTTCGCCCCTTCCACTCGAGCGTTCCATCGGTTGTGGATCGTTCTCGCCACGTGCCTCGGCGCGGCCGGAGCCGCCCCTCGCGCGCAGGCCGTGCCCACGCTGCTCGACGGCGGCTGGGTCGCCGAGGGCCCCGTGCTCTCGATCGCGCGCACGCCGACCCGCGTGTACATCGGTGGCTCGTTCACGCACGTGGGACCTCTGACCGGGGGTGGCGTGCCCGTGGGCCGCGCGTCGGGCCAGCCGCTGCGGTGTCCGCGGTGGTGTCCGATGGCGCGGGCGGCTGGTACATCGGCGGCGTGTTCAACTTCGTGGACGGCCTGCCGCGGACGAATCTCGCGCACGTGCTGGCCGACGGCAGCGTGTCCGACTGGGCCCCCGTCGCGAACGGCACGGTCAGTGCGCTGGTGCTGGACGGCAACCGGCTGTACGTCGGCGGCTCGTTCACGAATCTCGGCGGGCAGATCCGCAACCGCATCGGGGCCGTCGACGCCACGACCGGTGCGGCGCTCCCCTGGTACCCCGCACCCGGCACGAACGGGGCGGTGGGTGCGATCGTCGTGAGCGGCGGAACGGTGTACATCGCGGGCGCCTTCACCGGGATCGGAGTGGAGTCGCGCCCGTGGATCGCGGCGCTGGATGCCTCGACGGCGGCGGTGACGAGCTGGAATCCGGCCGCGAACGGCGTCGTCACCGCACTCGCGACGGACGGCAGCGTCATCTACGCGGCCGGCGCGTTCAACTTCATCGGTGGAGCCAGCCGCGCCTCGCTCGCGGCGTTGAGTATGACGTCGGGCGCGGCCACCGGCTGGGCTCCGTTCGCGGACGACGAGGTGTCCACGATCGCGCTCGACGGCGGCACCCTGTATGTCGGCGGGTACTTCACGAGCGTGAACGGCGTCGGGCGCAATCGCGCCGCCGCCCTCGACGCCACGACCGGCGCGCTCCGCAGCTGGAACCCGGACGCGAACGGACGACTCAACCGCGTGTTCGCGAGCGGCGGCACGATCTACGCGGGCGGCTTCTTCACGAACATCGGCGGCTCGGCGCGCAATCGCGTCGCCGCGCTCGACACGACCACCGGCGCCGCGACGCCATGGGACCCGAACGCGAGCGACGGCGTCTACGCGTTCGCGGTGCAGGACTCGGTCGTCTACGTGGGTGGCGCCTACTGGAGCATCGGCGGCGTGACGCGCAACCGGCTGGCGGCGCTGGACGTCGTCACGGGCGCCGCGACGGCATGGAACCCGAACGCGAACGGCGCGGTGCGTGCGCTGGCGGTGAGCGACGGCGTCGTTCACGCGGGCGGTGACTTCACGAACGTGGGCGGGCTCGCGCGCGGCCGACTCGCCGCGATCGACACGGCGAGCGGCGTGCCCACGGCCTGGAATCCCGATGCGAACGGCCCGGTGTCCGCGCTCGCATCGAGCGGCGGCACCGTGTACGCCGGCGGCCTGTTCACGACCGTCGGCGGATCCGGGCGCACCCGGCTCGCCGCGATCGAGTCCGCGACCGGCGTCCTCACCGCGTGGAACCCCGGCGCCGACAACGCCGTGATCGCGCTGGTCGCGCGTGGTGCCACGGTGTGGGCCGGTGGCGCGTTCGCCAACGCCGGCGGCGCCGGGCGCGCGTTCCTCGCCGCGATCGACTCCGCGAGCGGCGCGGCCACGGCTTGGAACCCCGGGGCGAACGCATCGGTGATGGCGCTCGCGCTCGACGGCGGCACCGTGTACGCCGGTGGCGCGTTCACGTCGGCGGGTGGCGAGCCCCGGAACCGGATCGCCGCGCTCGACGCCACGAGCGGCGCCCTGCTGCCGTGGGATCCGAACGCGTCGAGCATCGTCTACTCGCTCGCCGCTTCGGAGGGCGTCGTGTACGCCGGCGGGATCTTCGCGAGCATCGGCGGCGCAGGCCGTACGGGCCTCGCCGCGCTCGATCCTTCGACCGGCGCGGCGACCGCATGGAATCCCGCCGTTCTCGGCGGCGTGCTCGCGCTGGCCGCGGGCGACGGCCGGGTCGTCGCCGGCGGCAACTTCGCTCGCGTCGGTGAGTGGCGGCGGAACAACCTCGCCTCGTTCGTCGACGATGCGCTGCTGGGCGCACCCGCGCGACCGACCGCCGGCCGCGACCTGGCTCTCGGGGTCTCGCCGAACCCGGCGGCCTCCGCGGTCGCGATCACGTTCACGCTGCCGGCGGCCGGCCGCGCCCGCCTCGAGGTGTTCGACCTGCGCGGGGCGCGCGTGCGCACGCTCGCCGACCGCGAGTTTCCGGCCGGCACGCAGCGGCTCGCGTGGGACGGCGCCGATCGAGAGGGCCGCGCACTCGCGCCGGGTCTCTACCTCGCGCGGCTGGCCGCTCCTTCCGGCGTGGCCGTCGTGGAGGAGCGCGACGGCCCGGTGCGTGGATCGGTTGGGACCGACCAGCCGGGCGAAGTAGATTCCCGCGGGCAGCGACGCGCCCACGTCGTCGCGTCCATCCCACGTGACGGTGCCCGAGCCCTGCGCGTCGCCGACGTACAACCGGCGCACGCGTGCGCCCGTCACGTCGTGCACGTCCAGCGTGACGCGCTCGCGGCGCGCAACCGTGTAGCGGAACGCGGTCCGTGAACCGAACGGATTCGGGCCGGCGACGGCGAGCGCCAGGCCGGACGATGCCGGCGCGGGCGGCGCGTCCTCGATGCCCGAAACGTCGATCCGTGCGAGCCGGCTCAGTTCTTCGGTGGCGCCGTGCGTGACACGCACTTCGTACCAGCCCGAATCGGAGTGCGCCGCGTTCGACACCGTGAGCACGCGCGTGCGGGCGCCGCTCACGCGCCCGCCGTCGGCGAGCACGACGCCGTTGCGGCGCCACTCGAAGCCGAGCGAGTCGACCGGCAGGTTCGTCGCGACCGAGAGACGGATCACGGCGCCGTCGGTCACGGTCGAGTCGTGCGGGCCGTCCTGGAGCAGCGGGTCGGCCACCATCGAAAACGTGAGGATGTAGCTGTACGTGCCGCCGTAGGCGTAGTCGTCGCTGCCGCGCGCCGCCGCCTGGCCGCGGATGTAGTAGTCGCCCGCCGCGAGTCGCCGCCGAACGTGGATCTCACCGGTCTGCAGGGAGTCCACCACCATCTGGGGCCCCGACTGGGGGCGGAACAACCAGACGTACGCGGGATCGCCGGCAGGTCCGCCCGGGTCCACCCAGGCGTCGAGCGAGTAGGCCATGGTGGTCGGGAGCCGGAACTTGAACTGCGCGATCGAGTAGACCCGGTAACTCGGGTTCAAGGGAGGACCGGACCAGCCGGCGTTGGCGGTGCCGGAGGCATGGATGCCCTGGCCGACCAGCTCGGACACCTGCCACGCGAAGCCGTTGCATTGCCCCCCCACCTCCTTGTCGGGGTTGAGCAGGGTCTGGTCGTTCGTGTCGACCCACGGGGCGAATCCGGCGCCGGGGCTCTGGAGGGTGTCGAGCGTCCGTCCGGCGTAGTGGATTTCCACCGCGTTCCAGCGGTCGGCCTCGAGCGGGAGCATCTGTGCCAGCGCGGGCGCCGCGGAAGCGAGCAGCACGAGCGCCGCGAGGGCCATCCGGAATCGTCGCATCGTCGAGTCCTCCCGATCGGAATGGGCGATCCCCGCCCCTCCCGGGTGCCGGCCCGGCCCGAGGGCGGAGTACAATCGCGGCCGCTTCGCTCGCGGACCGCGCGGACCCTTCGGCCGGGATGCTGCACCGATCGCGGGGTCCACCTTCGGAGAAGCGAGTTCCCGACCCGGAACGGCCAACGCAATCGGAGGACGAACCGCCCCGTGGACCCGAAGGACGTCACGGTCGCACTTCGCGAAGTCGCCGCCGGTGATCCGGCGGCCGTCGATCGCCTGTTCCCGGTCGTCTACGAGGAGCTCCGTCGTCGCGCGGCGGCGTACCTGCGGCAGGAGCGCCCCGACCACACCCTGCAGCCCACGGCACTGGCGCACGAGGCGTACCTGAAACTCGCCGCGCAGGACGGCCTGAGAGTGCAGGATCGCGCGCACTTCCTGGCACTGGCGGCGCGGGCGATGCGCGCCATCCTCGTGGACCACGCCCGGCGGCGGCGCGCGCTCAAGCGCGGCGGGGGGCGCACGCCGACGCTGCTGGCCGACGCGCTCGTGGTCGTAGGCCCCGACGCCGAAGCGTTCGACGATCTCGACCGGGCACTCGATCGCCTCGCGCAGCACAGCGAGCGGCAGGCGCGCGTGGTGGAGTTGCGCTACTTCGGGGGCCTGACCATCGAGGAGATCGCGGGCGTGCTCGGCGTCTCCGCGGGGACCGTGAAGCGGGACTGGACGCTGTCGCGCGCCTGGCTCTACCGCGAGTTGTCGGGCCCACCCGGCGCGGCGGGCTGAGCCGGCTTCGCCCGGCGGCCCGGCTCCGCGAGTTCCGCGAGCCGTTTCGCGAGCCACGCCGGCGCGTTCCGCTCCTCGCCGGGAATTGCGCCGGCCGCGTCGAGCGCACGGAACTCCACGAGCGCTCGCGTGAGGGAAACCCGCGCCCGCTGTTCCCGGACCGCGTCCCCGGTTCGGCCCGGCGTCGCGAGCGCCGCGACGCGCCAGGCCTCGCCGGCCTCGCGGAGCGACTGCGCCAGGCTCAGTCGGCTCCTGGCGTTCGCGGTGTCCGCGGTGAGCACCGTCGTCCATCGCGACACGGCGCGTTCGAAACGCTCGGCGGCGGCCGCGTGCCGGCCCCCGTCGCGGAGGATGCACCCGATCTCGTAGTCGCCGACCGCGAGGTCCTCCTGCTGCAGGGCGCTGTCGGAGTCCCGCGCGGCGAGCTGCTCGGAGATGCGCATCGCCCTTTCGTACGTCGACAGCGCCGAGTCGACCTGCCCGCCGGCGCTGTACGCGAAGGCGAGCAGCGACCAGTAGATGGAGAGGTCGCGCGCCGCATCCAGGTGATCGGGCTGCTCCGCGACGGCTTCGAGCGCGAGCGGCCCCGCGAGCCGCAGGTGCGCCTGCGCCGAATCGGGACGGCGCCACGCCGTGAAGAGCTGCGCCAGCTTCATCTGGCCGATCAGCCGCGAGCGCCGCACGTCCGGGTCGTGCGGGGAGCGGGCGAACGAGCGGTCCATCTCGCGGATGCCCCGCCGGAGCTCGGCGAGCGCGGCGGCGGTGTCGCCCTCGGCGAGCGCGATGTCGGAGAGCCGATCGCACGCGACACCCATGTCCTGGATCAGCGAGCGCGACTCGGGGTCGCGCGCGAGCATCTCGCCGAGGCGCTGCTGCCCGTCGAGCAGGACCGACTTCGCGTCGGCGAGCCGGCCCATCACGCCGAGGATGTCGGCCATGCGCTGGCTCACCACGATGCGCTCGCGACGCACCTCGACCGAGTCCGGCCACGCCCGGCTCGCCTCGTCGTAGAGAGCGAGCGAACGCCGGAAGCTCGCGAGCGCGTCGCCGGTGCGCCCGAGGCTCGCGAACATCGGCCGGCCCTGCGCGTCGCCGATGCGTGCGTAGGCCTGAGCCAGCTCGCGCTGCAGCGAGGGATCGGAGCCCGCCTCCACCGCGAGGCGGTCGAGGTACTGGAGCGCCCGGCGGACGAGCAGCTCGCGGGCGCGGGTCGAGCCGGGGATCTCGGCGATCGCGTCGTGCAGCTCGAAGACGACCGTGTGCGCGAGCTGGCGGACGTCGTCGAAGCGGCGGGTGGCGCGGTCCCTCTCGCGTCGCGCGAGTCCGGCCTGCCACGTGGTGGTGACGAGCCCCGCCACGAGCGCCGCGACCAGCAGGACGCCCGACGTGACGGCCGCGCGATGACGACGGACGAAGCGCGACATCCGGTAGGCCGCGGACGGCCCGCGCGCGAGCACCGGGCGGCCGTCGAGGTGGCGCCGCAGATCGTCGGCGAGCTCGGCGACCGAGGCGTAGCGGCGCGACGGATCCTTCTCGAGCGCCTTGAGCACGATGTCGTCGAGATCGCCGGCGAGCCGCCGCCGTCGCGGGGCGCTCGCGGGGCCCTCGATCGCGGCGCTCGGCCGCACGGGCTCGTCCTGCGTCACCACCCGCAGGATCTCCTCGGGTGTGCGCGTGCGGAAGCGCAGCGGGCGCGCCCCGGTCAGCAGCTCGAACAGCACGACGCCGAGCGAGTAGACGTCGCCCGCGACGCCGACCGGATCGCCTCGCACGTGCTCGGGGCTCGCGTAGTCGGGCGTCAACAGGCGGTGCAGGGCGACGGTGGCGTCCGCCTCGTCCTCGGCGGCGTCCGGAGCGACCAGCTTCGCGATGCCGAAGTCGAGCAGGTGCGGCGCCCCGTCCGCGGTCACCAGGATGTTGTCGGACTTGAGGTCGCGGTGGATGACGAGCTGCTGGTGGGCGAACGACACGGCGGCGCACACGGTGAGGAACAGCTCGAGCCGCGCGTCCACGTCGAGCCCGTGGGTGTCGCACCACTCGAGCAGTGGCTGCCCTTCGACGTACTCCATCGCGAGGAACGGGCTGCCGTCGGGAGCGGTGCCGCCATCGACGAGCCGCGCGATGTTCGGATGCGCGAGGCGCGCCAGGATGCGTCGCTCGGCCCGGAACCGCGACAGGATCCGGTCGGAGCGCATGCCGGGCTCGACGAGCTTGATCGCGACCTGCTGACGGAAGTCGCCCCCTTCCCGTTCGGCGCGGAAGACGACGCCCATGCCGCCGCGCCCGATCTCGTCGACGATCCGCCAGGGCCCGAGCCGATCGCCCGGGGACGCGGCCGGCGCGAACGTGGCGGGCGACTCGAGGTATCCCTCGGCGGCCGCGTCGGCGGCGAGCAGCGATCGGAGTTCCTCCGCGAGCGCCGCATCCTCCGCTTCGAGCGAGGTGAGGCGCGCCCCGCGCTCGGCGGCGTCGAGCGGCTGCAGGGCGTGGAACAGCTCCTGCAGCCGGCTCCATGTGGGAGCGCGGGCCGGCACCCCGGGCGGCTCGAAGGTGTCACTCATCGGAGAGAACCTAGCACGCAGCCACGCGCGCCCGGCCGGGAGATCCTGCGGGCTCGCCGCCCGTTCCGCACCGCCGGCCGACGCGGACGGGCCGTGATTGCCGGATCGAGGCGCATCCCGGCGCCCGCCTCCCCCGTGCGCTTTCGGACTTCCCGCACGTTCCCCCGTCAGGCGGCCACGCGGGGTGGTGCGCCGTGATCAGGAGTTCTCCATGCGCGCGCTCATCCTCGCCGCCTTCGTCGCCCTCGCCGCGACGCTCGCTCACGCCCCCGTCGCGCAGGCGGCGTGGGCGTCGGATCCCTACCTGGCCCAGGTCGCGGTCTGCACGGCCAGCGGCACGCAGTCCGACTTCAGCGTGTGCTCCGACGCCGCGGGTGGCGTGATCGTGGCGTGGGTGGACCAGCGCCCGGGCGCGACCACCGACGTCTACGCGCAGCGGATCAACGCGTCCGGCAACCCGGTGTGGGCCGCGGACGGCGTCCCGGTGTGCACGGTCACCGGCACGCAGACGAATCCGCAGATCGTCCCGGACGGCACGGGCGGCGCGTTCGTCGTCTGGATGGACCGGCGGAACCTCGTCACCGACGACATCTACGCGCAGCGCCTGAATTCCTCGGGCGTGCGGCAGTGGTCGAACTCGGGCGTACTCGTTTCGGGAGCTTCGGGCAACCAGCGCAATCCGACGATCGCCGCCGACGGATTCGGCGGCTTCGTCACGAGCTGGTGGGACGAGCGCAACGCCGCGACCTCCCCCGACGTCTACGCGCAGCGTGTCAACGCGAACGGGGCCCTGCTGTGGACGGGTGGCGGCCTGTTCACGAACGGCATGCCGGTCAGCACGGCGGCGAACGACCAGTCGCCGGGGCAGATCGTGAGCGACGGCGCCGGCGGGGCGATCGTGACGTGGAACCACGAGTTGTCCGCCGGCGAATGGGACGTCTACGCACAACGACTGTCCGCGGCGAGCGGGGCCGAGATGTGGACGTCGGGCGGCGTGCCCGTCGTGAACGGGACGGGCTACCAGCTCCTGCGGTCCACGGCCTCCGACGGCGTGGGGGGATTGCTCGTGACGTTCATGGAGTCGGGACTCGGCAACCACAACCTCCGCGCGCAGCGCGTCGGCAGCACGGGCACCGTGCGCTGGCTCGAGAGCCTCACCGACATGGGATTCGTGAACGACAAATCCTCGTCGTCCAGCATCGTCCCCGACAACACCGGCGGGTTCTTCGCCGTGCACGCGTACACCGGCACGCCGGTCCTGCAGCGCATCGGCGCCGGCGGCGCACCGGGGTGGGCGAGCCCGGGCGTCACGATCGACAACGTCTCCGGCTGGGGACAGTTCCCGCGCATCGTGCCCGATGGCGCCGGGGGATGCGTGGTCGTCTACATGGGACCGAACACGGTGCTGCGTGCCGCGCGCGTGAGCGGGGGCGGCACGGCGCAGTGGTCCGGCACGTGGATTCCCGTCCAGAGCGCCTACTACGCGCAGTCCATGGAAGTGGTCGCGACGACGGATCAGCACTTCATCGTGGTGTGGCAGGCCTATAACGAGGCCGGCTCCGACCTGCACGCGCAGCGTTTCGACGTGCAGGGCGCGCTCGGCGCGCCCGAACCGGTGATGACCGGTGTGCGTGACGTGCGCAACGACCAGGGTGGCCGGGTGCGCGTGTCGTGGAACCGCAGCGACCGCGACGTCGAATGGCTCGGTGGCATCGTGGACTACCGCGTCTGGCGATCGGTGAGCGTGGCGGCGCTGAGCGGCCGGAAGAGCCGCGCGGCCACTTCCGATGCCGACGCGGCGGCGCGCACGGGCGACCTGCTGGTGCTGCCCGACGCGGCGAACGGCTACGCGTGGGAGCTGGTCGCCACGCAGGCGGCGGCGTCACTCGCCGAGTACTCCGTGGTCACCGACACCGAGGCCGACTCGCTCGCCGGCTCCAATCCGCGAACGGCGTTCATGGTGGAAGCGCGCGCAGGCACGGCCAGCACGAGCCAGCGCTGGTTCTCGCAGCCCGATTCGGGCTACTCGGTCGACGATCTCGCCCCGGCGCAGCCCGCGCCGTTCGTGGCGGTCGGCAGCGGCGGCGGGACGCAGTTGCACTGGGGCGCCAACACCGAGTCCGATCTCGCCTTCTACCGCGTGTATCGCGGCGCCGATCCGGCGTTCACCCCCGGGCCCGCCACGTTCGTGGGCCAGACCACCGACACGACGATGGTCGACGCGGCCGCGCGGCCGCTCGTCTACAAGCTCGTGGCCGTGGACGTGCACGGAAACACGAGCCCGTGGGCCACCGCGATGCCGGCGGGCTCGGTGGACGCGGGCGACGGTGCGCGCGGGCAGGCGCTGTCGCTGTCCGCGCCCCAGCCGAACCCGGCGCGTGCCGGTGTCGGGGTGCTGCGGTTCACGCTGCCCGTCGCGGGCGCGGCAACCGTGCGGCTGTACGACGCGCCGGGCCGTGTGCGAGCGACGCTGGCGAACGGCCGGTTCGCCGCGGGCGAGCACGTGGCCGACCTGCGCGACGCGGGACGACTACCGGCCGGGCTCTACCTGGCCCGGCTCGACGGCCCCGGTGGTTCGCGCACGCAGCGCGTGGTGATCGTCGAGTGACGCCCGAGCGGCCGGGCAGGCGAGGTGCGCGGAAGATTGCAGGTGGCGACGGTAAGTGTGCGTGCGGCAGTGCGTTGGCGATGACACCTCGCAAGTCGTCGTAAGTGCATGGGCGGCCGGGGCTCCCGGCCGCCCCACTGCAATCTTCCGGGCACAACGGGCGGGATGGCCCCTCCTGGCGGGAATCCGTGTCTGGGGAGATGGACACCCACTCCCTGGAGGCTCCCGCATGTCGTTCGCTTCGCGCTTCCGCTTCGCTCTGTCGGCCGCCGCACTCGTCGTCACGCTCACCGGGCCCGCCGCCGGCGCTGCCCCGCTCCAGGACGCCATGTGGAGTCCCGGCAACGTGCCCGAGGACATGGCCCGCATCGGCGACCGGGTCTTCCTCGCGGGCGCGGGCGTCGACTACGTGGGGCCGTACACCGGCGCCGCGCAGGTGCTGTCCGTGGCCACCGGGCAGCGAGTGCCGCTCTTCCCGGACGTCTACGCGCCGACCGGCACGCAGGTGAAGTGCGTGATCCCCGACGGGTCGGGCGGCTGGTTCATCGGCGGGCTGTTCACGCGCGTGGGCGGCCTCCCGCGCACGAACCTCGCGCACGTGCTCGCGGACGGCAGCGTGGCGGCGTGGAGCCCGAATCCCAACGGACAGGTGCAGACGCTGGCACTGGACGGCACCACGCTCTACCTGGGCGGGCTGTTCACGCAGGTGGGCGGCCAGGCGCGCAACCGCATCGCCGCGGTCCATTCGGGCACCGGCGTGGTGTCGAGCTGGAATCCCAACGCGTCGAGCTTCGTCACGAGCCTGGCCGTGGACGCGTCGAACGTGTACGTGGCGGGCCTCTTCAGCGCGATCGGTGGCCAGGTGCGCAACGGCCTCGCCGCGATCTCGCGCGCCACGGGGTTGGCGACGCCGTTCGACCCCGCGCCCTCGGCTTCGGCCACCGAGCTCGAACTCGCGGGTACCAGGCTCTACGTGGGCGGCGACTTCGTCACGATCGCCGGGCAGGATCGCGTGCGCATCGCGGCGTTCGACGTGACCAGTGGCACGCTGCTGCCGTGGTACCCGGGCGCGGTCAACCGCGCCCCGACCGAGATGGAAGTGGACGGCGGCGCGCTCTACCTGTCGGGCATCCTGGGCGTGAACGGTGTCGCGCGCTACTACCTCGCGGCGGTGGACACCGGCTCCGCCGCCCTGCTGCCGTTCGCTCCCGACATCCGCGTCGGTACGGACGTGAGCGGATTCTCCGTGGACGGCGGCGTCGTGTACGCGGCGGGCAGCTTCACGCAGATCGGCTTCAGTCCCGGCATCCGCCGGCGGAACCTCGCGGCGTTCGATGCCACCAGCGGCGCGTTGCTCGCGTGGGACCCCGTCTCGAGCGCGCCCATGCAGTCGGTGCTCGCCGAAGGCGGACGTGTGTTCGTGGGCGGCACCACCACCAGCCTGAACGGCTCCGAACACGGCGCGATCGTGGCGCTCGACGCGAACACGGGCCTGCCGCTGCCGTTCGACCCGCACTTCTCGACCGGCATCGCGCGCGCGGTGGCGGCGTGGGGCAACACGCTGATCGTGGGCGGCGACTTCAACCTGTTCGGCCCCTTCCCGCGCGCGCTCACTTCGTACGACGCCACGACGTTCGCGTGGACCGGCTGGTCACCGAATCTGAACGGCGAGGTCCGCAAGATGGCCGTGGACGGCAACACGCTGTACGTCATCGGTTCCTTCACGCAGGTGGACGGGGTCGCCCGTGGCGGCGTCGCCGCGTTCGATCTGCCGTCGGGCACCCTGCTGCCGTGGACGACCGGCACGTGCTTCGGGCTCGCGGACATCGCGGTGACGGCCAACGAGGTGATCGTGGGCGGCGGCTTCTCTACGCTCGCGGGCGTCGCGCGCACGAACCTCGGCTCGTTCGACCGCACGACGGGCGCCGTGACGTCGTGGGCGCCGATCGTGAACAACTCGGTGAACCAGGTGCTGGTGGCCGACGGGCGGATCTGGGCGTGCGGCGCGTTCACCGCGGTCGACGGCAACTCGCGCACACGCATCGCCGCCTGGGACGCCACGACGCACGCGCTCACCGCGTGGAACGGCGGCACGAACGGCGTGGTGCGATCACTGGACGTGAAAGACGGCCGCGTGATCGCGGCCGGCGGGTTCAACCTCGTCAACAACTCCACGGCGCGCACCGGCATCGCGGCGTTCGACGCCACCACCGCGGCCGTCACGTCGTGGAATCCGGGGTTCGACTCCAACGGCTGGGGCGTGATGATCGCCGGCGGTTGGATCTACTTCACGCACGAGATCGGTGGCTTCGACGGCATGGGGCGCGGCTTCTTCACGCCCATCGCCGATCCCATCGCGGTCGCGGCGCCCGAGCCCGCGCACGCGGCGCGACTCCGGCTGTCGACGGCGCGACCGAATCCCGCGCACGACGCGTGCGTCGTCGAGTTGACGCTGCCGGCCGAGTCGGACGTGAGGCTCGACGTGCTCGACGTGGCGGGGCGCCGCGTGGCGGGCGACCCGTCGATCCGGCGGTTCGCGGCGGGTGGTCACCGCGTGCCGGTGTCGCTCGGCCGCCTGGATCCGGGCCTCTATCTCGTGCGCGTGTCCGACGGGCGTACCACCACCAGCACGCGCGTGATCGTGACGCGCTGAGCGCGGCCGTCAGCGCGCGAGTGCGGCGCCCCGGACCGCCTCGCGCGTCAACGGGTCGTCGGAGCCGAGGCGCCGGATGAGCACCGGCAGCGCGCGCGCGTACAGCTCGCGCGCTCCCGAGGTATCCCCGAGCGCCGTGCGGTGGCCGGCCAGGTGCACCATCACCTTCGCGGTGGTGCCGTGGTCCTCGCCCACGGATCGCTGCAGGTCGTGCAGCGCCCGCTCGGACAACGCCAGCGCCTCGCGCGCGCGCCCGAGGTCGCGCAGCACCACGGCCAGCTGGTCGCGCGCGGCGGAGGTCTTCCAGTACGCGGGACCCACGGCGCGCTCGAGCACGGCCACCGCCCGCTCGGCGGAGTCGCGCGCGGCCTCGAGCCGGCCGGCGCGCTGGAGCAGCCACGCGTGTTCGGCGAGGCACTCACCCACCACCGCGTGGTCCGCCCCGTAGGCCTGCGTCAGCAGCGCGAGCCCGGCGCGCGCTTCGGCCAGCGCCGAGTCCCGGGCGCCCAGCTCCGACAGCGCCCCGGCCAGCGTGAATCGGTAGCTCCCGAGCACCGGGTCACCGGGCGTGCCGCGTCGGCTCTGCAGCCCGATCGCGCGTTCGAGCAGCTCGCGCGCCTCCCGGTAGTCGCGCATGTCGCGCGTGAGCAGCGCGAGATTGAACACGTACGTGGCCACCGCCGGGTCGTCGGGTCCGAGCGCGCGCTCGATCGTCTCGAGCGCCCGCCGGCACATGGGCAGCGCGGTCGCGTACTCGCCCTTCTCGATGAACACGTTCGCGAGCCCGGCCCAGCTGCCCGCGACGTCGCGGTGGTCGGGGCCCAGTGCGGCGATGCGGATGTCGAGCGCGCGGCGGTAGTGCGCCTCGGCCTGGTCGAACTCGCCGAGGCGGCGCATCAGCCCGGCGAGCACGTACTCGCTGGTGGCGAGGTCGGGATGCCGCGGGCCCAGGTGCTCGCGCCGCAGGGCGATCGCGCGCTCGAGCAGCTCGCGGGCCTGCGGGTAGAGCCCGAGGTTCCGGTGCACGGAACCGAGCGTGTGGTAGAGCCGCGCCCGCACGACCGGCTCGTCCTTCAGCGAGTGCTCGAGCTGCGCGGTGCCGCGCGCGAGCAGGCGTCGCGCCGCGGCCGCGTCGGGGTTCGCGGAGTCGGGATCGGAGGCTTCGAACAGTCCGACCAGGTAGCGCGAAACCGACTCGGCCGTGCGTGCCTCCTCGCGGGCTTCGGCCTCCAGCCGCCGCGCGGTGCGTTCGGCCTCGCGCGCGCGCAGCATGCCGAACGTGGTGCCGATCGTGCCGAGCACCAGTGCGCCGGCCACGAACGCCACTGCGGTGACCGCGGCCCGGTGCCGCCGCGCGAGGCGGCGGAGCTGTTCGCGCGTGCTCGGCGCGCGTGCCGCGATCGGCTCGTCCGCGAGCGCGCGGCGGAGGTCGTCGGCGAGCGCCGCGGTCGACGCGTAGCGGGCCGAGGCGTCCTTCTCGAGCGGCGCCTTGAGCAGGATCACTTCGAGGTCGCCACGAGTGCGGCGTCGTGCTGCGACGGTCGCCGGGGCGGCGTCTCCGTGATCGTGCGCACGGCGTCGGGCAGCGAGTCCGCCGACGTGTCGTAGGGCCGGGCGCCGGTCAGCAGCTCGTACAGGATCACGCCCAGCGAGTAGACGTCGCTGCGCACGTCCACCGCGGCCCCGTCCCCGCGCGCCTGCTCCGGGCTCATGTACGGCAGTGTGCCCTCGATGGCGCGCGCACTCGTGCGCAGGGACGTCAGCGCGAGGTCGCTGTCGGTGATGCGCGCGAGCCCGAAGTCGAGCACCTTGGCCCGTACGGCGGTGTCACCCACCGGCGCCGGGACCTCCTCGACCATGATGTTCGAGGGCTTGAGGTCGCGGTGGATCACGCCGCGCTGGTGCGCGTACGCGATGGCCGCACACACGTCGAGGAACAGGGACGCGCGCACGCGGCGCTCGGCGTCGGTCACGGGAGCCGGCCGCCCGCGCACCCACTCGTCGAGCCGCGTGCCGTGCACGCGCTCCATCGCGAAGTAATGCTGGCCGTCGTCCGTGCGCCCTGCTTCGTAGATCGCGGCGATCGCCGGGTGCTGCAGCCGCGCGAGCGCCTCGATCTCGCGACGGAAGAGGCGCAGGCGCGCCTCGTCGAGGAACGCGCCCCCGCGCACCACCTTGAGCGCCACGAGCCGCCGAGGCGACGACTGCTCCGCCTCGAAGACGATGCCCATGCCGCCTTCACCGAGGGCGCGCAGGATGCGGAACGGGCCGACTTCGCGGCCGACCCACGGTCGCGCCTCGGCTGCGGCTTCGCCGAGCCAGTCGCGCGCGGCCTGCTCCACCGGGCGGGCGAACGCGGCCGCCGCCTCGTCGCGGGCCGCCGCGTCGTCGGCGGCGAGCAGCGCGGCGAGGTCGTCGTGCAGCGTGCCGTCGCCCGCCGCGAGGCGCGCGAGCGCGGCCTCGCGCGCGGGCCCGTCGAGTTCGAGCAATTCGTCGAGCAGCGGGCGCAGGCGCGCCCAGCGGGCAGCGTCGATGTCCCTCATGCGCGGCTCCCCTCGAGCTGCTCGTGCAGGAACGCGCGCGCCGCCCGCCAGTCGCGCTTGACCGTGCGTTCGCCCACGCCGAGCACCTCGGCCACTTCCTCCACCGAGAGGCCGGCGAAGAAGCGCAGCTCCACCACGCGGACGAGCCGCGCGTCGAGCTGCCCGAGCCGATCGAGCGCCCGGTCGAGCGCCAGCAGCTCCCCGGCCTGGTCCTCGACGGCGACGACGCCGGAGTCGAGCGTGAGCTGACGGCCGCCGTCGCGCTTGAGTGCGGTGCGCGCGCGGGCGTGGTTCAGCAGGATCTGCCGCATCGCGATCGCGGCCACGGCGAAGAAGTGGCCGCGGTCCTCCCACGCGATCGCCGGGCTGCGGACCAGCCGGAGGTAGGCCTCGTGCACGATCGCGGTGGGCGTGAGCGTGTGCGATCCGACGCGCGCGAGCTGCCCGCGGGCCAGGTCGCGCACCTCGTCGTAGACGCGGGCGAACACCTGGTCCAGCGCCGCGCGCTCGCCCGTGCGGGCCGCGGCGAGGATCGCGGTGATGTCGGTCGGATCGCCGGGAGACATGGGGCGGAAGTCTAGCCAAAAGCCCCGGGTCCCGGCGACGCCGCGGTGCGGACCGCCCGGGAGCGTCCGGTCGACTCGCGTGCCCCGGCCGAGCGCCGGTGCCCCGGCCCGCGCCGCACCGCCGCACCGCCACGCGTGCCGCGCGACTCGCCGGGCCGCCGGTGCGGCGGCTATGCTGCGATGTCCGCCGTGCACGCGCGCCCTGCCGAGGGCGCGACCGCGAGAAGATCCGAGGGCCGCATGAGTGCAGAGGAAACCACCGGGACGCCCGCCGCGCCGGCGCGCGAGTTGTCGCTGAAGGAGAACTTCCAGGTCCTGTTCACGGCTTCGCGCGGCTACTGGCTCGTGAACGTGGTGAACTTCGGCGACGGGATCGCCTACTTCGGCATCCTGAACCTGCTCACGTTGTTCCTGAGCCGCGACGCCCACTTCTCCGACCCGGCCGCCGGCTTCGCGGTGTCGTTCTTCACGGGCGTGGTCACGTTGTGCATGTTCGGCGGCGGCTTCGTGTCGGACCGTCTGGGCGTGCGCCGCGCACTCACGCTGTCGCTGGTGGGCATGCTCGTGGGGCGCGTCCTGATGGTGCTCTCCCCCGGCCTCGGGGCCAGCACGGCCGTGGCCCTGTGGACAGGCCTGCTCGTGATGGGCGTGGCCGAAGGCATCGTGCAGCCGGCGTTGTACGCGGGCGTCAAGGAGTACACCGACGCGCGCACCAGCACGCTCAGCTACTCGTTCCTGTACGCGATCATGAACCTCGGCATCTTCGCCGAGTCCATGGTGTCGCCGTTCCTGCGCACGCGCGACCCGCAGTCGGGCATCGGCCTGGGCTGGGGTATCGGCGGCGTGTTCTGGGCCATGGTCGGCATCACGGCGATCATGCTGCTCGTGAACCTGACGCTGTTCACGCGCGCGGTGGAACTGCGCGACCGAGGCGCCGAGCACGCCGTGGCCGAGGCCACCGACACGCGCACACTCGCGCAGAAGCTGCGCGACCTGCCGTTCCTCGACGCGCGCTTCCTGTTCTTCATCTTCATCCTGCTGCCGGTGCGCACGCTGTTCGCGCACCAGTGGCTCACGCTGCCCGACTACATCATGCGTTGCTTCCCGGCCGGCGTGAACTCGCGCTACGAGTGGTTCCAGGCGTTGAACCCGCTGATCATCGTGGTGTTCGTGCCGCTGCTGGCGGCGGCGACCCGGCGCGTGAACATCATCACCATGATGATCCTGGGCACCACGTTGTCGGCGGTGACCACGTTCATCCTGGTGCCCGGGCCGCACGTGGGCACGCTCATCGCGTACGTCGTGCTGTTCTCGCTGGGCGAGGCGATGTGGGCGAGCCGCTTCCTCGAGTACGTGGCCGACCTCGCGCCGTCGGGCCAGGTGGGCGCGTACATGGGGCTGGCGAACATCCCGTGGTTCCTCGCCAAGTTCACCACGGGCATGTACTCGGGGGCGATGATCGCCCGCTTCATCCCGGCTTCGGGCCCGCAGGATCCGGGCACGATGTGGTTGATCTACGGCTGCATCGCGCTGGTCACGCCGGTGGGCCTGCTGATCGCCCGTCGCTGGGTGCAGCGCGGCGTGAAGCACGGCGGGTAGTCGTCACGCGGGCCGGCTCGTTCGCGTGCGTCGACAACCCCCCAGCATGCGAGCCGGGCGCGGGCCTTCGCGATGGGAAGAGCCTGCTCGATCGCCCCCCGGGTCCGATGCAAGCCATTTTGTCCGTTGTGTCCGCTCCGCGTTGCCCCTAGCGTGCCGCGATGCCCTTCTGCTCCCAGTGTGCCCAGCCGCTCGTCGGCACCGTGAAGTTCTGCCCGGCGTGCGGCTCCGCCGTGGTGGCGCCCGCCGTTGCCGCGGCCGGGGGCACCGCCGCGGCTGTCAGCGAGGACGTCACGCGGACGTCGGCCACTTCGGCCGCGTCGCCACCGTCGTCGTCGGGTTCCGACCACGGCCGCTTCGAGCCCGGGACGCGGCTCGGCACGCGCTACCGCATCGTGGCGCTCCTCGGTCGTGGCGGCATGGGCGAGGTGTACCGCGCCGACGACCTGGAGCTGGGGCAGTCCGTCGCGCTCAAGTTCCTCCCGCCGGGCATCGCGTCCGACCCGCGCGAACTCGCGCGCTTCCGCAACGAAGTGCGCGTGGCGCGCCAGATCGCGCACCCGAACGTGTGCCGCGTGTACGACATCGGCGAAGTCGACGGGCACGTGTTCCTGTCGATGGAGTACATCGACGGTGAAGACCTGTCGGCGGTGCTGCGCCGCATGGGCCGCCCCACCGAAGACAAGGCCGTCGAGATCGCGCGCCAGGTGGCGCTGGGGCTGGCAGCGGCGCACGAAGCCGGCATGCTGCATCGCGACCTGAAGCCCGCGAACATCATGATCGACGGCCGCGGCCGCGCCCGGATCACCGACTTCGGCCTCGCGGGCCTCGCGGTGGAACTCGCGCGCGGTGGCCAGATCGCGGGCACGCCGGCGTACATGGCGCCCGAACAGTTCGCCGACGGCACGGTGTCGGTGCGTTCCGACGTCTATTCGCTCGGCCTGGTGCTGTACGAGTTGTTCACGGGCAAGCGCGCGTTCGACGCCAAGACGGCGGCCGAACTTCGTGATCAGCACGACTCCAGCTCCATCACCTCGCCCTCCATGCTCGCGCGTGGCATCACGCCCGCCGTGGAGCGGCTGATCCTGCACTGCCTGGAGCGCGAGCCCGACCGCCGCCCGCCGTCGGCGTACGCGGTGCTCGGTGCGTTGCCCGGAGGCGATCCGCTCGCGGCCGCGATGGCCGCCGGCGAGACGCCCTCTCCCGAGCTCGTCGCGAACGCCGCCGATCGCGGCGGTCTCCACCCGGCCGTGGCCGCGGGGCTCCTCGCGCTGGTGGGCACCGCGCTGGCGGTCGGCGCATGGCTGCTCGCGCCGGAGTTCGCGCCGCTGACGAAGGCGCCGTCCGCGCTCGAGGTGCGGGCCGAGGACGTGCTGCACAAGGCCGGCGTGTTCGACGAACTGCCGCCGTTCGTGGCGGGCACGTTCTCGATGAACAACGCGTGGCTCGACTGGCGCATGGCCCATCCGAAGGCGGCGGCGCGGTCGAACCCCGCGGTGTTCTACTGGCGGCGCTGGTCGCCGCGGCTGATCGAATCGCCGCGCATCCACGCCGAGATCCCGGGGGTCACGCAACCTGCGCTGCTCGGGAACAGTTCCGCGATGGTGCTGCTCACGCCGGAGGGCAAGCTGATCGGGCTGCGGGCCGAGCCGCCCGACAGCCTGCCCGCGCGCAACGGTGGCCGGCCCGACTGGAACGGCTGGTTCGCCGCGTTCGGCATGGACTCCGCCGCGTACACGCCGGTCGCGCTCGCGCGCCCCGTGCCCGCGTTGTGCGACAGCGCCATGGCGTGGCGCGGGCCGTCGCCCTGGAACGCCGCCGACACCGCCACCGTGCAGATGGGCGCCTCGCGCGGGCGGCTCACGCACTTCACGGTGGTGAGCCCGTGGGGCGTGCCCGTGACGCCCGTGGACGTGGTGCGGCCCGAGAAGCGCCAGGCCACCGAACTCCCGCTCGAGCTGCTGTTCGACGTCCTGCCCTACGTGCTCTCGGTGATCTTCGCCATGCGCAACCTGCGGCTGGGGCGCGGCGACTGGCGGGGCGCCACGCGGATCGCCGTGTTCGTGTTCTTCATGAACGTGGGTGAAGGGTTGTTCGCCACGCGATTGTCCGAGGTGGGGATCGTCGGCGTGCTCGGCGACCTGTTCTCGGGTCGCGCGCAGGGCCATTCGCTGATCCACGCGGTCGGCATGTGGTTCGCCTACGTGGCGCTGGAGCCCTACGTGCGGCGGTTGTGGCCGCGCGTACTCGTGTCGTGGACGCGGCTGCTCACCGGGCGGTTCCGCGATCCGCTCGTGGGCCGCGACCTGCTCGTCGGCACCGCGCTGGGCGCGACGTTGTCCACGCTGGGCGTGGCCACGTTCGCCCTGGCGCCGAAACTCGGACTCGGCCAAGTGTCTGCACTCTCGTCGAACGGCATGTTCGAGTCGATCGGCAGTGCCGGCTACACCAGTGTGAGCATGTGTTACGCGGGGTCGATCTGCGTGCTGAACGTGCTGCAGGGCCTGTTCCTGCTGCTGGTGGCGCGGCTGCTCACCCGGCGCACGGACCTGGCGCTGGTCCTGGGCGGGGCGCTGTTCCTGTTCGGCACGGCCTCGGCGCTCGCCCCGGACTTCGGGTGGAAGCTGGGGCTGGTCTACGCGGTCTGGACCACCATCGGCATGCTCGTCGTGATCCGCGTCGGGCTGCTGGCCACGGTGGCCGGCGCGTTCGCCGGGCTGGTGCTCGGCGGCACGGCGGCGACGCTCGACTTCGGTTCGTGGTACGCCGGGCTCGTGCTGCTGCCGATGGCGCTGCTGCTCGGCATCGCCGCTTACGGCGCGGCGACCGCGCTCGCGGGCAAGTCGATCCTCGGCGATCCGCTGGAGGACGTTGGCAAGCGCTGAGAGCCAAGCGTCCACGTATGGACTCCGGGAGGTGCACGATGTCGGGGACCCACGGCCAACTGCGATTCGAGCGCTGCAGCGTACCGAGCGCCGATCTGAGTCACGACCTCCAGGAACTCAGCATCCGGATCTGGGGAACGAGCGAACGAGACGCACTGCCCGCGTGGAAGATCATGGTGACGCCACGCATCGGTGGTGAACTGGCGGTCGCTTTCGCGGATGAGCGGCCCGTGGGACTCGCGCTGTGCACTTTCGCCGAGCGAGCCGGAGTGCCCTACCTCTACCTGGACATGATCGGCGTGGAGGCGAGCACCCAGGGCTCGGGTATCGGCGCCAGCCTGATGCAGGTCGTGGTGGACGCCGCCCGTCAGAGGGGGCTGGGATGCGTCGAGTGGACGTTTGACCCGCTCGAGGGCGCGAATGCGAATCTCTACCTGCGAAAGCTGGGCGGCGTGGGTGTGCACTTCTACGCGAACTACTACGGGCAGCTCTCGGGTGAGCGTCAGCGAACCGGGCCGACGGACAGACTGCTCGTGAGACTCACGATCGACGGAGTCCGGCCGCAAGCGAATCGGCCACTCCCCAGGACCGTCGTGTCGATCGAGTCCGGGCTGGAACCCGGCTGGGGAGATTCCGCGCCCTCGCCGATCGGGCTGGCCTTCCCCGTTGCATTCGCCGAGCTCCTACATCGTGACCCGGAAGCCGGCGCCGGCGTTCGCGCGCGTTCCGCCGAGTGTCTCGAGCGGTTGGTGAACGAGCAGGGATTCTCGGTCACCGGATTCGTTCGAGGCGAAAGCAGGAACGTCTACGTGCTGGAGAAGCAGGCGAGCTGACACGACACGTCGGTCGCATTCCCCTCGGTAGGTCGGGCCCGCGGGGCCGTTCCTGAAGGACTCCGGGAAGCGCCGAGTCGTCCGCACGGGCGGGATCGGATGGTGCCCAGCGAGCGATTCTGAAGCTCCCGGGCGGAGAGAGCGCTTCCCGCCAAGGGGCAGCCATCGCCCCCTACTCCACCGGCCCGAGCCAGCGCTCGAACCACGCGAGCGATTCCTTGATCAGGTCCACCTTGGGCACGGTGTGGCCGCGCGGGTACGTGATCCGGCGCTTGTGCTCCGCCGGTGCGCCGAGCAGCTCGAACATCGGGATCTGCGACGTTTCGGCCGGGAAGAAGAAGTCCAACTCGCCGTTCAGCATGAGCGTGGGCTGCACGACGCGCGGCGCGTAGTGCACGGCTTCCACCTCGGGCAGCGCCCGTTGGAAGCACAGCCCCGCCACGTAGAGCACGTTCGCCCGGATGCGTTTCTCCACCGCCGGCAGGATCGAGCCCAGCGCGCCGCCCCAGCTGGTGCCGAAATAGCCCACACGGCCGGCGTCGAGATCCGGGCGGGTCTCCACGTAGTCGATCGCGCGGCCGAGGTCCCGCGCCCACATGATCACGTGGTCCTTGTAGAAGGCGGAGGGCTCGGGGTAGTCCGAGGTCAGCGCGTCGCCGCGCTCGTAGGTGGACTTGTAGATCGGCAGCAGCAACGCGCGGCCGCTCTTGACGATCCAGTCCACGCGCTGGACCTCGGCGAGGTTGAACGTGCGGGTGTGCAGCGCGAGCGAACCGGGAAACAGCACGACCGTCGAGTACGGCGGCCGGCCACGCGCGGGCAGGAACAGGTGCAGCTGCATGCGCTCGCCGCCGTAGGCCGCCGCGACGTCGATGGTCTGCCAGCGGCCTGCCGGCGCGAACGGCTCGTCGGCGACGACCTTCGCGTCGAGCGGCGTGCGGTCGTAGTGGAACTGGCGCAGGAAGAACGCGAACACCTCGTCGGACACGGGCGGTTCGGCGCGGAAGTCGCGCGTGACGTACTCGATCGCGCGCTCGAGCCGCGACTGGTTCGGATCCGGAGCGAGCGAACGGATGCAGCGGAAGCCGTTCGTGGGCGAGCGATCGAACGCCGGCTGCCCGTACGCGTCGACGAACGCGTAGCCGGGATCGTTCCAGCCCCCGCCCAGGATGAAGCGCTGGCCGGTGGTCCCGACCGGGTTCTGGATCCACTCGCGCACGTTGCCCGCGAGGTCGTGCACGCCGAAGCGGTTCACGCTGCGCGTGCTGCCCACGGGCACCGTGCCGCGGCCCGACAGGTTCGCGAGCGGCGCGATGAGGGCACTCGAGAACGTCATCGCCACGCGGTTCCAGTGGAACAGCGTCGGCAGCGCCTTGTCCGCCCACGCGGCGTAGGCCGCGGCCTCGTACCAGCACACGCCGGCGACGGGGTGCTCGCCCTCTCCCGCGGGGTATTCGCCCATCTCCCAGGTCGCGGGGCCCGGCTGCCCGACCGCGTCGGTGCAGTGCGCGATCACCTCGGCCGGCGAGAGCGGGCGCCCGCCGAGTGTGGCCGGCTCGCGCCAGAACTCCTCCCGCGCGTACCCGCCCGCGTCCACGAAACGCTTGTACTCGCGATGCGTCACCGGGTGTCGATCCATGAGGAACGCGCCCGTGTGTTCCGTGTCGAGGTGATCGAGTCCCGGCATGTAGATGGCGAACCCGCCGGGCGGCACTTCCTCCATCTCGTCGGGGATCTCACCGGGTCGGTGCAGCACGTAGCGCCATGTCGGCGAGTCGGCCTCCGTCGCGTTCGTGAGGCCCTTCGTGAGGTTCAGCACCACGTCGTGCGCGGTGCGGTGGCCGGCCAGCGCGAGTTCGAGCCGCGTGACCCCGCGCGGGTAGGCGAGCCCCTCGAGCGGCGTCACGCCGAACGCGATGCGCTCGCCGTCGGGATCGCCGTAGAAGCAGGCGGACACCGTGGCGCCGGGCGGGTCGGAGTGGATCGACACGGGCAACGAGAACTCGGGCCGAAGACGTTCGAGCAGCGCATCGCCGGGCGCGAGCTTCTCGATCTCCCGCGCCAGCACGAACGCGTTCCACGAGTCGGCGCCCTCCTCCATCACCAGGATGCGCTCGCAGATCCGGGCCAGCTCCGGCAGCCCTTCGTCGTACGGCCACCGCTGCAGCGCGACCAGCGCGTCGCGCAGGTCGGCCGCGCTCGGGTATCGCCGCGCCGGGTCCTTCTCCAGGCAGCGCGCCACGATGGTGTCGAGCCCGCGAGGCATCGCCGCGTTCACGCGGGAGGGCGCGTCCGGCTTCTCGCTCGCCATGGCGCCGAGTCGCGTGAGCGCGTCGTGGCCGCGGAACGGCCGCCGGCCGGTCGCCATTTCGTGGAGCACGCACCCGAACGAGAACAGGTCGCTGCGCTCGTCGGCCTCGCGGCCCTCGAGCTGCTCCGGCGCCATGTAGGGGAACGTGCCGACGATCGCTCCGGCCGTGGTGAGTGGCTGGTTCACGGTGGCGAGCTGGCTCAGGTCCCCCTCGGCCGGGCGCGGCAGCGCCGGCGCGGCAAGGCCGAAATCGAGCAGCTTCACGCCGGATTCGGTGAGCATCAGGTTCGCCGGCTTGAGGTCACGGTGCACGAGGCCGGCGCGGTGCGCCTCGGCCAGCGCGCTCGCGGTCTGCACGGCGTTCGTCAGCAGCCGAGCCACCGGCAGCGGGCCCTGCTCCAGCCGGGCCGCGAGTGTCTCGCCCTCGATCACTTCCATCACCAGGAAGTCGACACCGCTGCCCCCGGCCTCGCCCGGAGCCCGGCCGATGTCGTAGAGGGTGCAGATGTGCGGATGGTTGAGGGCGGACGCCGTCCTGGCCTCCCGCTCGAACCGCGCCCGCGCGTCGGCGTCGTCGGACAGGTGACGAGGCAGCACCTTCACGGCGACGTCGCGTCCCAGGCGCGTGTCCTTCGCGCGGTACACCTCCCCCATGCCGCCCGCGCCGAGCGGGGCGACGACTTCGTAGGGACCGAGCCGCGTGCCGGGAGTCAGGGACATGCGCCTGTCGAGGTCAGGGTCGAGGACATCCGGCTCCGGTGCACGACCGGGCCGGCAGCGAAGTGCGGTTCCCGTCAGCCGGAGGCGCGCCGCCCGTTCGCGCCGGACAATCCGACGCCCAAGGTGATCGGAAACCGGGCCCCGCGCCCCGCGCAGGCGACGACTCGTGGCGAAGTCGGCTGAGCAGGCGGATACGAAGGTCGAAGGACGTTACCCGAACCGGTCGGCGGCGAACATGGGAAACCCCGCGGCGGCGCCGGGAGCACGTCCCGGGACCGGCCGTCCGCGCGGGGGCGGGGCCCCGTCGCCTAGTGCAACCGCACGACGCGAGCCGACACGCGGCCCGCTTCGGTGACCGCGCTGGCGAGGTATACGCCCGGCGCCACCGGTTGCCCGTTCGCCCCGCGCCCGCTCCACGCGAGCGCCTGCTCGCCCGCCGGGGCGCTGCCGTCCCACAGCGTCGCCACCACGCGGCCGCTCACGTCGTGCACTCGGACGCGCGCATGCCCCGCGCGCGGCAGCGTCAACAGCAGGCGAACGACGCCGCTCGAGGGCTGTGCTCCGTTCACCGCGAGACGGAGCCCATTCGCGGCCGGCGAGGTCGGGGCCGCGGCCGTGGAGAAGCGCATCCGGTACACCTTGTCGGCCGTGAAATCGCTCACGAACAGCGCGTCACCGGGGCCGAACTCGATGTGCCAGACCGATTGGAAGCCGCTCGCGAGCGTATCGATGGAACTGGCGCTGTTCACGCGCAGGATCCGCGTCCCGGCCCCCACGTAGACGGACGTTCCCCACGCGCCGCCGCCGCCGATGGCCAGTCCGCTCCCGGCGATGCCCGTGGACAGGGTGCTCAACAGCGTGCCCGTGGGGCTGTAGCGGCGGATCGCGTTGACGGTCGTGTTGCGCAGCACGATCTCGCCCGTCACCGGGTGCACGGCGATGTCGCGGTAGCTGGTGCCCGGCGAAAAGAACACGCTGGGCGTGCCGCCGCTCAGTTGCCGCACGGCGCCCGTGCCTTCGAAGTCGGTGAACAGCATCCGACCGGCGCCGTCGATCACGAAGTCCGACGGGTTCACGATCACCGCGTTCGGACCCGCCAGCGCCACGACGCTCTGGTCGGGACGGATCGCGCTGACCACGCCGGTGGTGGAGCCCGCCGGCCGCCCGCCGACGATCACGGAGCCGGCGACGCCGCTGTACGCGCCGGTGGCGTCGAAGGTGATCGCGTCGGGGTCCCACGTGGCGCGCAGGCCGTACTCGCTGTGCGAGCCGCCGCCCGGCGGAATGCGATGGATGCGCACGGAGTCGGCGTTGCCGCCGCCGCTGCCGGCGTTGTCGCGCCCCACGTACAACGTTCCGTCGGGTGCGAAGACGAGCCCTGCGGGGTCGGGCAGCGAGTCGTACACGGTGATCGCGAAGCCGGCGCCGGTGGGCACCGCGGCCGCGGGATCCGCCGAGAGCATCAGGGGGACGCTGGTGGCCGTCGCGACGAGGAGCACGGCAACGCATGACTTCCGGGAACGCTGGGCCGACATGGTGCGCCTCCGTCCGAGGGAAAGGGGCTCCGGCCAGCCACGTCGTGCGCGGCCGTCGTGACGGCACCCCACACCCCTCCAACGTTCGAGGCCCCCGGCCGCGAACGGACTTTCTCGCGGGAGGCCCTTCCCGGCCGGCTAGAAGCCGCGGTCGAACGTGCCGAGCCGCACCTCGAGCCCGGCGAAGAACGCATCGCGTCCCACCAGGTAGCCCAGCTGTGTCCGCGTTCCCACGCCGTGGCCGGCGAGGCCGCAGCAGAGGGCGAGTCGCGCGTTCGGGCGCGGCTTGTACTGCGCGTCGGCATGGTTCCAGAAGCCCAGCACGGCTTCGGTGTAGATCTCGGGAGCCGCTCCGAACATCCTCCAGCTCTCGGGTGGGTCGGAGACGAGGTTGCAACCCACGTTCACGGGGAACAGCAACTCGATCAGGGAGTGCCCTTCGTTCATCGACTTCGGCCGGCCGAAGCCGTCGAGCGGGGTCACCCCCACGCGCAGACGCCCGAGCACGCACGTCACGGTGCCGAGCCGTCCGGAGATGGCCCCGACATCGTCACGACTCTCGTAGAGCCCACCGAGCGCGAGTCCCTCCACCCGCACGAACCGGCTGGGTGCTTCCCCGGGGCGCGGCGGTCCGCCGAGGAACCTCGCCGCCGAAGCCGACCCCGTCAGCAGAAACAGAGCGAGCATGATCCACACCGCGCGACGCATGCGACCCTCCCGATGACTTCCTGTGCCTGGGCTGCGAACCGAGTGCTGCGTCAGCCCGTCGCCCGCTCGCTGCGCAGCAAGACGAAGCCGAGCCCGATGAACCACACGATCTGGCCAAGACCGAAAACCGCCGCGAGTACGCTCAGCGCGGGGACGACGGACAGCAGCGCGACGGCGGCGATGGCGAGGCCGAGGACCCTCAACGCCCGGGGCAGCGCGCGGGCCCTTGCCGCGGCGAGGCACACCAGCAGCATCCAGGCGCCGCCCACGATCTCGCCGTTGCCGCTCAGCCCCGAAGAGACGGCGTCGATCGCCGCCCAGAGCGCCGCGGCCTCGACGGGATTCTTCCCGCTCATCGCGACGACGGGCGCGATGCCGACGTTGAAGATCATGCCGCTGGCGATGAGCAACCCTGCCCAGATCACTGCGATCGGCGTGGCGACCGACATGAGCGCCGTCGCTCCGGGAGCGATTCGTTGGTGCAACGTCATGGCCAGCAGCACGAGGCAGAGGCCGAAGAGCACGTACACCACGAACTCCATTGCATACATGCTGTCCCGGTGTGCGATCAGCGCCGCCAACTTCTGCGCGGGATCCACGAGGCCGGGGGCATTCACCACCAGCAGGAAGTACGGCATCGCCGCCAGGTAGGCCGCCGCCAGGTAGAGGGCGGCCACGCCACCCGCCTTCGAGAGGCTGTTCACGCGCATCTCCCACGCCGAATCGGCTCGCCGGCAGGAGGGCGCACCACGCGCGCACCTACGGCCGCGGACAGGGCTCGCGATTCGTGACCGGGAGCCTACGTCCGCGCCCGAACGACGCCCAGAGTCGAGCGTGCTGTCCGCCTCCCGGCGGAGAGCGGCGCCGCGTCGGAACTGCGCCGGCGGATGCATGTCGGCGCCCCGCAGGCGAACGACGGGGAGCGGCACGCGGGCGGCCGCAGTCCCCCACGACGACGTCTCAGGCCGCGGCCTCTCCCGACCAGACATCGATCATCACCTTTCCCGTCGCGTGGCCCTGCTCGACGTAGCGGATCGCGTCCGGCACCTCGCGCAGCGGGTAGTGGCGGTCGATCACGGGGGCGATGCGCCCGTCCGCCAGCCACTCGCCGAGCAGGGCGAGGTCCGCCGGCGTCGACTCGGAGACGCTGGCCGCGAACTTCCGGCGGCCCACCAGCGAACGCAACGGGGCCGTCAGCAGGGCCTCGCGGATCTGCGGCCACTCGCCGCCCACCATCAAGTAGATGCCGCGGAGAGCCAGCACCCGCGCGTAGTCTCGGATGGGGCGATACCCGTTGACCGCGAACACCACGTCGTAGCGCTCGGCGCCCTGTGCGAAGTCGTCCTTCGTGTAGTCGAGCACCCGATCGGCGCCCAGCCTGCGGGCGAGGTCGCACTTGCCCGTGCTGCACACGGCGGTCACGTGCGCGCCCAGCCGCTTCGCGATCTGGAGCGCGAACGTGCCCACGCCACCCGACGCGCCGGCGACGAGCACCTTCTGCCCGGGCCGCAGCCGGGCGTGATCGCGGAGTCCCCTCAGCGCGGTTCCGCCCGCCATCGGCGTGGCCGCCGCGTCGTCGAACGACACGCCCACAGGCACGCGGGTCACGGCGCGCTCGGGCACGCAGACGTATTCCGCGAAGCCGCCGTAGCCGAACTGCGCGAGGTCGCCGAACACGTCGTCCCCCACCCGGAAGTGCGTCGCGCGATCGCCCAGCGCGTCGACCGTGCCGGCGACATCGCTGCCGAGCGTGTGCACGTGCGGTCGCAGCAGGCCCGCGCTGAGCCGCGCCATGGCGGGCCGGGCGCGCAGGAGGCGCCAGTCAGGAGCGTTCACCGACACGCGGCGGATACGGATGCGAACCTGGTCGCCGCGCGGCTCGGGCGTGGCGACTTCCTGCAGGTGCAGCACCTCGGGAGGCCCGTACCTGTCGTAGACGATCGCCTGCATGCGGCGCCCCCTTCGAAGCGCGAGTGCTCGAACGCCGGGCCCGTGTGGCCCGGTCCGCGCGCGATCGTACGGCCGGGCCGCTCGCATGCAGCACGCCCGTGCTCCCGCGATCGAACGGCCGGGCGTGGACGCCCGGCCGTCGGCGGATCCCGGCCGTCCACCGTCGGGGGCGGGTCGCGGGACGTCGGCGGTCAGCGGCCGCGCGGGCGGGTCGCCTTCGCGGACTTCGTCCTGGCGGGGTTGGCCCGGTTCAGGGCGACGGCCGCACGGACGAGCTGCTTCAGCGCGGCCTCGTCCACCTTCTCGCCCTCGCGGATGTCGATCGCGCGGCGGATGTTGCCCTCGAGGCTCGAGTTGAAGAGCCCCTTCGGATCCTCGAGCGAAGCGCCCTTCGCGAACGTCAGCTTGACGACGCTCTTGTAGGACTCGCCCGTGCAGATCAGGCCGTCGTGCGACCAGACGGGGATGCCCCACTTCCACTCTTCGACGACCCCCGGGTCCGCGGCGTGGATGAGCTTGCGCACCTTCGCCAGCAGCTTCCCGCGCCAGTCGCCGAGTTCCTCGATGCGCTCGTCGATCCGGGCGGATGCGGGCGGCCCCGTGGCGGGCTTCTTCATGGACACCTCCGGCGTGAGATCAGCGTGACGAAGTGGTTGGGCCGGCCGCCGCGCGGCGGGACGCGCGGAATGCGTCGCTTCCGCTCGGAGTGGGTCGCACGGGCTCATCCGCCGGGCGTGTCGACGCCGAACTGCGCTCCGTACTCCGAGACCAGCCGCTGCCAGCCGTCGAACTTCATGGCGTCTGCGCCCACGATGCGTCCGATCGGTTCGCCGGCGAGCTGGTGATCGAGTACGTCGAGGCACACGTGCCAACCGGCGGCGCCCCACGCGATGAAGCGGCGGTCGATGTTGTGCCACAGCGTGAGGCGGGTGCCGCCGTCCATCGGCTCGAGCTGCCAGCGAAGGTCGCTCCCGCCCCAGCTGTACTCGAGCAGCGACGGTGGTTCGGCGCGCCTGACGACGGTGTCCGACACCTGGGGCGCGGGCGTGCCGACCGTGGACAGTTTCACCGATCCCACGCGGGCGAGGCTGCTGTCCGCGTCGAAGGGCGCCCACTCCCGAAGGTGCACGGGATCGGTCAGCGCCTCCCACACGCGCTCCGGAGGGTGGCGGAGGTCGCGCACGAGGACGAGCGTCCACTCGTCGCCCTGCCGGTGCACTCGGGCGCCGGCGGCGGGGCCGGGCGCGTAGCGGTCACGCGTGCTCATCGTTGCTTCCCCTTCGAGCGTGCGGCCCGGTTGCGGGCCCTGGTGGGGAGTTCTCGTTCCATGCGATCCAGGTGGCGTTCGAGCGCGTCGACGCGAGCCGTCCAGTAACGTCGGAACGGCTCGAGCCACGCATCGACTTCCATGAGTGGTTCGGGTCGAAGCCGGTAGACGCGCCGCTGCGCGTCGATGCGAGACTCGACGAGCCCGGCGTCCCGGAGCACGCGGAGATGCTTGGAAACGGAGGGCTGGGGCAACCGGAGGTGGTCTTCGAGCTCTCCGACCGACCGCTCCGACGTGGCGAGCAGGTTCAGGAGGGCGCGGCGGTTCGGCTCGGCGAGAACGGCGAACGCGGATTCCATGCTGCGTATATGCCAGACGGGGCATATGCAGGTCAAGGCACTTCTCTCGCCGGCGGAGCCCGGCGCGCAATCCCGTCGGCGGATTCGACGGCGCGTGAGGGTTTCGGGCCCGCCTTTTCGCATGGTGGGGCGAGAGGCGTGCACGCCCGACGGCTCCCGGCGGACGGGACGGCCGTACGGAACGAACGCCAAGGACCCGGCGGATTCACGACTGGAGGGGCTTCCCGATGGATTCGCGTTCGCATCGCGCCGCAACCCGGTGCCACCGGGAGGCCTCGCGCCTACCCGGCTCGTTCGCCCTCGCGCTGGCGCTGCTGGTGCTCGCGTCCGGCGCGGAGCCGAGCCATGCCCAGGTCCTCGACTCGCTGGTGTGGGGATCCAACAACCGCGTCACGCGGACGGTTCGCGTCGCGAACACGATCTACCAGTGCGGGCTCTTCACGACTGTGTTTCCGCACACGGGCGGCGGCGTCGCACTGACGGTGGCGACGGGCCTTCCCCGCTCCCCGTTCCCGCGCATCAACGGCCTCGTCCACTGCTCGCTCCCCGACGGCGCCGGCGGATGGTACGTCGGGGGCAACTTCCTCACGGTGGGCTCGATGGCGCGGACGCACCTCGTGCACGTGCGGGCGGACGGCACGGTGTCCGCGTGGAACCCGGCGCCGAACAACCCCGTCTACTCGCTGGCGCGGGCGAACGGCGTCATCGTGGCCGGGGGTGGCTTCACCGCGATCGGCGGCCAGGCGCGCCTGCGGCTCGCGGCGCTGGACCCGGTGACCGGCGCGGCCACCGCCTGGAATCCGGGCGCCAACGGCATCGTGCTCACGATGCTCGCCGAGGGGGATTCGATATTCGTGGGCGGCAACTTCACGTCCATCGGCGGGCAGGCGCGCAGTTGCGCGGCGCTGCTGGACGGCGTGACCGGCGCGGTGGGCGCCTGGGCGCCGGAGCCGAACGGCGACGTGCTCGCCCTGGTGAAGCGCGACAGCATGCTGATCCTGGGTGGAGCCTTCACCAGCGTCGGCGGCCAGTTGCGCGGCCGCCTGGCCGAGGTGCACCGGCGCACGGGCGTGCTCTCGAGCTGGAACCCCAACGCGAACGGCACCGTCAACGCGCTGGCCGCGAACGAGTCGATCGTGTTCGCGGGCGGCGGCTTCACGAGCATCGCCGGGCAGGCGCGCGGCCGGCTCGCGGCGATCACTCGAGCGGGCGCGGTCACGCCGTTCAATCCCAACCCCAACGCGAGCGTGCAGGCCCTGGCCCTCGACGCCGACACGTTGCGCGTCGGCGGTGCGTTCAACTTCATCGCCGGGCAGGTGCGCAACTACCTCGCGGGGCTCGACGCTTCGCTGGGCACGGCACACGCGTGGCACCCCGATGCGGGCGGCGCCGTCCTCACGCTGAACGCGAACGGTCGCGAACTCTACGTGGGCGGAGCGTTCACCTTCATCGGCCAGCGCACCCGCAATCGCGTCGCCGCGTTCGACGCCACCACGGGACTCGTGCACGAATGGAATCCCGACGCCAACAACGAAGTGCTCGACCTGGTCGAATGGGGAAACACCGTCTACGTGGCGGGCGCGTTCACGAGCATCGGCGGGCAGCCGCGCAACCGGCTCGCGGCCATCGACGCGGGCACCGGGCTCGCCACCGCGTGGAATCCGGGCGCGAACAACGTGGTCGAGGCGATCGTTCTGGACGGCCCCACGCTCTACGCCGCGGGCCAGTTCACGAACCTCGGCGGCCAGGTCCGAAACCGCATCGGCGCGGTGGACGCCGCCACCGGAGCCGCGCTCGCGTGGAATCCGAACGTGAACGGCGTCATCAACGCCGTCCTCGACCTGGGCAGCACGCTGGTCGTGGGCGGAGTGTTCAGCAACGCGGGCGGACAACCGCGCGCGAACCTCGCCGAACTCCGGAAGACCGACGGCTCCGCCACGGCGTGGAACCCGTCCGCCAGTGGTGCCGTGCAATCACTCGCGCGCTGGCGCGGGAACGTGGTGGTGGGTGGCGCGTTCACCACGCTCGGTGGGCAGGCACGCAACCGCATCGGCGAGGTCGACGGCGCGGGTGCCGCCACGACCTGGAATCCCGACGCGAACGGCATCGTGTACGCCGTGGCGGCGAACGGGTCGAACGTCTTCGCCGGTGGTGCGTTCGGATTCATCGGTGGCCAGACGCGCAGTCGGCTCGCGGTGCTCGAGGCCGATGGCCAGGCGATGTTCGGGTGGGAAGCCAACGTGACCGGCGCCGTGTACGGCCTGCACGCGGCGGGCACCAAGCTCTACGTGGCCGGCGACTTCACGTTCGTGAAGGGCCTGAGCCTGTTCGATGCCACCGCGGCCACGGTGCCCCTGGGCGTGGATGCCCCCCCGACGCATCGCCCGAGCGGGCTCGCGCTGGGCGCGTCCCCGAACCCCGCGCGGGCTTCCACGAGGCTGTACTTCACGCTGCCGCGATCGGGCCACGTGACGCTCGCCCTCCACGACGCGGCCGGCCATCTACTTCGCCCGGCTCGACGCGAACCTCGAGCAGGTGGTGCGCAAGGTGATCGTATCGAGGTGACGCCCCGCCGCTCGCTCACAGCACGCGGGCGACGCCCGGAATCCGGCGCAGGAGCGCGACCACGCCCCAGCTGATGGCCACGGACCCGGCGCTCACGAGCAACCCCTTCACCAGGGCGGGCGCCGCCAGGCCCAGGTGCAGGTACTGGAGGTGCGTCACGATCGGGTAGTGCACCAGGTACATGCCGTACGCGCAGGGCACGAGCGCGGCGAACACCGCGTTCGGCTGGCGCGCGAAACGCAGGAACAGCGCGAGCGCGGCCACGGACATGGTCGCCCCGGCCAGCGTGAACCCGAGATCGGCGGCGAGGTGCAGCCACATCGGCAGCGGGCGCACGGTGAACACCGCGATGATCACCGCCACCGCCGCGACGAACGCGAGCGACGCGAAGTTCAGCCAGCGTTTCCACGTGCGCGCGAGCGGCCCAGCGGGGGCGAGCACGCCCTCCCCCACGCCTTTCGCGCCGAGCACGATACCGAACACGAAGTACGTGAAGTAGAGCAGCAGGCGTCCCGTCTGCACGTCGAACGGTCCCCAGTGCGCCCACGGGAGCCCGCCCACCGGCAGCTCGAGGGCGAGGTACGCCAGGCTGGCGCACGCGAACAACGCGCCGAAGAGCGCCCCGGGCGTGTGCAGCCTCGCCGCGGCCCGCCCGAGCGCATCCCCCCAGCGCGGGCGAAGCGCCGTCCCGGCCGCCACGACGGCGTCGAAGACGAGCAGCACCCACAGGAACCACACGGGGCCCGATGCCCACACGCCGGGCCGGGTGAACACGTCCCAGTAGCCCGCCCAGCCGCCGGTCCCGCCGGTCTGCAGGTACGCGGGGTAGTAGGCCAGCGGCGCGAGCAGCCCCGCCCCGACCGCGAACGGGATGCCCAGCCGCACCACGCGGTCGCGCAGGTAGCCGCCCGCGCCCTTGCGGCGCAACGACGGCCACACGAACAGGCCCGACAGCAGGAACATCAGCGACATGAAGTACATCTCGTTCGCGGTGGTGAACAGCGAGAAGCCCTGCCAGCGCGCCGTGTCCACGACCGGGAACGCGCCCCAGATACGGTTCCCGGCGTCCAGCGCGGGGCCGGGCTTCGGCGCTTCGGGGACGTACGCCAGCACGGCGTGGTGGCACACCACCAGCACGGTGGTCCATGCGCGCAGGTAGCCGATCGGGGTCGAGTAGCCGGGGGCCGACGACGGCCGGACGGGTTCGGTCATGCGTTTCTCCTCGCGGTGCGCCCGCGATCCGCACGCGGGCGGCCGCCACGCCCGTGGCGACGCCCGCAGAGTGCCCGGCGGCCGCGCGGAGTCCGAGGCGACTTTGACGAACCGCTGCCGTGCGGGGACGAACCGCCCGGTTCGTCAGAACGGATTCGCAGCGAGTGCGCGCAGCCGGTCGGCGTAGGTGCGGCCGGAGTTCAGCCGCGTGCCGTCTCGCAGCACCACCTCGAACTCCCCGTGCACACCCGGCACCAGCGCCCCGATGCGCGACACCTGCACGATCGTCGAACGATGGATGCGCAGGAACGTCGCGGGGTCGAGCGAGCGTTCGAGCGTGCTCAGCGGGACGTGCAGCAGGTGGCACTGGTGCCCCACGTGCAACTCCACGTAGTTCTCGGCCGCGCCGATCCAGTCGACGTCGTCCACCTCCACGAACACCGTGCGGCCCGACTCCTTCACCGCGATGCGTCGCACGAACCGCCGGGGCGCCGCGAGCTGTTCGAGCAGTTCGGCCACGCGGCTCGCTTCGCCCTCGGACGCCTGGCGCAGCCGCGTGCGTGCGCGCGCCAGTGCCTGAGCGAAGCGCTCCTCGGTGACGGGCTTGAGCAGGTAGTCCACGGCGTTCATCTCGAACGCGGCGATCGCGTGCTCGTCGTGCGCGGTCACGAACAGCGTGGCGGGCATGCGTTCGGCGCCCACCGCGGCGACCACGCCGAGCCCGTCCAGTTCGGGCATCTGCACGTCGAGCAGCACCAGGTCCGGCGGATCGGTGGTGATGCGCGCCACCGCGTCGGCGCCGTTCACGGCTTCGGCGATCCGCACGCACTCGGGATCCCGGCTCAGCAGGTCGCGCAGCAGCGCGCGTGCGAGCGGTTCGTCGTCAACGATCAGGCACGTGTAGGGCATACGCCACCCGCTCCTCCTGCGGCGCGTCCGCGGCCTCGCGGTACGGCAGCTCCAGGGTGACCCGCACGCCGTGCGGATCGGCCGGCGCGATCGCCAGCGACGCGGCGTCGCCGTACAGCCGGGCCAGCCGCGCGCGTGTGTTCGCGAGTCCGATGCCCGTGGAATCCGTCGCGCCGTCCGGCGGCATGCCGGGGCCGTCGTCCTCCACCGTCAGCACGAGCGTTCCTCCTTCGCGCCGCGCGCGGACCGCCACGCGACCGGCGTGGGCGCTGCGGCCGAGGCCGTGGCGGATCGCGTTCTCCACGAACGGCTGGAGGCAGAGGTGCGGCACGAGCGCGTCGAGCAGCCCGTTCTCGGCGGACACCTCGGGGCGCAGGCGGTCCGGGAAGCGCACTTCCTCGATCGCGAGGTACAGCCGCAGGTACTCCAGCTCGCGGCGCAGAGGCACCTCGTGCGATTGGCCGTCCTCCAGCACGCAGCGCAGCAGGTCGGCGAGTCGGCCCAGCATGACCTCGGCCTGCGCGTTCTTGCCCTGCCGCACCAGCGACATGATCGCGTTGAGCGTGTTGAACAGGAAGTGCGGCTGGAGCTGGGCCTTGAGTGCTCCGAGTTGCGCGCTGGCCAGCTGCGTGTGCAGCTCCGCGGTGCGCACCTGCAGCCGCGCGGCTTCGTCGCGGCGCTCCAGGAACCCGCGGTAGAAGTCCCAGCCCGCCTGCAGCGCCAGGATCGTCCAGTACGTGAACACGGCCGGGTGGAAGCCGAGCATCGCCAGGACGACGAACGCGGCGACCGGGCCCTTCATGACGTTGGGGTACACGTGCAGGCTCGACAGCACGAGCGCCTGCAGCAGCAGCTGCACGATGGTCGTGCCCACGCTGAACACCGCGTGCACGAGCGCAGGGCCGAGCCAGTCGCGCCGGCGGAGCGGGAAGCGTCGCCCCAGCCAGAGGATCAACGGGGTCGTGAGCGCCGCGATCCACACGCCCACGAGCCACGACACCAGGGAGTGCCACCACGGCGTCGGGTCGCCGCTGAGGCGCCTCTGCACGAAGCTCTGGCTGAAGTAGAAGAGCCCGACGGCCGTCCACACCGCGAAGATCAACGCGGCGTTGCGCACGTGGTGCGCGGCCGGTGGCCGGGTGGTGGGCGGCGAATCCATGCGGCCACGTTACCCGACCACCGGGCCGGGGCGCGCGCCCGGAGTGACGAACCGGCCGCTCGCGTGGACGAACGGGCCCGGGGTGCGGCACGCCCGTGGTGTATTCGCTTGCCCTTCGCGTGGATATCGTCGGAGAGTCCGTGGATCGCGGGACCGGTGCGCTCGGAGCCGCGCACACCCCCGATCATCGACCCCGCCGCGCCGCGACCCTTCCCCTCGGAGCCCACCACCGGATGCCCATCGAGATCGGACGGATCGAAGCTCTCTTCCGCTACCCGGTGAAGTCCATGCGCGGCGAGTCGCTCGACGCGGCCATGCTCGGCTGGCACGGCGTCGAGGGCGACCGACGGCTGGCGCTGCGCCGGCTCGAGGAGCCGGGCGGGTTTCCCTGGCTCACGGCCAGCAAGCTGCCCGAACTGGTCGCGTTCACGCCCCGGCGTGGGCACGACGCCGGCGCCGATGCGCTGCCGACGCACGTGCGTACGCCGGAGGGCATGGACCTGCCGATGTTCGCGGACGCGCTCGCGGCCGACATCGAGCGCCGATCCGGGCAGCGCGTGCAGATGACGCACCTGCGGCACGGGATCTTCGACGACGCGACCGTTTCGGTGATCGCCACCGACACCATCCGCGAGATCAGCCGGCTGGCGGGCGTCGCGATGGACGTCCGGCGTTTCCGTCCGAACGTCGTGGTGCGGTGCACGAACGGCGAGCCGTTCGTGGAAGACGCCTGGCCCGGCGGGGAGCTCGCGTTCGGAGACGACGAGGACGCCCCCCGGGTCGCGGTCACGATGCGCGACCTGCGCTGCGTGATGATCAACATCGACCCCGACACGGGCCGGGCCTCACCGGAGATGATGAAGGCCGCGGTCCGCGCGAACCAGAACTACGCGGGGATCTACGGCACGGTCACGCGAACCGGCAGGCTCGCCGTGGGCCAGGTCGTGCGGCTTCGCCGCTGACGACCCGCAGCACTCACGCCCTCGCGGGTCTCCCCCGCCGGCTCAGAACGAGTACTTCCAGACGCCGTCCGTGCGCATGCCGGCGTAGAGCGTGGTGCCCCGCGCGTGCAGGGACAGCACGATGGCCTGCGCCGGCGAGCCGGTGCCGAGCACTCGCCAGGTTCGCGCGCCGTCGTCGGAACGGAACACGCCGGCTTCCGTCGCGGCCACCAGCGTGGACCCCACGCTCGCGAGCGTGCGGATGCCCGCGGTCCCGGGACGGCCTGCCGCCGCGGTCCAGGTGCGGCCGAAGTCGGCGGAGCGGAAGATCCCGTCGTACTTCGCGGCGTACTGGATCGAGTCGGACATCACGAGGCTCGTCACGAATCCCATCGATGAGGGCATCGCGGCCGTCCACGTCGCCCCGCCGTCGGTCGAGCGGTACACCGTCCACATCGTCCCGGCCAGCATCACGGTGTCGCGCGTGGCCAGTGTCGTGACGAACTGGCCGGTGAGCGCCCCGGTCACGGCGCTCCAGGTCAGCCCGTCGTCCCCGGAGCGGTACAGGCCGCCGAGCGTCGCGGCGAACGTCGTGCCGCCGACGCGCAGGAACGACTCGATGTAGCTGCTTCCGGGCTGCGTCGTGGCGGCCGACCACGTGCTCCCGTCGTCGCTCGAACGGAACACGCCGCTTCCCGGTGTGCCGGCAAGCAGCGTGTTCCCGATCGGGCACAGTGCCGTCACGCTGCCGGTGCCGGGCTCGCTGGCGGGCCTCGACCACGTGGCGCCGCCGTCGTACGAGCGGTGGACGCCGCTGAACTCGAGCCCGGCGAACAGCACCCGTGCGTCGCTCGCGAACGCGGTCACGCCGGGAACCGACGGTGGAGCCGCATCGGCGACCCACGTCGCGCCGTTGTCGAACGAGCGCCACACGGCGTTCTCGGCGCCGGCCACGGCGACGTTTCCGCTCAGCGCGACGGCATACACCTCGTCGTTGTCGGGGAGTGACGTGGCGGCCGTCCAGTTCACGCCGGCGTCCGTGGAGCGGTAGAGCCCGGCGCTGGTCGCCGCCAGCAGCCGGTTGCCGTCGGCGACCAGCGCCTCGGCCTGGCCGTAGGGACGCGAGACGGCGGGCGTCCAGGTGGCGCCCCCGTCGGGCGAGCGATACACGCCGCCGCGCGTGCAGGCGACCAGCGTGGAGCCCACGTTCAGGATCGCGTCCACGAGGACGTTCGCGGGCTGCGCCGCGGTGGGCGCCCAGGACACGCCGTCATCCGTGGAGCCGTACACGCCGGCCGCGGTGCCCGCGAAGAACGTCGTGTCGCGCAGCGTGAGCGACGTGACCCAGGTGGAGCCGGTGGGCATGGTCACCCCTGCCCAGTGGTCGCCGGCGTCCGTCGAACGGAAGATGCCCGCGCCGTACGTCCCCATCAGGCAAGTCCCTCCGCGGGACGCCACGCAGGAGAGAAAGGCGCTGCCCGGCTGCGTCGCGGCGGCGGTCCACGTGAGACCGCGGTCGGTCGAACGGTAGACACCGGCCGCGGAGCCGATCAGCAGCGTGGAGCCGACACTGCCGAGTGCACGCACGGTGCAATCCTGCGGCCCGGTCGGCAGACTGCTCCACGTACGGCCGTGGTCGGTGGAGCGGAACGCGCCGTTGCCCATCGTGCCGGCCAGCAGCAGGTCGCCATTCGAGTAGAGCTCCTGGATCGAAGACCCGGTCGGCAGTCCCATCGAACTGCTCGTCCAGTCGACGGGCCCGGGTACGGGGCCGGTCGCGTCATTGCTCTTGCCACAGCCCGTCAGCAGACCCGCCAGCACCAGCGTAGCCACGAACCCACCGATCCAGCGCTTCATGGGCAGCTCCTCGAGAGACGGAAACGACGCGGCGGCCACCGTCACATGCGAGCAGTGTCCCACCACCGGAGGTCGTTTCGACGCGGACGTTGATTCGACGGAGAACGCGGCGGGACGTCCGCGCGGCGGGTACACTGCGCGCATGTCGGACGGCCCCCATCGCGATCCCGATCCCGCCCCTGCCGCGCTCACGGTGTTCGGCGAACCGCCGGAACACCCGGTGCTGGGCCCGCACGAGGTGCACGTGTGGCGGGTCGACGTCGCGCCGCCGGACGAGCGCGAGCTCGAGGTGTGTCTCGCGCTGATGTCCGCCGACGAGCATGCGCGCTTCGCCCGCCTGCCCGCGGGACCGCTCCGGGGGTCGTTCGCGATGCGACGGGCGGCGCTGCGGCGGATCCTCGGCGGATACCTGTCGTGCGATCCGCGCGACGTCGACTACCGCGTGTCGCCGCGCGGCAAGCCGGAGGTGGTCACGCCGGTCGAGGACGAGGCGGATCCTCCCCTGCGACTCAGCACGTCGTCTTCGCGCGCGCTCGCACTCGTGGGGGTCACGCGCGGACGCGACCTGGGCGTGGACATCGAGCACGTGCGAGCGCTTCCGGACCTCGACGCCGTCGCGCGCACCGTCTTCTCGCATGCGGAACGCGCCGATTACGAAGCGCTCCCGCCCGGCGAGCGGACCGCCGGGTTCTTCCACGGCTGGACGCGCAAGGAAGCGTGGCTCAAGGCGCGCGGCGAGGGGCTGATCGGGAACCTCGCGGGCTTCGACGTGACGCTTTCGCCGGGGGCTGCACCGCGTGTGCGGCGCGTGGCCGGCGATCCGGACGAACCGCGGGCGTGGACGCTCGCGGCCTGCGAGCCCGGCGACGGCTACGTCGGAGCGGTCGCCGTGCGCGACACGGCGCCGCGCTGGTCGACGTGGCACGCTCGGGGAGCCGCGGCCTTCCGGTAGATGCGGGCGGACCGACGCATCGCGCGCCCGGCGGCGCGCCTCTCCTCGACGTTCTCTCCCCGGTGCGCAGCGGCGCAGAGACCGCGCGCACGTGTTCTATGGTGCGCGGACACAGGAGGTGTCCCCCATGAGCGACACGATCCGGACGCCGGAACCCGCTTCCCCGCCGTCGCCGAAGAGCTTCGATGCGAAGGCCTACGCCGCGCACGCCGCCACCGCCCCTCTCGCGCCGGTCACGATCCGGCGCCGTGATCCGGGGCCCCGGGACGTGCAGCTGGAGATCCTCTTCTGCGGCGTCTGCCATTCCGATCTGCACCAGGTGCGCGACGAGTGGCACCACACGCTGCCGACGGTCTACCCGTGCGTCCCCGGCCACGAGATCGTGGGGCGCGTGGTCCGCGTGGGCAGCGCGGTGACGCGATTCCGGGAGGGCGATCACGCCGCGGTCGGGTGCCTCGTGGACTCGTGCCGCACCTGCGCGTCGTGCCGGGATGGGCTGGAGCAGTACTGCGAGGGGCCGGCCACGTTCACGTACAACTCCGACGACGAGGTGCTGGGAGGCGTGACGTACGGTGGCTACTCGACGAGCGTCGTCGTGGACGAAGCCTTCGCGCTGCGCGTGTCCAGGGCGCTCGACCTGGCGGGTGCCGCGCCGCTGCTGTGCGCGGGCATCACCACGTGGTCGCCGCTGCGGCGCTGGAACGTCGGCCAGGGCCAGAAGGTGGGCGTCGTGGGGCTCGGCGGCCTGGGCCACATGGGCGTGAAGCTGGCGAGCGCGCTGGGCGCGCGCGTGGTGGTGTTCACGACCTCGCCGGGCAAGGTGGACGACGCGAAGCGGCTGGGCGCTTCCGAAGTGGTGGTCTCGACGCGCGCGTCGGAGATGGAAGCGCACGCGGGCAGCTTCGACTTCATCCTCAATACGGTGTCTGCCCCGCTCGACCTGAACGCCTATCTCGTGCTGCTCAAGCGCGACGGCCACCTGGTGCTGGTGGGCGCCCCCGAGACGGCGCAGCCGGTGGTGGCGATGAACCTGATCGGCGGCCGGCGTTCGCTCGCGGGCTCGCTGATCGGTGGCATCGCCGAGACGCAGGAGATGCTGGACTTCTGCGCCGAGCGCGGCATCGTGTCCGATGTCGAGGTGATCCCGATCCAGTCGATCAACGAGGCCTACGAGCGCATGGTGAAGGGCGACGTGAAGTACCGCTTCGTGATCGACATGGCCTCGCTGAAGTAGGGTCACGCCTCGTCGAAGGGGACGCCGATGGAGCCCGGCTCCGGTGCACCGCGCGAGCCGGGTTCCATCGGCGCGAGCGGCGGACCACGCGAGATTCGATCGTGCAGATCCGTCGACACGGCTCGCGCCCCTCGGGCCGGGGCCTCAACGACCCTTTCACGGACGCGGTGCGGAGCGATCCGCCGCTCGTGGCAACGGAGCCGGCGCGCACCTCGAACACGTCACCGACGAAGCGTACGTCGTCGGAGGCATGGCCGGGCTCGACGCGCGGGCGTCAGAGCACGACGACGCGCTGCGTGCGCACGTGGCTCCCCTGCCGCAACCGCACCAGGTAGAGCCCGGGGGCGAGTCGCGCACCCTCGCTCAGTCCGACCGTGTGCCGCCCGGCGCCGAGCGCCCCCACCTCGCGCATGACGACGCGACGGCCGCCCACGTCGACCACCTCGAGTTGCGCCGGCGCCCGGGTGGGAAGCTCGAAGCTCACCTGCGGGTCACGGCCGTGCGCGGGGTTCGGACGCACGGGATCGAGCGTGAACGTGAGCGGGGCGAGCCCGTCGACGCCCGCGGTGCTGCCGCCCGTTCGCACGCCCACGAGGAGTTGCGTCGTGCCGGGGCTGCCGGTGGACCACGTGTCGGTCCACACCATCACGCTCCGGCCGGCGTCGAGCGCGCCGCGCGCCGCGGGCCAGCCCGGACGCGTGAGCACGCCGGTCGGCGACAGGCTCAACGCCCCGCTGACCGGGCCGCTGCTGCCGTCGCTCCGGCTCGCCGTTCCCGTGAACGTTCCGTTCGTGGCGATCGTGATGCTCTGGCGCTCCCACCACGGCGCACCGGGGCCGGTCGCGAGCGCGTGCAGCTCCCACGTGCCGGCGAGATCGGACAGCGCGTACGAGGGAGCCATCTTCACCGCGACGCTGAAATCGGCCGTGCCGGGGGCGCCGCTCTGCCACGTGCTGTTCATCACCACGACGGTGCGCCCGGCGTCCAGCGCTCCGCGCGCGGTGCTCGACCCCGCGAACGAGAGGATGCCGCTCGGGGTGAGGCCGAACACGCCGGAAACGGGGTCGGGCTGTCCTTCGTCGTCCGTCATCGAGCCGGCGAACGTGCCGTCACCTGCGATCTGCAGCCGGCCCCGCTCCCACCACGGCGCTCCCGGGCCCGACGCGATCACGAAGTTCTCCCAGGCGCCGGCGAGGTCCGAGAGCGCGTAGACGCCACCGGACTTCGCTCCCACGCGGAGTTCGGTCGTGCCGGCTCCGCCGGTCGACCACGTGTCGGTGGCCACGAAGACGGTCGAGCCGATGTCGAGTGCTCCGCGGAAGGTGCTCGAACCCACGAACGTGAGCACGCCCGTCGGGGCCAGCGCCAGGGACGCGTGCAAGGTGTCGAGTTCACCGGCGCTGCTGACGGAGAAGGCCGTGAAGCTGCCGTCGCGGGCAATCAGCGCGTGCGAGCGGTCCCACCACGGAGCGCCGGGGCCCGAGGCGATGCTCAGCGCTTCCCAGGTGCCCGTGAGGTCGGCCTGCTGGTACGCCGCGACGGGCGTGGATTGCAGCAGCGCCACGCAGACGCATGCCGTGCAGCCGGCGAGGAACGTGCGAACCAGTGGCATGGACGACCTCCGGGGTGCAGACCCGGGCAACGCTCGTGAGCCCCGTGATGCGAGCGCAACCCTCCGCAGCGGGAAGAAGACGGGGTCAAGGCTAGGTCGCCGTCCGGGCGGCGGACAAGCCGGATGAGCGGGGACGCACGACGATGGACGGCGGCGCCCGGGCCCGTCCGACGCCGGGTACCGGCCAGTGGTGGCGTCCCTCCCCGCGGGCCGAACCCCGGACGGGAAGAAAGTTCTTGGGGCCAGACCGACCGGTTGGTATGTTCCGCCCCATGAGTCTCTCGAAGCGCTCCACCCGTGCCGCCTCGAACTCGCCGGAGGCCCGCCCACCGCGTGCGGCCGAGGCCACGCCGGCGTCCGACGGACGCACGCGAATGCTCGACGCGGCGCTGAAGCTGATCCGCACGAAGGGCTACTCCGCGACGCGCGTCGAGGACGTCTGCGCCGAGGCCGGCGTGTCGAAGGGCGCCTTCTTCCACCACTTCGAGAGCAAGCAGGCGCTCGGCGTGGCCGCGGCCGCGCACTGGTCCACGGTCACCGGCGCGCTCTTCGCGGGCGCCCCCTACCACCGGGCGGCCGATCCCCTCGACCGCGTGCTCGGCTACGTGGAGTTCCGACGCCAGATCGTGCGCGGGACGCTGCCGGAGTTCACGTGCCTCGCCGGCACCATGGTGCAGGAGACGTTCGAGACGAACCCCGCGATCCGCGACGCGTGCGGCGCCAGCATCACGAGCCACGCCGACACGCTCGTGGAGGACATCGCGGAGGCGAAGCGCCGATACGCGCCCCGCGCCGACTGGACTCCCGAGAGCCTCGCGCTGCACACGCAGGCGGTCCTGCAGGGCGCGTTCGTGGTGGCGAAGGCCACCGGCCGCCCGGGCGCCGCCATCGACAGCATCGATCACCTCACCCGGTACCTCCGGCTTCTCTTCCACCGCAACCCGTAAGGAGTCACGCATGCCGATCACGCAGCCGCTCACGTTCTCCTGG
>JBGAOB010000202.1:0-8919 GCA_044222045.1 Candidatus Eiseniibacteriota bacterium
CCGCGCGCACGGATCGGTAGCACACGCCCCGCGGGCCGGCAAGAACGCCGGTCCGCGCCCGCCCGTGGAGGCTCGCTCAGGCGCTGCGGGCCTGGTCGTCCTCGACGCCGTCGCCGTGGATGCCGTACAGCTTCATCCGGTAGCGCAGCTTGTCGCGCTTGAGCTGCAGCACCTCGGCGGTGCGGCTCTGGTTCCAGCGCGTGGCCTCGGAGGCCCGCAGGATCAGCGCGCGCTCCAGGTCCTCCACCAGCTGCTCGAACGGGATGCCGCCCGGCGGCACCGGCGTGGTGAGCGCCTCGTCGACCCGCTGACCGAGCGACTGCTCCTGCCCGCCGCGCGCGCGCGGCGCCAGCTTCAGGTGGTGCGCGTCGAGCAGTTCGGCGTTCTCGAGCAGGATCGTCCGCTCGAACAGGTTCTTCAACTCGCGGATGTTGCCCGGCCACGGGTACTCGGCCAGCAGGCGCTGAGCGGCCGGCGAGATGTCGCGGAACGGCTTCTTGAACTGGCGAGCGAAGCGCTCCATGAACAGTCGCGACAGCGGCAGCACGTCCTCGCGGCGCTCGCGCAGCGGCGGCACCAGCAGCGGCACGACCTTGAGGCGGTAGTAGAGGTCCTCGCGGAAGCCTCCCTCCTGCACCATCTTCTCGAGGTTCTGGTTCGTGGCCGAGATGATCCGCAGGTTCACGGCGATGTCCTTCGTGCCACCGACGCGGCGGAACGTGCGGCGCTCCAGCACGCGCAGCAGCTTCACCTGCAGCATCGGCGCCATCTCACCGATCTCGTCCAGGAACAGCGTGCCGCCGTTCGCCATCTCCATCAGGCCGAGCTTCTGCGTGCGTGCGTCCGTGAACGCGCCCTTCTCGTGTCCGAACAGTTCCGACTCGAGCAGCTCGCTCGGGATGGCGGCGCAGTTGATCTCCACGAACGGCTGCGCGTGGCGCGCGCTCATGCGGTGGATCAGGTTCGCGAAGTACTCCTTGCCCGTGCCGCTCTCGCCTTCGATCAGCACGCTGGTCGTGTCGCCGCGTGCCACCTGTTCGGCGATCGCGTAGGCCTCCTGCATGGCCGGGCTCGACGAGTGCAGGTAGTCCTCGTCCGCGAACGCCTGGTGGCGCAGCCGCCGCAGTTCGAGCCAGATCTTCTGCGACTCGAGCGCGCGCGCGGCCAGCGCGAGCAGTTCCTCGTTCTGGAACGGCTTCTTCACGAACCAGAACGCGCCCGCGCTCATGGCCTCGACGGCCGTCTCCAGTTCGCCGAACGCGGTCATGAGCACGATCGGCACCTCGGGTTGCAGGCGCTTCACCTCGCGCAGCAGCTCCATGCCGGTACCGTCGGGCAGCTTGAGGTCCAGGAAGATCATGTCGGGCATGTCGCGCTCGACCGCCGTCCGCGCCTCACGAACGCTCGCGGCCGTTTCGACCGTGTAGCCTTCGTCCTCGAGCGCCTTGCGCACGAAGTGACGGATGGAGTCCTGGTCGTCCACGACCAGAATGTTGGCCTTGCTCATGACAAGCCTCCCTGGGAGCCGATCGGCAGTTCGATGGTGAAGGTGGCCCCGCGGCCGGGCTCGCTCTGAACGGACAGGCTGCCGCCGTGGCGCTTGACGATGTCGTGGGTGATGTACAGGCCGAGCCCGGTTCCGCCCGGTTTCGTGGTGACGAACGGTTCGAACAGCGTGCGTAGCGTGGCCGGCTCGATGCCGGCGCCTTCGTCGGAGACGCGCACGAGCAGCTGCGTGGGGCGTCGGCCCGGCGCCTCGGCCGAGAGCCGGACGCACGTGCCGCCGTCCGAGGCCTCCGCCGCGTTCTTGAGCAGGTTGATGAACACCTGCTGCATCTGGTCGACGTCGTGCGGCACCGCCGGCAGTGCCTCGGGCACCGAGGTCTCCAGCCGCACGCCGCGCTTCTCGAAGATGGCGTCCACCGACTGCCGGGCGCGGCGCAGCGTCTCGTGCACGGGGCGCGGACGCAGGTCGAGCTGGCGCGGATGAGTGACGTCGAACAGGTCCTGCACGATGCGATCGAGTCGTGCGATCTCGCTGTGGATGAACTCGAGGTTCTCGCGCTGCGGGCCATCCGGGCCGAGCGCGCGCGAGAGGTACTGCACGCCCGCGCCGATGCCGGCGAGCGGGTTGCGGATCTCGTGCGCGACGCTCGACGTGAACCGGCCGAGTGCGGCCAGCCGGTCGAGCTGCCGCGCGCGGTCCTCGGCCTGCTTGATCGGCGTCAAATCCAGGAATGTGGCGATCGCGCCCACGACCGCGCGCGCGTCGTCGTGCAGCAGCGAGGTGGTGAGCCGCACCGGGACGGCGCTGCCGTCGCGGTGGCGCAACCACGACTCGAGCCGCGACACCTCGCGGCCGCTCTCGAGCGTGGCGAGCACCGTGCTCTCCCCTTCCGGCCCGAGCACGTCGCCGACGGGGTGACCCAGCACTTCGTCCTCCCGCCAGCCGAGCAGTTCCTCGCCCGCGTGGTTGAACGACAGCACTCGGCCCTCGAGGTCCAGCGCGACGAGCGCACTGGGCATGCTGTCCATCACGTTCTCGCGAAAGCGCTCGCTGCGGCGCAGGTCGTGGAACAGTCGCGCGTTCTCGATCATGGGCGCCAGCGACAGCGCGATCGATTCCACCAGCGTCACGTCGGCCGCGGTGAGCGGCGGCTGGTCGTCGCCGCGCGCCGCCGCGAGCACGCCGAGCAGCGGCATGCGCGCGCAGCCGAGGCATCCGCGCTGCGCCTCGTCGCGGGCGGCCGCCCACGTCGCCGACTCCGAGCCGGGCGGCGGCACCAGCCACGCCGAGCGGCCGAGCGGGCACGTGTGTTCGCACTCGCCCTCCGCGGGCCCGCCCACCGGGTGCGTGCGCTGGAGCGGCACCGACAGCAGCGAGCCGAGGTGTTCGAACACGGGCGCGAGCGCGTGCGACGGATCCAGCACGGCCGGCGGGTGCCGGCGGCAGTCCTGGTGCAGCACGGTGCGGTTCAGCCACAGTCCGCGGGCCAGCGAGCCGCGCTCGCCCACGAGCGGCACTTCGAAGGCGTGCGTGCCGTGCGCCCGATCGCGGCTGTCGGTCCAGGCCCCCGACAGCACGCCGCGCTCGCGATCCACCAGCAGCAGGCCCACCTGGTCGAAGCCGAACGCGCGCTGCAGGTAGCGGGTCACCGTGCGCGTGGTCTCGGACGCGTCGCGCGTCGTGGTGAGCCGCGACGCGACCTCGCGCAACGACACGAGCTGGACGCTGGTCTCGATCAGCCGGCGATGGCTGCGCTCGAGCTCCTCGACCAGTTCGCCCAGCGTGCGCAGGAGGGCAGCCGTGTCGCCGGGCTCGACCGCGGTATGGGCATCCGTCCCTTCGGACAGACCCCGGACCTCGTCGATCCGGCGCAACAGCGCCTGCAGCGCCGCACGATGGTTGTCGGGCATGGATCGCCTGTCGACGCCGCCGGAAGGGGTCCGGCGACGGGTCTCGTGGAGACCGACTCGGCTGGTGGACCGCCGCTGGGCGGGGTGGGCGGTCCGGCCGTTGAAACTCGAGCCCGGCCGGCGGGGCGTGCCCGCCGGCCGGGATACGGCGTCAGGCGTTCTGGACGAACTCGAGGACCGTCTGCGCCACGTACCGGATCTGATCTTCGTTCAGTTCCGGGTAGATGGGCAGCGCGATCGTCTCGTTGGCCGCGGCCTCGGCGTGCGCCATGTCGCCCGGCTTGTAGCCGAGCGGCGCGTAGCACTTCTGCGAGTGGAGCGCGACCGGGTAGTACACCTCGCAGCCGACGCCGCGCTCGCCCAGGAACTTCTTGAGCTCGTCGCGCTTCGGCACGCGGATCACGTACTGGTTGTAGATGTGACGGGTGCGCGGGTCGTGGTACGGGCGGCCCACCTTGGAGCCGTCGAACAACTGGTTGTAGAGCGCGGCGTTCTTCGCGCGGCCCTCGCTCCAGCGATCGAGGTGGCGCAGCTTCACGCGCAGGATCGCCGCCTGGATCGCGTCCAGGCGCGAGTTCGTGCCGACGACCGAGTGGTAGTACTTCGGCTTCGCGCCGTGGTTGCACAGCAGGCGCGCCTTGTCGGCGAACTCGGCGTTGTTCGTCACCATCATGCCACCGTCGCCCGCGCCGCCCAGGTTCTTGGACGGGAAGAACGAGAAGCAGCCGAAGTCGCACATCGAGCCCGAGCGCTTGCCCTCCCACTCCGAGCCGATCGACTGCGCCGCGTCCTCGATCAGGTAGATCTTGTGCTTGTCGCAGATCGTCTTGATCGTGGGGATGTCCACGCACTGGCCGAACAGCGACACGGCCACGACGGCCTTCGTGCGGGGCGTGATGGCGGCTTCGAGCTTGTGGATGTCGAGGTTGTACGTGCGCGGGTCGATGTCCACGAACACCGGCGTCGCGCCGTTGTTCGAAATCGTCCCGGCGCTGGCGAAGAACGAGTACGCGCTCGTGATCACTTCGTCGCCGGGGCCCACGCCGAGCGCCCACATGGCCATGAGCAGCGCGTCCGTGCCCGATGCGCACGCGACCGCGTGCGACGTCTGCGAGTAGCGCGCGACTTCCTGCTCCAGCGCCTGCACTTCCGGGCCGCCGATGAAGTGGCAGCTGTCGAGCACCGAGTGCACGGCCTGGTCGATCTCGGCCTTGATCGTGGCGTACTGGGCCTTGAGATCGAGCAGCGGCACGTTCATCGAGGTCTTCGTGGACATCGCGACTCTCCTGGTATGTCGAGGGCGGACTACGAGTCCACCCAGCCCTGGTTCTGGAGCAGCTGTTCCACCGGAACTTCCTTCCAGCGGCGCGCCGACTTGCCCATGACGATGACCCGCGGCTCGACGTCCTTCGTGACCGTGGATCCGGCCGCGACCAGCGCGTCCTCGCCGATGACCACCCCGGGCAGCGTCACGCTGCCGGCCCCGATGCGCCCGCCCTTCTTCACGGTGACGCCCTTGAAATGCTTGAAACGCTCCTGCGTGCGGCCCACGAAGTTGTCGTTCGAGGTGACCACGCCGGGGGCCACGAACACGCGGTCCTCCAGCGTGCAGTAGGCGCACAGGTACGACTCGCTCTCCAGCTTGCAGAAGCGGCCGACGCTGCAGAAGTTCTCCACCGTCACGCCGCGGCCGACGATCGTGCCCCGGCCGATGGTGACGTTCTCGCGCACCGTGCTCAGGTCGGCCATCAGCACCTTGCCGTCGATCTGGGCGCCGCGGTACAGCACCACGCCCGTGCCCACGATGCAGAGCTCGCCCACCTGCAGCGGCGGCAGCTCCTGCTCCTTCGTGGTGGCGGAGTTCGCGGCCTTCATCGGGACCTTGCCGAGCGAGGCGTGGTCGTCGATGCGCACGTCGTTGCCCACCACCGTGTCGGCGTGGATGACCACGTGGTTGCCGAGCTTGCAGCCGGTGCCGAGCTTCACGTTCGGGCCGATCACGCAGAACTCGCCCATCGTGGTGCCGGCGCCGACCTGGGCGCTGGGATGGATCACGCTGCTCATGCGACCTCCTGCGGCAGCGGCTCGATCGCGATCGGAGCACCGCCCGCCTTCAGGGAGCGCTGCGCGGCGTCGAGCACCTTGACCACGCGCAGGCCGTCGAGACCGTCGGTCACGGGGCGCTTGCGGTCGCGGACGCAGTCCACGAAGTGCTGGCACTCGAGCTTGAGCGGCTCCTGGAGCGAGAGCTTCGGGATCAGGATGTCGCCGTTGCGCACCGACAGTGCGTCGCTGTAGGGCACCACCTGCCCGCCGCGGTCGACGCCCTTGTCGTAGATGCGGATCTTCTCGCTGGCTTCCATGTCGTCGAACACGACCATCTTCTGGCTGCCGACGACCGTGAACTTGCGCAGCTTGTGCGGGTCGAGCCACGACACGTGCACGTGGGCCAGCTTGCCGTTCGGGAAGCGCAGGTCCACGAACACCACGTCCTCGACGCCGGGCTGCAGGAACGCCGAACCGCGCGCGACCACGTCGAGCGGCTCCTGCCCGATCAGGTGCAGCACCACGGACAGGTCGTGCGGAGCGAAGCTCCACAGCGCGTTCTCGTCCTTGCGCACCTTCCCGAGGTTCACGCGCTGGCAGTAGATGTACAGCAGGTCGCCGATCTCGCCGGTGGTGACCATCTTCTTCAGGTACTGCACGCCCGGGTGGTAGAGCAGCAGGTGCCCCACCATCAGGATGCGCTGGCCCGCCTTCGCCAGCCGCACCAGCTCCTCGGCGTGCGCGACCTCCAGCGTGAGCGGCTTCTCGACGTACACGTCCTTGCCCGCCTCCAGCATCATCTTGGCGAGCGGGTAGTGGTTCACGGCGGAGGCCGCGATCACCACGCCCTGGATGTCGGCCCGGGAGGCGACGGTCGCCGCGTCGGCGATGCCTTCCACGCCCGGATACTGCGCGGCGGTCTTCGCGAGCCGCTGCGCGTCGGCGTCGCACACGGCGACGAGCGTCGCATCCTTGAGGTTCGCGAAGTTGCGCACCAGGTTGGCGCCCCAGTCGCCCGTTCCGACGACCGCGATGCCGATTCGATTGGACACGTCGACCTCCCTCGGACGACCACTCGATGACTGCTGAGAACGGCCGGGCAGCCTAACAACCGCTCCTCGGCCGGTCAAAACTGGTGCGGTCCGGCCGTCAGGCCGCTTCCCTCTCCACGGTTTCCACGCGATTTCGCCCGGCGCGCTTCGCGCGGTACAGCGCGCGGTCCGCGCTCTCGATGAGCGTCGCGGGGGATTCGGCGTCCTCGGGGTACACCGACACGCCGCCGCTGACCGTGATCGAACCCGGCGCGGCCAGCGGGAACGTGTGCTGCTCGACCGTGGCACGCAGGCGCTCGGCCACGACCACGGCGCCCTCGCGCTCCGTCTGCGGCAGGATCACCGTGAACTCGTCGCCGCCGTACTTGGCCACGAGGTCCCACGAACGCACCTGGCGCGCGAACAACTGCGCCATCTCGCGGAGCAGGAAGCTGCCGCGCAGGTGCCCGTTGCGGTCGTTGTACGACTTCAGGTTGTCCACGTCGATCATGATGATCGACAGCGTCTGGCGGAATCGCGTCGCGCGCTTGATCTCGCGGCGCAGCGCGGTCTTCAGGTAGCGGAAGTTGTAGACCTGCGTGAGGTCGTCGGTGACCGCCAGCTTCTCGATGTTCTCGGCCAGCCGCAGGTTGTCGAGCGACGCCGTCGCCCAGGCCACGAGCAGCGTCAGCGTGCGCGCGTCGCGCGGCGTGAACGGCGCGGCGCCGCGCGGGCGGTAGACCGCGAGGTAGCCCCACTCCTGTTCGCGCAGTCGCAGGGGCACGAACATCGCCGGCCCCGCTTCGATCCCGGGGCACGTCTCGTCGGCGCCGCCCTTGGCCTCGGCAAGGTCCACCACGGTGCGCGGCAGACCCGCGAGCTGCAGCGTGCGCGCGAACTCGCCCGGGCTGCGCTGAATCGGCAGGCTCTCGGGCGTGTCGTTGTCACGGCGCAGGGCGACCTTGTCGAGCTGGCGAGGGCCCGCCACGGCGAACACCGCGCCACCGGCCTCGGTCAAAGCGAGCGCGTTGCGGAGCGTGAGAAGCGCCACCTCCCGGCGGGAGCGGCTCGCGCCGCGGCCGGTCAGCTCCATCAGCGATTCGAGTGACTTCTCGCGTCCTTGCATGGGTCTCGCGATCGGGTTCGGGGAACGTCGATGGGGGAAATCCCCACACGGAGGTGGCAACGGCTGTGCCACCTCGCCCAACCTCGATCAGCGCTGGCTGAGCCTCAGGATCTGGAGGGCCGCCCGCCCCCCGAAGCCGGCCAGTCCGCCGCCCAGCAGCAGCCATCCCGCCGCCCTCTGCCACGGCTCCAACGGCATGCTGCCGTTGAGCTTGCGCCAGACGATGAGACCCCACACGAGGGCCAGGCTCAGCAGGACGGACATGAAAGCGTGCGCCAGCTCCCATGCTCGGCGCTCGACGTCGGCCGGTCGGTCGCCTTGCGCGAAAACGCCCGCCTGCGATCGTCCGCTCACCGCATTTCGCACGGTGCCGGCGGGAATCTGGGCGGCGTCCGGCAGGCGGGTCGCCGCCCACAGGCGCGTGGCGCCGAACAGGAATGCCCGGCGCCCCACCACCTCGAAACCCGACGCCCGGAGCGTGGCTTCGAACTCGGGGCCGGCGCCGAACTCGAAGATCGACTCGCTCAGGTAACGGTAGGCGCTCGGGTCGGGCGACAGGCGGCCCGCGGCGGGAATCACATGGCGCACCCAGAACGCGTGCGCAGCGTGCAGCGGGCCCGGCGCCGGCGCCGAGGCTTCGAGCACCGAGAGGACGCCGCCCGGGCGCAGCACGCGGTGGATCTCCGCGAGCGCGCGGTCCCGTGGCCGCAGGTTCCGAATCCCGAAGGCGATTGTGACCGCGTCCACCGAGCCGTCGCGCAGCGGCAGCCGGAACCCGTCCGCGCACGCGAGGCGCGGCCCCCAGCCCGACGCGTCGTAGGTCGCGCCCGCGTGCCGCAGCATCGCCAGGCTCACGTCCACGCCGAGCAGGGTGCGGCCGACGCGTTGGAGACCCGGCAGCGAGACGCCGCTGCCCGTGCACAGGTCCACGACCACGCGCGCGTCCGAGGGCACCGCGCGCCACATGACCTCGCGCCACAGGCCGTCCTGCCCCAGCGTCATCACGCGGTTCAGGAAGTCGTACCGCCCCGACACGTCGTCGAACATCGACGCCATCTCGCGGTGCGCGTGCGGCTGGAAGCGGTCGGGGGCGCTCATGCGTCACGAGCGACGAGCGAGTCGTATCGGGAGATACGTCGCAGCGAGGAGCGACCGGGCTGACGCAGCGGATGCGGATCTCGGCGAGCGCGGAGCGAGCCGAGGAGGGTCCAGCCGCAAGGAAGGCCGCGAGCGACGAGCGAGTCGTATCGGGAGATACGTCGCAGCGAGGAGCGACCGGGCTGACGCAGCGGATGCGGA
>JBGAOB010000203.1:0-8832 GCA_044222045.1 Candidatus Eiseniibacteriota bacterium
ACGGCCGCGGCCACCGTGCCGGCCGGCGCGCTCGACCGCAGCGCCCAGGTCAGCGACTGCTCGGTGCGCTGCGCGTGCGGCACCACGACTTCGGCGACGCCCTGTTCCTCCGCGCTGATGCGCTGCCGCAGGTCGGGAATCAGCCCGACCACCGTCACCCACTGCGAATCGGCCAGCTCGTAGCGCCAGCGCTTGCCGATCGGGTCCTGCCCCGGCCACAGGCGGCGCGCCGCCGCGGCGTTGACCAGCGCGACCTTCGGCGCCCCCGAGCCGTCGGCGTCGGTGAAGTCGCGGCCGCGCTGGATCGGAATCCCCATCGTGGCGAAGTATCCGGGCGTGACGACGTTGTACGTGAGCTGCGGCCACTTCTGCGCCTCGGCGCCGTCCACGTGCTCGCGCTGCAGCGTCATCGTCCACTGCGACGTGCCCAGGTGCAGGTTCAGCGCGCCGCCGGCCGACTCCACGCCCGGGAGCTTCAGCAGGCCCGCGCGGAACTCGCGGAAGAACCGCTCCTTCTGCTCGCTCTCGGGGAACACGGCGTACGGCAGCGTGATCCGGCCGGTGACCACGCCCGCGGCGTGCACCTGGCTGACCTGGCCCGCCATGCCGAGGAAGCTCCGCACCATCAGCCCGGAGCCCACCAGCAGCACCACGGCGAGCACGACCTCGGCCACCACGAGCGCGTCGCGCAGGCGGCGGCGCGACGGGCTGTCGCCGGAGCCCGCCGTGCCCTCGTGCAGCACGCGGTTCGGATCCGCGGCCGTCGCGTGCAGCGCCGGCGCGATGCCGAACACGACGCCCGTGATCGTCGACAGCGCCAGCGTGAACAGCAGCACGCCGCGGTCGAGCTCGAACCGCATCCAGTACGGGAACTCCTCGGGGATCGCCTTCAACGTGAGGTCCAGGCCCCATTGCGCCAGCAGCACGCCCACGGCGCCGCCCACGAGCGACAGCAGCACGCATTCGGTGAGCATCTGCCGCACGAGCCGCCCGCGCGTGGCGCCGAGCGCCATGCGCACCCCGATCTCGCGCTGGCGCGTGGTGGACCGGGCCAGCAGCATGTTCGCCACGTTCGAGCACGCGATCAGCAGCACGAAGCCCACGGCCAGCGACAGCAGGACCATCATGGGCCGGATCTCGCGGTTCATGTGCTCGCGCAGTTCCATCGGGCTGATCACGACCGACTCGTTCGTGGCGGGGTACTGCCGCGCGAGGTCGCGCGAGATCACCGCCAGCTCCGCGGTCGCCTGCTCCATCGAGGCGCCCGCCGCCAGCCGCGCCACGGCGCCCACGTAGTGCCCGCCGCGCGTGTCGGTGGTGTCCTCCGTCGCGAGCGGCGTGAAGAAGTCGCTGCGCTCCGGGAACCGGAACGCGTCGGGCATCACGCCCACGATCGTGCGCACGCGGCCGTTCATGCGCACCGTTCGCCCGACCACGTGCGGATCGGCGGCGAAGTGGCGGCGCCAGGTGCGCTCGCTCATCACCACGCTGCCGAACGTGTTGCCGGAGCGGCATTCGTCGCGCGTGAACCAGCGGCCCAGCAGCGGGCGCATGCCGAGCGCCTCGGGCAGCCCCGCGCCGGCCATCGTGGAGACGAACCGCAGCGGATCACGGTCGAGCGTGAGATACGCCTGGCTCTCGAGGTAGGCGGTGACGGCGGTGAGCGTGCGGCTGCGCTCGGCAAGGTCGCGCACGTCGGGCACCGACATGCTGCCGTAGCTCCAGCCGTGAGCCTTGTCGCTCGCCACCACCTGCACGATGCGGCGCGGCTGCGCGAACGGCAGCGCCTGCAGCATCACGCCCTTCACGATCGTGAACATCATCGCGTTCACGCCGATCCCGAGCGCCATCACCAGCAGCACGGTCACCGTGAAGCCGGGCGTGCGGCGCAGCGAGGCCGTGGCGAAGCGAAGGTCCTGGAGCAGGGTCTCCATGGCCGTGTCGATCAGCGCCCGCGCCGTTCGTCGACGATCTGGCCGTCGAACAGGTGCACCGTGCGCTCGGAGTAGCGGGCGAACCGCGAGTCGTGCGTGACCATGCAGATCGTGGAGCCCATCTGGTGCAGGTCGCGCAGCAGTTCCATCACGGCCTCGCCGTTCGACGAGTCGAGGTTTCCGGTGGGCTCGTCCGCGAGCAGGATCAACGGATCGCCCGCCAGCGCGCGCGCCACGGCCACGCGCTGCTGCTGGCCGCCCGAGAGCTGGCTGGGCAGGTGCTTGGAGCGATGCGCCATGCTCACGCGCTCGAGGGCTTCTCCCACGCGCCGGCGGCGCTCGGCCTGCGGCATGCCCCGGTACGTGAGCGGAAGCTCCACGTTCTCGAACACCGTCAAGTCGCCGATCAGGTTGAAGCTCTGGAAGATGAAGCCGATCTCGCGGTTCCGGATCCGCGCGCGCTCGGCGAAGTTCAGGCTCTGCACCGGCTTCCCGTCGAGCCAGTAGGTGCCGCCCGTGGGCGTGTCCAGCAGGCCGAGGATCGACAGCAGCGTGGACTTGCCGCAGCCCGAGGGTCCCGAGATCGACGCGAACTCGCCGCGCGAGATCTCCAGGTGCACCGACGACAGCGCGTGCGTCTCCACCTCGTCGGTCGTGAACACCTTGCTCACCCCTTCGAGCCGCAACAGCGGTCGCCGGGGTTCGGTGCCTGCGATGGCGTCGCTCCGCGTCTCGGGGCCCGTCGTGGTCGAGGTGGTCATGGCTGGCGTCTCCAGGTTGGAATCCATCGGGGAGGTCAGTGCAGTCGGACGCGCGGCACGGCGTCCCATCGGGACATCTCGGACAGGATCACTCGGTCGCCCGGCTTGAGGCCGGCGCGCACCTCGATGGCGTCCGCCGATCCGCGGCCGAGCTTCACGGGCACGCGGTCGGCCCACCGGCCGTCGGCCGTGACACGGAACAGCCACGTGTCGGACTCGCTCGACGCGTCGGCCGGCCGCCCGGTCCACATCACGTCGGCCAGCCGCTCGATCTGGATCGTGCCGTCCACGCTCAGGTCGGGGCGCGCGGCGCGCGGCAGCGGACCATCGAGCGCCAGGTCCACGGCCACGGTGCCGCCCTGCACCGCGGGGTCCACGCGCGCGACGTGCGCGCGCACGACGCCGTCGTGCGTGTCGACGCGCGCCTCGAGCCCGAGCGACAGGTCGCGCGCCTGCGTCTCGGGCACGCGCACCACCGCCTTCAGCCGGTCCTGGCCCGCCACGCGCGCCAGCACCTGCCCGGGGTTCACCCACTGCCCGGGCTGCAGCGACAGCTCCTGCACGATGCCGCCCACCTCGGCGCGCACGAGCATCGCGTCCACGCGCTGGCGCTGCACACCGGTGATCGTGCGCAGACGTTCCACCTCGGCCCGGCGCAGCTGGAGCTGCGCGCGCTGGGAGTCCTGCATCACCTTGAGCCGGCGCTGCTCGCTCTCGAACGCCGTGCGCGCTTCCTCGGCCTGGTCGCGGGCGCGCTCGATGTCCATGGTGGAGCCGAGCCCTTCGGCCGCGAGCCGCTCGGCCACGCGGATCGCGCGCTCGGCCTCGTGCAGACGCGTGCGCGCTCCGGCCACCGCGGACTCGCTCGCCAGCACCTGCGATTCGAGCGATGCCGCGAGGCTCGCCAGCTCGGCCTCGGCGACTCCCATCTGGCGGTCGGCGTCGAGGGATTCCAGCCGCACGTCGGGATTGCTCAGTTCCAGCAGCACGGTGCCGGGCTCCACGCGTGCACCCGGACGCACGAGCACGCGGTCCACGCGGCCGGCGGTCAGCGCCGACACGTACTGCTGCGACTCCGGAACCAGCGAGCCGTTGCCGCGCACTTCGCGCACGAGCGGGCCGCGCCGCACGGAGTCGATCCACAGCGTGGAGCGCTCGATCGACGGGGCGGCGGGCTTGAGCTGCGCCACGCCGACCGAGGCCAGCACCAGCAGCACGGCGCCACCGGACCACAGGAGGGCGCGGTGTCGGCGGGCGGGTGGCGTGCGGGGAATGTCCACGGAGGCTCTCCAGGTGGTCGGTGTGCGGACCTTCTCTGGAAGAACCGCGCCACGGCCACGCGGTGGCGCCGCCGTTGCGCGCGAACGAGTTGCGGTGACGCATGGGACGCGGGCGACGGCCGGGATGTCCGCCCGTGGGACGCGCGATCCCGGAATCGGACACCCGGGACCCGCGCTCCGGCGCACGCGCGCGGGCCGAAACGCCGCGGCCCGCCACGGTGCGTGGCGGGCCTGGGAGGTGCGATGCGGCGTCGCGCCGGATGCGGAGGCATCCGGGCGTCTGCGCGAACGGACGGCAGCGCTCGCCCGCCCGCGCCACTCGGGCTCAGAGCGCGCGCGGGCCGTCGCGCTGCAGCCGGATGGAACCGTTCACCGACGACAGCTTCACGCGGGCGCCGCCCCGGCCGAGCGTGCCGCGCAGCGAGCGCGGCCCGAAGCCGTGACTCGCCTGCAGCGGGAAGTCCGTCTGGATCGAACCGTTCAGCGTGGTCGCGTCGACGCCGGCCGACACGTTCGCGGGCAGCGACACCGTGACGCTGCCGTTCACGGACGAGAACTCCAGCCGGTCGTCCGCCGCGAGCCGGCCGATGCGCGCGTCCACCGAGCCGTTCACGGTGGTGGCCTCGCCGCTCGACCGCGTGGCGATCGTGCAGTTGCCGTTGACCGTGGTGGCCTTCACCACGCCGTCCACCGACTTCACCTCGACGTTGCCGTTGACGGTGGCCAGTTCGAGTCGCACGCCCGACGGCACCACGATGCGGTAGTCCACCTGCACGTCGTTGTCACGGGCGTTCAGGCCCGGGAGACCCCGATCGCAGCCCCGGCCGCCCGGATACACCGTGCACACCTGCACGCCCTTCGCGGTCGTGTTCACCTCCACGCGCACGTCGGCCGGGTCGTGTTTCCGGCCGGTCCGCACCGCGTGCACCTTCAGCTCGCGGCCCTCTCCCGCCACCACCACGATGCCACCGTTCACGCCGCTCACGTCCAGCCGCTGGCCCGCGGCGATCGGCCCCGACCAGTCGAACGGCTGCGGGGCGAACTCGCCCGCGCGCGCCGCCGTGCCCCCCACCGCGAGCGCGCACGCCACACCGACCCATCCGAGACGCATCCGGCTCATCGTTCCCCCTCCTTCTCACGCGGCGCGGGCGGCGGCGCGAGCGCACGCAGCCGTGCCAGCTCGTCGAGCTGCACCAGCCGGATCAGTCCGTTGAACGACTCCAGGTCGAGCGACGCACCGCCGCCGCCGAGCTGGAACTCGAATCGCTTGCCCTTCTGCAGCCGCGGGATCCGCACCGGCAGCGCCGGCTGGAAGCCGCCGTTGAACGACTGCACGCTCAGGTCGATGCCGGCGTCGTGCGGCACGCCCACCACGAGCGTGCCGTTGTGCGAGGAGAACCGGTAGCGCGCGCGGTCGCGGAACGGGCCGCCGTACCACACCGAGCCGTTCACCGTGCTGGCGTCGATGCTCGCCACGTCGAGATCGCTCAGCTGGATGTCGCCGTTCACCGTCTGCGCGTCGACCTCGCCCATCAGCCGCTGCAGCCGGATCGCGTTGTTCACGCTTCCGGCGCGCACGGCGCCGCGGGCGCCCGCCACCTGCACCTCGCCCTCGACCGAGCTCACGTCGAGGACGCCGCTGCCGCCGCTCACGCGCACGTCGCCCTTGACGCTCTGCGCCTCGATCGGCGCCCGCGTGCCCTCCACGCGGATGTCGCCCTCGATCGCCGACAGGTTCACCGGCATCGTGGCGGGCACCCAGATGTTCCAGTCCACCGGCAGCGGCCCCACGGGGCTGTCGGCGTCCAGCACCAGCTCGCGGCCGCGCCACTCGGCGGTCACGCGCAGGCGCGGGTCGTGCTCGGCGCGCACGCGGATGACGTTGCGCGCCCAGCCGGTCACGTTGATGTCACCGAACAGCGACTCCAGCGACAGCGAGCCGCCCGGACGATTGCCGCCGAGCAGCGTGTCGGTGACCACTTCCGCCATGGGCGTGGGCATCGGCGAGCGCCCCATGCGCAGCACGCGCACGGTGCGCGCCGGGCGCGCGACCGGCGCCACGCGCGGCGTGACCGCCGGCGTCGCGGCGTGAGCAGCGTGGGCGCCCTCGGCCTGCGCGGCGAGCTGCTGCGCGACGCGGTCGCACTCCACGGTGTCGCTGCCGACGACCGCCGTGCAGCGACTCCACGCGCACCTCGCGCTCGATCCCGTTCAGCGTCGTGTCGGTGTGCACCGTCACGCGCCACGTGGCGGCCGGCGGCGTCGGCGCGGCGGGCGCGGTGCGCCGGGCCTGCGCCGGCGCGGCCGCCGTCAGCAGCGCCACCAGCAGCATCGCCTGCATCGTCCGTTCACGCATCGTGGGCACTCCTAGATACCCGCCAGCGCGGTGGCGCGCTTCATCAGGTCCAGCTTCCGGCGCACGGTGCCCGCGAGGTACTGCTGCAGGTCGGCGTTCGCCGGGTCGGCGGCGAGCGCGAGGCTCGCCTCGTTCGTGGCCTTGCGGATCAGCGCCAGGTTGCGCTCGAGCACCTTCACCGTCTGCGGGTCGAGCCGGTCGCGGCCGGCGTCGAGCGCCTTCTGCAGCTGCGCGATCTCGCCTTCCACCTCGTGCGCGTCGAAGCCCGCCGCGCTCGCGGGGATCGCGGCGCCTGCGGTGGACTCGGCCGCGGTCGGCGTGCGCTGCGCGAGCGTGCGCTGGTCCACCGTGCCGCGCAGCGACCAGAACAGCGCCGCCGATCCCACCATGAGCAGGAAGCCCGCGGCCGCGAGCTGCGGCCACGTGAGCGTCCAGTGCCGATGCGTGGGCAGCGCGACCACGCGCACCGCGGGACGTGCCGGGGCGGGGGGGGGGGGGGGGGGGGGGGTGGAACCCGCCGCACCGATTCGCGTCGCGATCCCCGCCCAGAGATCGTCCGGTACCGGCGGGTCCACGAGCGACGACGCCTGCTCCTTGACCCGGCGCAACTCGTCGAGCGTCGCCCGGCAGGCGTCGCAGGTGGCGAGGTGCGCCTCGAGATCGACCGCCTCGCTGCGAGGCATGTCGTCGTCGAGGTAGTCGGAGAGCCGATCCATCCACAGGTCGCGCATCGTGGTCCGTCCTATTTCTGCAGGTGCGTCCGCAGCAGCAGGCGCGCCCGGTGAAGCTGGGCCTTGGTGGTGCCCGTCGTCACGCCCATGAGCCGGGCGATCTCCTCGTGCCGGTAGCCTTCCACGTCGTGCAGCACGAACACGTGTCTCGCTCCCTCGGGGAGCCGGTCGATCGCGGTCTCGAAGTCCATCCCCAGCTCGCGCCCCGACGGCCGCGCCTCGAGCCGGTCGAGTGCGTCCTCCGCCCACTCGGTGCGGTCGCGCTGCGTCTTCATCTGGGCGCGCTTCGTGAGGATCAGGTTCACCGCCAGCCGGTGCAGCCAGGTGCCGAACTGCGCTTCGCCTCGGAACGTGCCCAGCTTCTGCCACGCCCGCACGAACACGTCCTGAGTCAGCTCCGCGGCGTGCTCGGGTCCCGTCATGCGGCGCGCGAGCGCGTGCACACGGGAACAGTGCTGCTGGTAGAGGCGGGCGAAAGCCTGCGCGTCACCGCGCGCGGCCAACGCCACGTCGCTCGCGTCGTGGGTCGGGGTGAGCGTCACTCGTTCCGGAACCGGGTGAGACCAATGGACCGCCACGGTGTTCATGCGCTGGGTTCGACGCTTCATGGCGCCCCAAGGTTGGAATCCGGACCGAAGGGCGGGAAAGCCCGGGGCGCCCGGCGTGGGGGCCGGCCCGACGGGCGCGGGCGGACGCCGGGCCGGCGCGCCCGCGGCCAGGGATCCGGAGCGCGGCTTTGCAACCCGGAGACACCGAAATCCGTCTAAGCGCGGGCACCGCTTCCCCAACCCCAGGGTTCCGATCGGTCGCCGCACTCGCGACGCACCCGGCCGGAGCCCCACCCCGGGAGTCCACCATGATCCGACGACTCTTCGTGCGATCGCTGGTCCTGGCCGCCGCGCTCGCGATGTGCGCCGCCGTGGCCGCGGCCCAGCGCCTGACCGTCTCCGGCCCCGACGTGGCCATCTGGAACATCGCCGGCGCCACCACCGTGGAGCCCGGGCCCGGGCCCGACGTCGTGGTGGAGGTGCACGCCCGCGGCGAGGACGCCGACCGGCTCACCATCACGCGCGGCCCGATTCGCGGCCGCTCCACGTTGCGCGTGATCTACCCCGGCCGGCGGGTCGTGTACGAAGCGATGCCCGGCCGCGGTCGCTCCAGCGCCCGCGTGCGTTCCGACGGCACGTTCAACGACGGCTCCGACCTGCTCGCGCGCACCGTCGACGTGGCCTCGGGCGGCAGCGGACTGCACGCGTGGGCGGACCTGCGCGTGCTCGTGCCGGCCGGGCAGAAGGTGGCGATCTACACGATCGTCGGTCCGTTCACCGCCACGAACGTGGACGGCACCGTGCGGCTGGACGGAGGATCGTCGACCGTGTCGGCCACCGGCGGCAAGGGCCCGCTCACCGTGGACGTGGGCTCGGGCACGGTCGCCGTGGGCCGGCATCGCGGCGACGTGCTGGTGGACACCGGCGCGGGCAACGTGCGGCTGGACGACGTCCGGGGCGGCTCGGTGAACGTGGACACCGGCTCGGGCTCGCTCACCGCGCGCGACGTGCGAGCCGATCTGCTGCACGTGGACACGGGTTCGGGCTCGGTCACGGTGGACGACGTCGACGCCGCGAAGGTGACGGTGGACACGGGCAGCGGCGCCGTGTCGCTGGGCCTGCTGCAGTCGGCGCCCGACGTGCTCGTGGACACCGGCGCCGGTGCGGTGCGGCTGACGGTGCCGGCGGACTTCTCGGCGGCACTGCACCTGGAGACGTCTTC
>JBGAOB010000204.1:0-9455 GCA_044222045.1 Candidatus Eiseniibacteriota bacterium
GACCTGGTGCTCACGCAGACGCAGTGCGAGGTGTGCGCCTTGAGCGCACGCGACGTGGAGGCGGCACTCGGCTCGCTGGTGCGCTCGCGGCTGCGGCTCGTGTCGATGCAGCCCGACGACCTCGCCAGCCTGTGGCGCGACATGCGTTCGATCGCGGGCGCGCTGGGCGTGCCCGAGCGCGGCGTGCAGCTGGTGTCGCGCCTGCAGCGGCGGCTGCGCGCGATCGCCGAGCGCTGCGCGGAGCGCCCCGAGCGGCCGCGCGTGGCGTGCATCGAGTGGATCGAGCCGCTGATGATCGCCGGCAACTGGACGCCCGAGCTGATCGCCATGGCGGGCGCGGTGGACGTGCTCGGCACGCCGGGCGCGCACGCGGGCGCGGTGGAGATGCGCGCACTCGCCGATGCGGACCCGGACGTGATCTGGGTGACGCCGTGCGGATTCGACGTGGCGCGCACGCGGCAGGAGATGGCGGCGCTCGCCGCGCGCGAGGACTTCCGCGCGCTGCGTGCCGTGCGCGAGGGCCGCGTGTACCTGGCCGACGGGAACGCCCTGTTCAACCGCCCGGGTCCGCGCGTGGCCGACGCGCTCGAGTGCCTCGCCGAGGCGCTGTACCCGGGCGCGTTCCGCTTCGGCCACGAAGGCAGGGGCTGGGAGCGCTGGAGCGGGTGACGCCGCCGCTGGCGGGCGTGTGCGCTCCGCCGCTACGCTGCCCGGACTGAACGCTCTCCTTCGAGTCCTGCGAGGCGCGATCGCGCCGCTCCTGCTGGCCGCCGTGCTGGCGCCGCCGGCCCGTTCCGCGGACGCCGCGCCGCCGGCGCACGCGCGCGTGGGCCTGTGCCGAATCGAGGCGCCGGCCGGCGAGCAGCGCCTGGTGGACGCGCTCGCGGGGAACGCGGCGGGCATCCTCGCCGAGGTGAGCCGCGAACTCGGTGCGGCGCCGGTCGCCGCGTACCGCGTGGTGCTGGTGCCGCGCGCGCGCTGTCGCCCGGCGAGCCGCCGCTCGACTCCACGCTCAACCACGTCGACGCCGAGGTGCCGCCGTGGGCGGCGGGCTACACGCTGCCCGCGCGCCGACTGATCGTGATCCGCGTGGCCGAGGCGGCGCGCTACCCGTACGGCACGGTGGAGTCGGTGCTCGCGCACGAAGTGTCGCACCTGGCGCTGCACGACGCGGTGGGGGAGCGCGCGCCGCGCTGGCTCGACGAAGGCCTCGCCACGTGGCAGGGCCGGCACTGGAGCCTGGTGGACGCGTTCGCACTGAGCGCGTCGATGATGCTGCGGCCGCTGCCGCCGCTCGCGCGCGCGGACGCGCTGTTCCTGGCGGGCGAGGCCGACGCGCGCACCGCGTACGCGCAGGCGTTCACGTTCACGGCGTGGAGCGTGCACCGCTACGGCGACGGCTTCCCGGCGCGGTTGGTGCGCGCACTCGCGCGCCACGACGTGCCCGAAGCGTGGGCGCTCGCGGCGGGTGAACCGCTGGACGTGGCCGAGCAGACGTGGCGCCGCTCGGCGGCGGTGCGCTTCCGCTGGATCCCGTGGCTCGGCACGAGCGGCATGCTGTGGGTGATCGCGACGCTGCTCGCCTCGCTCGCCGCGGCGCATCGCCGCCGGCTCGCCGCCGCGCAGCGCGCGCGCATGCCCGACCTGCCGTGGCATCCCGACGATCCGCTGCAGCCGGGCGGGCCCGCGCCGGATCCGTGGGACGACGGCGCGCCGCCGGGGTCGGGCGACGGCCCGCGCCCGCCGGCGTTGCGCGCCGCGCGGGCGCGGGCAGCGGCCTCAAGCCGATGCGCCGGTGCGGCCGAAAACCCCGCGGACACTTGACCCGATGCCGCCGGGGCGTACTCTGCCGCCGCGTTCGTGCAAACCCTGCACGCCGTGGCCGGAGGAGCCGGCCGCGCCATCCTCGAGGCTCGACAGATGAGCGAGAACCGCAAGAGCACCGTCCAGGTCAGCGAGCACGAGGCTCGCGCCGTGGCCGAGGCTTCGCGCGAGACGACGTGGGACCAGCCGTCGTTCGTGCGCGAACTGTTCCTGGGCAAGCTCGACCTGCACCTGATCCACCCGTGGCCGGAGCCCGACGCCGAGGAGCAGAAGCGGGCGGCGGAGTTCCTCGCGAAGGTCGAGGCGTTCATCCGCACCGTGGACGGCGAGCGCATCGAGGCCGAGAACAAGATCCCCGCCGAGGTGGTGCAGGGGCTGCGCGAGCTGGGTGCGTTCGGCATCAAGATCCCGCGCGAGTACGGCGGGCTCGGCCTGTCGCAGTACACCTACTGCCGCGCGATGTCGCTGATCTCGTCCGTGCACTCGTCGCTGGTGGCGCTGCTGTCGGCGCACCAGTCGATCGGCGTGCCGGGCCCGGTCAAGATGTTCGGCACCGAGGAACAGAAGAAGAAGTACCTGCCGCGGCTGGCGAAGGGCGCGATCTCGGCGTTCGCTCTGACCGAGAACGAGGTCGGCTCCGACCCCGCGCGCATGACCACCACGGCCATGCCCACGCCCGACGGCTCCGCCTACATCCTGAACGGCGACAAGCTGTGGATCACGAACGGCACCGTGGCCGAGCTGATGGTGGTGATGGCGCGTACGCCCGGCAAGGACGGCAAGCCCGGCCCGATCAGTGCGTTCATCGTCGAGACGAACTCGCCCGGTTTCGAGGTCACGCACCGCCTGGACTTCATGGGTATCAAGGGCATCGAGAACGCGACGCTGCGCTTCACGAACGTGCGCGTGCCGAAGGAGAACCTGCTCTGGGGCGAGGGCAAGGGCCTCAAGCTCGCGCTGATCACGCTGAACACGGGCCGCCTCACGCTGCCGGCGACGATGGCGGCGCTCGGCAAGTGGTGCCTGGGCGTGTGCCGCGCGTGGGCGAACGAGCGCGCGCAGTGGGGCAAGCCCGTCGGCAAGCACGACGCCGTCGCGCAGATGCTCGCCAAGATGACCGCCGACACGTACGCGATGGAGGCCGTGGGCGACCTGGGCTGCCTGCTGGCGGACCAGGGCCGCAGCGACATCCGGCTGGAAGCCGCGATCGGCAAGCTGTGGAACACCGACCTCGCGTGGATGCTGTGCGACGACGCGCTGCAGATTCGCGGCGGCCGCGGCTACGAGACCGCGAAGTCGCTGGAGTCGCGCGGCGAGGCGCCGATCCCGATCGAGCGGGCGATGCGCGACCTGCGCATCAACCGCATCTTCGAGGGCACGAACCAGGTGATGCGCCTGTTCATCGCGCGCGAGGCGCTCGACGTGCACCTGAAGGTGGCGGGCGACGTGGTGATGCCGAACGTGGCCGTCGGCAAACGCATCGCGGGGCTGTTCAGTTCGGGCATCTTCTACGCGGGCTGGTACCCGATGCGCTGGCTGGGCTGGGGGCGCTGGCCGCAGTACGCGGAGTTCGGGCCGCTCGCCGACCACGTGCGCTGGGTGGAGCGGACGAGCCGCCGGCTGTCGCGGCAGATCTTCCACCTGATGGTGCTGAACGGCCCGGCGCTCGAGAAGCGGCAGAGCCAGCTGTTCCGCGCGGTGGACGTGGGCGCCGAGCTGTACGCGATGATCGCCACGTGCGCGCGCGCCGTGCGCGACCAGAAGCGCGGCATCGGTGCGGGCAGCTCGATCGAGCTGGCCGACTCGTTCTGCCGCATGTCGCGCCGCCGCGTGGAGGCGCTGTTCGGCGCCATCCGCGAGAACGACGACACGTTCCACTACGAGATCGCGCGCGGCATGCTGAACAAGCGCTTCGCGTGGCTCGAAGAGGGCGTGGTGCCGGCGCCGACGCACGCGCCCGCGCAGGAACCGGAACACCGCGCCGCCGGGGCGTAGCGACGCGCGGCGGCGGGCCGCGACAGGGCAGGAGCTTTCGACGCGCCGGTCTCGGCAGTGGCCGGCGCGTCGTGCGTCCACGGACGCGATCCGTGCCGCGCGGGCGTCGCTGCTCCCGTCGGGGCCGGCGCGAGGAACCAGTCGACGACGCGCGACAGCACGTCCTCGAAGCCCGCGGGCGGACCGCCTTCGGATTCGCCCTCGCGACGGAAGCCATGGTCGAGCCCGGTCAGCCGTAGCGCGGTCACGTCGCGACCGCGCGCGAGCAGTTCCGCACGCAGCCAGTCGAACGAGGCCACGGGCACCGCGCGGTCGGCGGTGCCGTGCGCCAGGAACACCCGCGCGCGCGTCGCGAGCAGGTCGTCGAGATCGTTGCGTGCGAGGAACGACGCCCACCGCCGGTAAGGATGGCCCAGCCACGCGTCGTCGATCGACTCGGGGTTCGCGCGGATCTTCGCCCACTCGGCGTAGACCGCTTCGCGGCGCGCGTCGCCGGCGCCGGCGCTGTCGCCGGGCTGCGGCGCCGCGGCGAGTTCGGCGAGGTCGAAGAGCTGCGTGGGCCCGCCCGTCGAGAGCATGGCCACGTGCGTGACCTCGGGGCAGCGCGCGGCGACGACGGCGGCGATCGTTCCGCCTTCCGAGTGCCCCACCGCGAGCACGCGGCCGCGGTCGATGCCGGGCATCGCGAGCGTCGCGCGCAGCGCGGCGGCGTTCGCCTCGCCCCAGCGCTCGGGCGTGTGCTCGCGGCGGAACGTCTCGCTGGCGCCGAGCGCCGAGCCGGGCCGCTCGCGCTGTTCGAGGAACGCGACGCCGGGTTTCTCGACCACCACCAGGCGCAGCCGGCCGCGAGCGGCGCGGCGCAGCAGGTTCTGGCTGCTGCCGCCGATGCGGTCGCCCGCGCGATCCACACCGATTGGCGCACCGAGCCCTCGATGACGAGCGCCAGCGGCAGCGCGCGGCCGCGCAGCGAGTCGGGCACGTCCGAGACGTAGAACGTGATCGTGCGCGCGAAGCGGTCGGTCGTGGTCCAGCGGGTCCACGGCATGCCGAGCCGCGTGGTGTCGCGCACGGCGTGCGGCGCGGGCGCAGGACTGCCGTGCGCCGCGAGCGGCGCGCTCGGCGGGGCCAGCGCGAGCAGGCCGCCGGGCGGAGGGCATGGGGACTCTGCTCAGCGGGGTTCTCCTCGGGACGGGGGTGGGAGCGAGCGACGTGCGCGTGAGACAGCGCATCCGGTCCGAAGGTTGGAACGTCCGACGCCCCGGCCCGCAGGTCGCCCGACGCGACGAACGAGAACCGACTCCAGGGCCCCAGGTCGAGTCCGCGGCCGGCGGCGCCGGCGGCCGCACCGCGAACACCGCCACGCCCGTGCCGGGGCCGGTGCGGTTCGCGTAGGCGAGGGCCAGCCGCGGCTCGCGCAGCGCCGTGTACGCGGGGTCGTGCAGCAGCGGCTGCAGCTGCGGTCGGATCGACTCGGCCACGTATTCCTCGGCCACGAGCCATCGCACGCCGCGCCGCGCTGCGCATAGTCGACGATCGTGGCCAGCGAGTCGTCGGGCAGCTGCACGTGTCTTCGGCGAAGAACGGCACGTACGCCTTGCGGTCCATGACCACGTCGCCGGGCCGCGAGTGCTCGTGCAGCCACGCGCCGGCGGCGCGCAGCGTGGGCATGGGGCCGTCGTCGAACGCGGAAGCGCGGCGCCCGGCGGGCCCGGCCCACGCCATCGCGAGCCCGGCCAGTGCGAGCGCCGCGACCGCCGAGGGCGCCGCGGCCGCGCGGCCACGCGAAGCGCGACACGCCGTGCGCGGCCAGCAGCGCGAGCGTGGGCACGAACAGCTGCGCGAAGCGCACGTCGTCCGGCGCGGCGAGCAACGGGTACACGAGCAGGCACGCGAGCGGCGCGAGCCACGCGCGCGGCGCGGCGAACAGGCCCGAAAGCGACAGCACCAGCAGCGGCAACGGCCACGCCTCGAGCAGCCGCGCGGCGTGATGCGCGAGCTGCGGCCCGTACGACGCCAGCATGCCGGGCGCGCCGGCGCGCAGGCGCTCGGCGAGCCCGACGGTGTCGGCGAGCGCGGTGCTGTCGGCGAGCCGCCACTCGGCGGCGGCGGCGTTGGCGAACGCGGGGCGCACGAGCGCGGTCTTGGGGGTGAGCGACCACCAGCCCTGCTCCCAGCGCAGCACTCCCAGGTAGGGCAGCGCGGCGATCGCGGCGCCGGCCAGCACGAGCGCGAGCGTGCGCGGCCGGCGCGTGAGCAGCGCGGCCATCGGCGCGATCACCGCGGCCTCGGGGCGCACCCAGTACGCGGCGCCCAGCAGCGCGCCGCCGGTGAGCGCGTGCTCGCGTTCGATCGCCAGCAGGCCGCCGAACGTGAGCGCGAGGAACGTGGCCTCGGTCATGAGGGCCACGCCGTACACGGCGAGCAGCGGGTGCACGGCCACCGCGAGTCCGGCGGCGAGCGCGGCCCACGCGGGCACGCGTGGCCGTGCGATCGCCCACGCGAGCGCGGGCAGCGCGAGCGAGGCGAGCAGTGACACGAGCCGCCCGGGCAGTTCGCGGTCGTGCACGAGCGTGGACGCCAGCGCGATCAGCAGCGAGTAGCCGTGGTGCGCGGGCGAGGGGCCGCGTTCGCCGGCGAGCAGCGCCTCGGCCATGCGCACGTAGAGCGGCGAGTCCATCGTCAGCCCCGCAGTGCGGGGCCAGAGCCACAGCCGCAGGGCGAGCGCGACCAGCGCCAGAACGACCGGCGCGAGGCGGTCGAGTGCGGCATGTCGCGGGCGGCGTGCGGCCGTGGCGGGAGCGCGGCGGGGCATGGCGCGGCAGGCTAGGTGCGGCTTCGCGACGTCGTCAACGCCGGCGGGCGGCGGTGCGGCTCAGGCGGCGGCGAGCACGTAGATCACCCACGGCGCGACGCGCGTCTCGCTGACCCACGCCAGCCCATCGTCCTCGCGGCCGAGCGGGCGGTGCTCGGCCACCACGCGCAGCCCGGCGCGGGCGTACACGTCGAGGTAGGCGTCGTGCGGCCACAGCACGTCCTGCACGGGGCGGCGGTCGGGCACGTCGGTCATCTCGGTGTACACGAACTCTCCCGTGCGCGCGGTGAAGTTCGTGGCGAAGCGCTTCGTGGTGAACGAGGCCCACTCGTTCACGTAGATGTCGGGCGAGCTGACCAGGCTCACGAGTCGGCCTTCGGGCGCGAGCCGCGCGCGCAGCCCGGCGAACAACGCCACCTTGTGGTCGCGGCCGGGGATGTTGTCGAACGTGAACACCGACTGCACCAGGTCGAAGCCGCCGGCGGGCAGCGCGGAGAAGTCGCCGTCGGCGATGACGCGGTAGTCGCCTTCGGGGTCGCGCTCGCGCGCGAGCTTCACCATGTCGGCGCTGATGTCCACGCCGGTGGCGGCGAAGCCGAGCGCATTCAGGAATCGCGTGGAGCGCCCGGCGCCGCAGCCGAAGTCGAGCGCACGCGTGCCGCGCGCGTGCTGGCGATGGATCGCGGGCAGGTCGCGGTACGCGAGGTGGTACGTGCCGGGGAACTCCATCGAGGCGTATGCCGCGGCGCGTTCGGGGTCTTCGTAGACGTTCGAGAAGTCCATGGCGTGCCTCAAACCGTGCGGGAGAACTCCGCGAAGACGCGGTCCCAGGAAGCGACGAAGCGGTCGACGCGCTTGTCCCACAGCTCCCGGCTGCGCTCGGTGGGGCGGTGCGAGACGGTCACGCGCGTGCCGTCGGCCTCGGCCTCGAACGTGAGCACGGCGCGCGTCGGGTGCTCGGGATCGGTGCCCGGGTAGAAGTCGAACTCGATCCGCCGGGGCCGGTCCCACGTCAGCACCCGGCCGAGTTCCACCTCGCGCCCGTCGCGCGCGCGTTCGAAGAAGCGGCCGGTCGGCTCGATCGTGATGATGCTGTCGGCTTCGCCCGTGTGACGACGATCGGCCGGCCACCAGTGCGAGATCTCCTGGACCCAGAGGTCGAAGGCGCGCTCCGGCGGGCACGACAGCCATACGGACTTCTCGATCATCGGCGGGACCTCCGTTCGAGGCGTTCGAGGGCGGTGCCCCAGAAGTCGTCGAGGTACGCGCGCACCGACTCGAATCCCTTCGCCCGCACCGAGTAGACGCTGCGGGTTCCCTCGAACCGCACCGTGACGAGCCCGGCATCCTGCAGCACGCGGAGATGGCGCGAGATCGCCGGGCGGCTCACGGGGAAGTGCGTGGCGATCTCGTTCACCGCGAGGGGGCCGGCGGCGAGTCTGCGGAGGATGTCCCGGCGAACCGGGTTGCCGAGGGCGTCGAGTGCGTGCACGGAGGGGATCCCCTGGAAAGCGGCAAGTTACGTTCGAGTGCGTCGGCCCGCAACACGCACGCGTCCGGGGGCGGCGCGCGCACGGAAGTTCGTTGACCCGATCGAGGTCGAATGGTAAACGGGAAGTTACCAAACCCACGGAGGGTCGCCACGATGAAGTCCTTCGCGCTGCTGCTCCTGCTTCCGCTGCTCACGAGTTGCGCCACGGTCCGGATGGCGCGCGATCCGTCCACGCTGACGCCGAACGGAAGAGCCGAACGCACGCGCACCGGGAAGGCGCTCGACTACAGCGTGGCCACGGGCATCGCCGCGCCGCCGGAACTGGTGTGGCAGGTGCTCACGGACGCCACGGGCTACTCGAAGTGGAACACCACGATCGTCCGGCTGGACGGCTCGATCGCCGCCGGTGGCCGCGTGCAACTGTTGGCGAAGGTGGCCCCCCGGCGCACGTTCAAGCTCAAGGTGTCCACGTTCGAGGCGCCGCGGCGCATGGTGTGGGAGGACGGCGGTTCGATGTTCCTGGGCGTGCGCAACTTCACGCTCACACCCGCCGACGGCGGCACGACGTTCGCCATGTCCGAGACGTTTTCGGGCGGCATGCTGGGCATGATCGCGGGCAAGCTGCCCGACTTCACGCAGGACTTCGAAGCGTTCGCCGCCGACCTGAAGAAGGAAGCCGAGTCGCGCGCCGCGGCCGGCACCCCCTGACCTCCACGCCCGGAGATCGCATGGCCACCACGAAGAAGTCGGCAGCTGCGGGAGCGAAGAAGGCGGCCACGAAGGCCGCGCCGTCGAAGCAGGCGTCCGCGAAGCCGGCGGGCAAGGGCGCCGCGGGCAAGGGGACAGCGGCGGAGCCGTGGGTGCTGCGCACGCCGCCCGGCACGTCGGAGTTCACGGCGCACCGTGCACCCGACGCCGACCCGCCCGCGCTGGTGGTGCAGGTAGGAAGCACGCAGCTTCGCTATCACCTGCGCTGCCTCGAGGACCTGCGCGCCATGCTCGCGAAGCGTGGCGACTGGATGCTGCTGGGCAGCGCCGACGAGGGGAAGCCCGCTGCGGCGGACACGGTGGAGGCCTGGGGGCGGGACGCGGGCAATCCGGTGCGCGGCTGGTACGGGCTCAAGAAGGGGTTGCGCGGCCGCTTCGGCATGTACGTTCCGCCCGTGCTGGAGGCTCTCGGCTGGGCGGAGGTCGAACACAACCCGAAGAACAACCGCATGCGCGCGAAGTAGCTCGGTCGATCGCACGCACTTGACGGCGAGCCGGGCCCGGCCGACCTTGGCCGCCATGACCCGACCTCACGTGAAGATCCGTGTGCTCGTGACCGGCGGC
>JBGAOB010000205.1:0-8453 GCA_044222045.1 Candidatus Eiseniibacteriota bacterium
CGCGAACGCGTGCGCGTGATCGCGACGAGGCCGTCGCGACCCGGTGTTCTCGTCGCGAGCGGAGGCGAGTTCGCACCGGTCGAAAATCGTCCGACCGACCCCTGTTTCGACCGCTCCCCGAGCGGGTGAAAAGGGGCTGCTCGGTTCCGCCCGCATGGATCGCGTTCGGAATGCTCCCCACCCATGAAATTCCCTTTGAAATCGCGGGCGGCGCTGCTATACCCACGTGCGGCAGGGCGCTTCCGACTCGCGCCCGCACCGATGGAATGCGGTTCGACACCGTCACAAGGAGGAAGGATCCCCATGGCCAAGATGATGACGAAGTCCCAGATCGCGGCGCACATCGCGACCAAGTTCGAACTCAGCAAGAAGAACGGAACGGCGATCCTCGAAGAGCTCGCCACGCTGGCCGCCAAGCAGGCGAAGAACGGTTTCGTGTTCCCCGGCGTCGGCAAGCTCGTCGTGGTGAACCGCAAGGCTCGCATGGGCCGCAACCCGCAGACCGGCGAAGCCATCAAGATCCCGGCCAAGCGCGTCCTGAAGTTCCGCATCGCCAAGGCGATGAAGGAAGCCGTCCTCAAGTAGGCCGGCGGCGCTCACCGCGCCGCCACGTGCGAGCCCCGGTGCCCGAGCGCCGGGGCTCTCGCAATTGCGGGCATTCACGCCCGTTCAGGGCACGCCGCCGCGGGCCGATAACGCGCCCGTGCCGCTGCCCGACGAAACGCTCGCCCTCCTCGACCGCATGCCCGAGCCCGTGCTGCTGCTGGGTTCGCGCGGCGAGACCGTGCACGCGAACAGCGCGTTCCACGCGCTCGCCGCGCGCATGGCGGTGCCGCCGTTGTTCGGAACGCTGTTCGGCCCGCCGGCGCAGGTGTTGTTGTCCGAGGCCGCGCGCAAGGGCACGGCGATGGCGTACCTGCCGCTCGTGTGCGGCGAGGACCTGTCGCACGGCTACCGCGCGCAGATCGTGCGCGGCCCCGAGGAAGGCACGTGGCTGGCGATGCTGGTGGACCTGAAGGAAGAGGTCGAGTGGCGCCACCAGTTGTTCCGCCGCAACACCGAGCTGTCGGTGCTGAACGAGATCGGCATGGCGCTCACCGGCGCGATCGACCTGCACGAGCTGGCCGTGCGCATCTGGCGCGAGACGAGCCGGATCATGCACTGCGACGACTTCTCGTTCACGCTGCGCGACGAACGCGACGGCAGCCTGCGCTACCTGCTGTGGGTGAGCGAAGGCGTGAGCCACCCCGAGAAGGCCGCCAGCATGACGCGCTGCGAGATCAGCGAGGCGGTGCTCGCGTCGGGCGAGCCGCTGATGGTGAACGGCGACGTGTACACGGAGCTCGAGAGCTGCGGCGTGCACACGGCCCTGCAGGGCTGCCGGTCGCTGCTGGCGGTGCCGCTGGTCGTGAACGGCCTGCCGTCGGGCGTGCTGGTGCTGGCGGACTTCCAGCGCGAGAACCGCTACGGACGCGACGAGGTCGGCCTGATGAGCGTGATCGCCACGCAGGCGGCGGTCGCGGTGCAGACCGCGAAGCTCTTCGAGAACATGCGGCGTGCACACGAGGAGCTGTCGCGCACGCAGGCGCAGCTGCTCGAGGCCGAGCGCGTGCGCGGCGTCACCGAGACGGTGGGCGCGCTGAACCACGAGGTGAACAACCCGCTCGCCACCATCGCGGGCACGGCGCAGCTGCTGCTTCGCTCGCCGTCCACGCAGGACACGGGCCTGCGCGACCGGCTGGAACGCATCCTGAGCGCCGCCAAGCGCATCCAGGAAGTGACCAGCCGCATGGGCACGCTGATCCAGGCGAGCTCGCGGCCGTACCCGGGCAACTCGCGCATCCTCGACGTGCGCGGCTCGCGCACGCGCGACGACGCGACGAACGGCGCGCCATCCGCGCCGGCCGAAGGCACGAGCGGGCCCGACGGCGCGGCGCTCGACCACGCCGCGTAGCCGCGGCTCGCGGACGCGCCCCGCCCGAACGCCCCCGCCTTCTCCATTGCGGGACCGCCGCGCGCTCTGGCACCTTCGCGCCTCCCACGCCCCATCGGAGGTCCGCTTGCGCCCGTCGCGCCCCGCCGCGCCGTCCCCGGTTCGATCCCGTTCCGCACGCCCGCCGATGACGGCCTGCTGATGCCGTCGATCGTCGTCGAGCACCTCACCAAGACGTACGCGCGCGGCTTCGGCCCGTTCGCGCAGCCGGTGCGCGCGCTGGACGGCGTGTCGCTGGAGGTGAAACCGGGCGAGTCGCTGGGCGTGATCGGCCCGAACGGCGCGGGCAAGACCACGCTCGTGGGCTGCCTGCTGGGCTTCCTGCGCCCCGACTCGGGGCGCATCACCGTGGACGGCCACGCGCCCGACGATCTCGCGGTGCGCGCGATGACGGGCTACCTGCCGGAGCGCCTGGTGATGGACCGCTGGATGACCGGGCTCGACTTCCTGCGCTGGCACCACGCGCTCGCCGGCGGCGCCGCGGCGGACCGCGGGGCCGAGTGCCGCGCGCTGCTGGAGCGCGTGGGGCTCGATCCGTCGGCGGGCTCGCAGCGCGTGGGCCGCTACTCGCGCGGCATGCTGCAGCGGCTGGGGCTCGCGCAGGCGCTGATCGGCCGGCCGCGCCTGCTGTTCCTGGACGAGCCCATTTCGGGCGTGGACCCGGCGGGCATCGTGCTGTTCCGCCGGCTGCTGTCGGAGCTGCGCGACCAGGGCACGACGCTGGTGGTGAACTCGCACCAGCTCGACGAAGTGGAGCGCGTCTGCTCGCGCGTGGTGTTCGTGAAACAGGGCCGCATCGAGGCGATGGACACCGTGCGCGCCGGCGCCGAGCACGCGCGCGTGCTGCGCGTGCGGCTGGCCGCGGGTGCCGCGCCAGAAGCGACACGGCTCGCCGAACTGGGCGCGGCGGCCGCCGCGCGCTTCGAGGGCTGGGTCGCGCCGCACGCGCGCTATGCCGTGACCGACGACGCGGGCGCCACGCGTCTGCTGGCGGCGCTGCTGGCGGCCGGACTGCCCGTGGTGGAGGCGAGCCCCGAGGAAGGCCGGCTCGAGCGGCTGTTCACGCACGACGCGGGAGGTGCGTCGTGAACCCGACGATCGTGCTGACGTTCCTGCGGCAGCGGTTCACGAGCCCGATGCGCCTGGTGTTCATGGGCGGCATCGGCTTCTTCAGCGTGGCGCTGTCGGCGGGCATGGGCGTACTGCAGCCGTTCGACCAGCTCGCCGGCATGTTCGCGCTGATCCTGACCGCGGGCGCGATCGGGCAGGACGTCTCGAGCGGCGTGCTGCAGCTGACGTTCAGCCGCCCGATCACGCGCCGCGATTTCGTGGTGAGCCGCTGGCTCGCGGGCGGGCTCGGCGCGTCGGTGCTGTTCCTGGTGCTGCTGGCGGCGGCGTGCGCGGCGATCGTGGCGCGCGGTGGCCACCTGGAGCCGGGCGCGGTGGCGGTGCTGGCGGGCCAGAACGTGGCCGCGGCGTTCGGCACCGCGGCGATCGTGGTGATGCTGTCGTCGCTCGCGCCGGGGCTCGGCGACGTGGCGCTGTACTTCATGAGCCTGGCCAGCCTCACGGTGGCGCAGAACCTGGGCGCGTGGAAGCAGTGGGCGTGGATGGAGCTCGGCGCGGTGGAACTGCAGCACACGCTGCAGCCGGCGCTGCCGCTGGCGTGGCTGCAGGGCGGCGACGTGCCGTGGGCGGCGCTCGCCACGTACGCGTCGGCCGTCACGCTGGCGCTCGCGGTGGCGGTGATCGTGGTGAACCGCAAGGAGCTCTCGTATGCCAGTGGATGACGCCGCGCGCGCGCGCAGCGGTTCGTCGCGGCCGTTCCCGGTGCTGCTCGCGGGCGCGGCGCTGGTGCTGCTGGTGCTGCGCGTGGGCGCCACGTGGTGGGAGTCGCGCTCGCCGCACGCGGGCGGCGACCTCGTGCACTGGGTGCCGTTCGAGGACGCCGAGGTGCTCGCCGTGTCGCAGGGCAAGCCGGTGCTGTACGACTTCACGGCCGACTGGTGCCCACCGTGCCAGGCGATGAAGCGCGAGGTGTTCGCCGACCCGCAGCGCGCGCAGGTGATCGAGCGGCTGTTCGTGCCGGTGCGCGTGCTCGACCGCGCACGCGAGGAGGGCCGCAACGCGCCGGTCGTGGACTCGCTGCAGCGCGCGTTCGGCGTGCAGGCGTTCCCCACGCTCGTGGTGCGCGTGCCGGGCGCCACCCGCTTCGAGAAGACCGACGGCTACCTGGGCACCATGGGCACGCTGCAGTGGATGACGCGCGCGGCCGCCATGGCGCGGCTGGGCGACACGCCGGGGCACTGAAGCGCGAGCGGAGGGCGGGCGCGCGGAGCGAGGGCGGCACGCGGACGCGGAGCGGCGCGCTCGCGGCGCGCGGGCCGCGTCAGCGCGTGGCCACGGGCTGCGACTCGACGCCGCGCGCGAACCGGCGGATCTCGCCCGCCAGGTCGTTCGGCTGGTCCAGCATCACGTAGTGGCCGCAGCGGCCCAGCCGCACGCCGCGCGCGTTCGGCATGCGCGCGTACCCGAGCGACTCGGCCACGGCGCTCCAGCTTTCGCCGGGCTCCCAGGTGTGCGGCGCGACCACGGCCAGCACCGGCTGCCGCAGCATCGCCACGTCGCGCGACAGGTCCGACGACAACGCCAGGCGGATCCACGGCTTGAGCACCGCCGAGTCCACCGCCGCGGCCTCGGCCGCGAGCCGCTCGCCCTGCGCGGAATCGCGCCCGAAGCCCGACCACACGTTGCGCAGCGTGCCCGCGTAGTCGTGTTCGAAGTCCTGCAGCAGGCCGTTCGCGTCCCCGGGCGAGAACTGCGGGCGCAGCGCCGACTCCACCAGCACCAGGGCGCGCACGCGCGTCGGGTGCACCACCGCTTCGGCCGCGGCCACGAGCCCGCCCACCGAGTGGCCCACCAGGATCACGGGACCGTCGGTGCGATCCTCGATCGCGCGGTCGAGCACCGCGGCCGCCTGCGCCAGCCCGAACGGCTCGGGCATGCGCGTGACGCCGTGGCCCGGCAGGTCCACGAGCACGACGCGATGGTCGCGCTCCAGGTCGCGCGCGACCTCGCGCCAGTCGGCGGCGCTGCTGCCGAGTCCGTGCACGAGCACGACGACCGGCCCCGCGCTCCGGGAGCGCGAGGCGTCGGGTGTCGAAGCGCGCTCGCGTCCGATGAGCAGGCCGAGCACGACGGCGACGATGGCGAAGACCAGGATGCGTCGGAACATGGGGACGGGGTGTCGCGCGAGCCCGGGCGCGACGTGCCGGGGTTATCGGCCGCCACGCGTGGCTTCTTGCCCTCCCCGAGCGCGAAAAGGCGGGGCGGCCGGAAGTTGTGAAACGCGGCAGTCCGCCGCGGCCTCCGCCGGGCGCGCCGCGCGGGTCGAGGCGTCCGATTTGCCGGCGAAGCTCGGCGATGGAGGCGTGGGCGGCCGGGCGCGAGGGGCCGCGGGCGCGGGTCGAAGCACGGGGCGTGGCCGTGCGCGGCGGGCCGACGATGCAGCGATGCGATGCGTGCGACCGGCGTGCGACGCGGCACCACGATCACGCGTCGCGCGGTGTCCCGGCGGGGCGGCGTTCGTGCGGAAACGCCGCGGGGCGCCTCCGTGCGACGGAAGCGCCCCGCGCGATCGCGTGTGCCCGCGCTACTTCTTCTTCGCGGCCATGCTCCGCGCGACGAAGTCCGCGACCACCGACGCGAGCGTGTCGGGCTGGTCCTGCATCACCCAGTAGCCGGCGTTCACGATTCGGCGTGGCGACACGCGCGTGGAATCGTCCCAGCCCAGCTGCTTCGCGGTCGCGCCCCACGTGGCCTTCTCGGGCCACAGCCGGTCGGTGACCACCATCTCCACCGGCGCGGTCACCGACTTCAGCGGCACGTTGCCGTCGAAGTTGAGGATCTCGCGGAAGAAGCCGCGGATGGCCACCGGGTTCGCGAGCGACGCCACCGCGTGGATGGCCACGCCCTGCGTGGAGTCGCGGCCCATGCGCTTGAACAGCATCGACAGGAACTGGTCGTAGTTCTTGTCCATGTAGTCGAGGAAGTACTTCTGTTCCTGATCCGGGATCTGCACGGGCGACTTGAGCCCCGCGTCCACCAGCAGCAGCGCGCGGGCGCGGCCCGGATGCGTGGCGAGGTCCTGGATCGCCACCAGGCCGCCCATGCCGTGCGCCACGACGATGGTGCTGTCGGGGTTGTACCGGGCGAGCACGCCGTCGAGCGCGTCGGCCACGGCCTTGAGCGAGAACGGATCGGGCACCACGTCCTTGGAGTCGCCGTGACCCGGCAGGTCCACGAGCACGATGCGGTGCCTGCCGATCAGCTTGCGCGCGGTCGGCATCCAGCCCGAGCGCGAGCCGCCCAGGCCGTGTACGAACACGATCGTGGGGCCGCGGCCCAGGTCGGTGGTGTGCAGTGCCAGCGGACCGTCGGCGCGCACGGCGCCCGAGTGCGACGAGAACAGCGCCGGCATCGCGACGGCGGCGAGCACGGTGGCGAGAACGAGCGCGAGGCGCGGGGTCTTCACGTAGGTCTCCTTCCATGGACGGCGGGTCGGCGGGACTTATACCGCAGACGCCGGCGCGCGCGGCGCGCGCCTCTCCGCACGGGCAACAGCCCGGTTCTCGGCCCGTCGGCGCCCGTTCGCCACCCGGCCCGAAAATTCCCGTTGCGTTACTGCACATGCGTGCAGTAGTGTGCCGCGTGCCGGTGGAACGCGGCTCGAATGGCTCGAGAGGCCGTGAGTCCGCCGGGTGCCAGGTCCATGCGAAGCGAAGCGATCGACGAAGCCGTGGCCGTGCGCGCCGACTTCGCCGGCGGAACCGTCACTCCCGTGGCGTTCCGCCGGCGCGGGCGCGAACACCGGGTGGTGCGGGTGAATGCCCGCTGGATGGATCGCGCGGGCAAGCACCCGCGCTTCTTCTTCTCGGTCACCGACGGCAATGGCGACGTCTATCAGCTGCAGCTGCAGGCCGGCGACATGTTGTGGTGGCTCGACTCCGTATCGCTGGAGGGATGAATGCTGCCGGCCTCTGAATCCGCGGCGCCGAGGAACGACCTGGACGTCGTCTCCTCCCCCGCCACAAACGACACGGCACCTGTGCTGCGGGCGTCGTGCGCCGCGGATTCGCGAGCCGGTGATACCGGTGGGACCACGCTCGGCGACGGCATCGCGGGGATCGCCGTGTCTGCCGACGTGGCCCACCGGAGAAGTACCGCGCCGCCGGCTTCGCCGGAGGCCCGTCCGCAAGGAACCGGTGGCCCGAGGAGCGAGGCGTGTCACGGACACTCCGCAGCGACGAGGGCCGCCGGTGACGCCCCAGACGGGACACCCGCGAAGCCGGCCTCGCCGGAGGCCCGTCCGGATGGAACCGGTCGCCCGCGGAATGGCATGTGCCCCACGCACGCCGCCACGAGGGGACTCGATGACGCCGCAGGCGGGCCTCTGACGGGGGTCGGGGGTGCCAGTTCCCGGAAGGTCTCACCTGCCTGCCAGTCGTAGGAGCGCTCACAGCCGCCTGAGCTTCAGAGGTCGTCGAGAAGCCAGCCCCCGAGCCAACAAGAAGTGACGCGAGGCCAACTTGACCAAGCACGGGATCAAGTTCGATCAGATCGGGGAATGGTCCGAAATCAAGCTGGACATTCTGCGCGAATACGCTCAGGCCTACTCGACGATTCTCTCGAAGCAGTCCGGCCTGACGCACTACTACATTGATGGCTTTGCCGGCGCTGGCGTGCATCTGTCGAAGGCAACGGGGCTCTGGATCCCCGGGAGCCCGTTGAACGCGCTCAACATCAATCCGCCCTTCAAGCGTCACTTCCTGATTGATCTCGATGGCGGTCGTATCGAGGGACTCAGAAGACTGATCGGCGCGAGACAGGATGTCGCATTCTTCGAGGGCGACTGCAACAATGTGCTTCTCGAGGACGTGCTCCCAATGGTCCGATACGAGCACTACAAGCGAGCACTGTGCGTGCTCGACCCCTACGGGCTCGATCTGCAATGGCAGGTCATGGCCAAGGCGGGGGAGCTCGGGACGATCGACTTGTTCCTGAACTTCCCGATTATGGACATGAACCGGAACGCCCTGTGGTCGGAACCGAAGAGGGTCACGCCCGAGCAGGCGGCGCCGATGACGGCCTTCTGGGGAGACGAATCCTGGCGTGATGTCGCATACCGCCCGAGCCCGCAGGGAAGTCTCTTCGGCGAGCAGGAAGTCCAGAAGGCGCCGAACGATGTCATCGTGGCAGCCTTCCGAGATCGTCTGCGCAAGGTGGCTGGTTTTGCAAACGTCCCTGAGCCGCTGCCGATGCGCAACAGCACGAACGCGGTCGTGTACTACCTCTTCTTTGCGGCCCGGAACGACACCGCCAACAAGATCGTGAATCAAATCTTCACCAAGTACCGTGGCCGCCACTAGGCTCATCCTATGAGTGACCGCTCTCCCATCGA
>JBGAOB010000206.1:0-8820 GCA_044222045.1 Candidatus Eiseniibacteriota bacterium
CCGCGCGCGAGCGGCAACTGGGCGCGCCCGTCCCTCGCGCTTCCCCGCTGGTCGGATGCCCCCGGCTTCCGCTCGCCCGCGGCTGTCGCCGGCGGGTGGCGGCTGCTAGCTTGCCGCCGTGATCCGCACGCGTCCGGGGCGAGCCGCGCCTCCGACGCTCCGCCATCAGCCACGGAGATGCCATGTCCACGTCCCGCATGCGGTGGTTCGCCGCCGCCCTCGCCCTGCTCGTGGTCGCCCTGCCCGCCGTCGCGGCGGAGCGCAGCGAGATCCCCGACAAGTACAAGTGGAACCTGACCGACCTGTTCGCGGACGAAGCCGCGTGGCAGAAGTCGCTGGCGGACCTGCGCCGGCGCGTGACCGAGCTCGAGAAGCACAAGGGCCACCTCGGCGATTCGCCCACCGCGTTCTACGAAGCCCTGTCGGGCATGATGGACTACGCCCGCGACTACCAGCGCCTCGCCACGTGGGCCAGCCAGAAGAGCGACGAGGACACGCGCGACAGCCACCAGATGGAGCTGGACCAGACGGCCGGCCAGCTCGGCGTGGATTTCGGCGCCGCGGTCTCCTACGTGCGACCCGAGATCCTCGGGCTGGGCTCGGCGAAGGTGCACGAGTTCATGGCCGCCGAGCCGCGGCTCGCGCCGTACAAGCCGTACCTCGAGGACCTGCTCCGCTACGAGGCGCACACGCTGACGCCCGGCGAGGAGAAGATCAGCGCGATGGCCGGCCGCATGGCCGGCGCCGGCAGCACGATCCGCGGCATCCTGAACAACGCCGAGATGCCGTGGCCCACGATCACGCTGTCCACGGGCGAGAAGGTGCGCCTGGACGACGCGGCTTACACGCAGTACCGCCAGTCGTCGGTGCGGGCCGACCGCGACAGCGTGTTCCGGGTGTTCTGGCGTGCGCACCGTGACTTCCGCGCCACGTACGGCGCCGCGCTGAACGCCGGCGTGCAGGGGCATCTCTTCAACAAGGACGTGCACAAGTACAACTCGTGCGTCGAGGCCGCGCTGTTCGGCAACAACATCCCCGTGCAGGTGTACAAGCAGCTCGTGTCCGACGTGAATGCGAACCTGCCCGTGCTGCACCGCTACCTGAAGCTGCGCCAGCGCATGATGGGCGTGGACCAGCTCCGCTACGAGGACCTGTACGCGCCGCTCGTGGCCGACGTCGAGAAGAAGTACACGCCCGAGGAGGCCATGCAGATCACGCTGGCCGCCGTGAAGCCGCTGGGCCAGGCGTACGTCGACACGCTCGGCTGGGGCATGACGCACGGCTGGGTGGACTGGTTCCCCTCGCCCGGCAAGCGCTCCGGCGCGTACAGCACCGGCTCGTACGGCGTGCACCCGTACCAGTTGCAGAACTTCACCGGGCTCTACGACGAGGTCGGCACGCTCGCGCACGAGTCCGGCCACTCCATGCACACGTTCTACGCGAACAAGAAGCAGCCGTTCGTGACCGCCGACTACGCCACGTTCGTGGCCGAGGTGGCCAGCACGCTGAACGAGAACCTGCTGTTCCACTACATGCTCGACCGCACCACGGACAAGTCGGCGCGGCTGTCGCTGCTCGGCAGCCGGCTCGAGGACCTGCGCGGCACGATGTTCCGGCAGGCGATGCTCGCCGAGTTCGAGCTGGCGATCCACGAGATGGCCGAGCGTGGCGAGCAGCTGAGCGGCGACAACATGTCGAAGGTCTACCTGGACATCGCGCGCCGCTACTACGGCCACGACCAGGGCGTGTGCAAGGTGGACGACCTGTACGGCATCGAGTGGAGCTACATCCCCCACTTCTTCTACAACTTCTACGTGTACCAGTACGCCACGAGCATCATCGCCTCCACGTCGATCGCCGACGGCATCCGCCACGAAGCCGGCCTCGACCTGCCGATGAACAAGCGCCCGAAGAAGGCGCCCACCGTGAAGCGCGACGCCTACCTGAACATGCTCGCGTCGGGTTCGAGCCAGTACCCGATCGACCTGCTCAAGGGCACCGGCGTCGACATGACCACGTCGGCCCCGTTCAACGCCGCGATGAAGGAGATGAACGCGGTGATGGACGAGATGGAGAAGCTGCTGAAGTAGTCCGGGCGCTTCCGGGAAACGGCGCGGGGCGCGGCGAGCGATCGCCGCGCCCCGCGTGCGCGCCGGCTCCGCCACGAGGCGGACCGCTCACCCGCGCGGGTCGTCGCGCTCCAGCGCCGCGCAGAACTCGGCGAGCATCCGTCGGCCTTCGGGCCACGGGCCGTAGCCGGCCGCCGTGTGCAGATGCCCCGCGCGCCCCGCCGACACGAACGACGCGCCCCACGCGCGCGCCATGGCGCGGGCGCGATCGAACGCGCAGTACGGATCGTCCTCGCTCGCCACCACGCGCGCGGGAAACGGCAGGCGGCGGAACTCCGGAAGCGCGAACGCGCGGATGGGCTCGTCGAGGTCTTCGCGCACCGAGTCGGGCGGCGCCACGAGGAACGCGCCGGCAACACGGGGCTCGAAACGCGCCGCCCAGTGCGCCACCGCCACGGTGCCGCAGCTGTGCGCCACCAGCACGACCGGGCCGGCCACGCCACGCACCACGCGATCGATCGACGCCGACCACGACTCCGCCTCCGGGCGGTCCCAGTCGTCCTGCTGCACGCGCACGATCGACGGGTCGTCGCCTTCCCAGAGCGACTGCCAGTGGCCGGGGCCGGAGCCGGTGTAGCCCGGCACGGTGACGAGTTGCAGCCGGCTCATGCGCGGCCTTCCTTCCCGGCGTTCCGCCGGAGTTCGTGACGCGACGACGCGCCGCGGTCGTCCGTGCCCGCCGGCCCCACCGGGACGAATCCGAGCTTCTCGAGCACGCGCCGCGATGCCGTGTTGTGGTCGAGGCAGTCCGCCACGATGCGTTCGAGCCCCAGCGTCTCGAAGCCGAACGCCAGCACCTGTCGGGCACCGGCCGTGGCGAGGCCCCGCCCCCAGTACGGCACGCCGATCCAGTAACCGAGTTCCGCCACGCGCGCGGCGCGGTCCACGGCCATCAGCGAGCACGGGCCCACGCACTCGCCCCGCTCGTCGACGATCGCGAACGCGTACATCGTTCCCCGCTCGCATTCCGCCGTCGCGGCCGCGATCCACGTGCGCGCGCCGTCGGCCGGGTACGGATGCGGCACCTTGGTGGTGGCGGCGATGCGCGCGTCGGTCGCGAGCCGCTGCACGGCGTCGGCGTGCCGCGGGCCGATGGACTCGATGCGCACGTGCGCCGACCTCACGCCCGGCGCCCCGTCGCGCGCGGCGCCGCGGCGGGCGCGCGCTGTCCCGCGACCGCGGGGAATGCCGGCAACCGTGCGACTCGTCCGGTCATGCGACGCCTCCACCTTCCGCCGGGTGAATGTGCGGGCCGGATCGCCCGATCCGGCCCGCACGCCATGCCGCGCAAGATACTCAAACCGCGCGCGGTGCTCCCAGGGTGCGCTGCAGGTACACCACGTCCAGCCACTGGTCGAACTTCCGCCCCGTCTCGCGGAAGTGCGCCACCTTCTCGAAGCCGAAGCGTTCGTGCAGGCGGATGCTGGCGGCCTGGTCGGCCGAGCAGCCGCCGATCAGCGCGTGGTAGCCGAGCGCCTCCGCGCGAGCGACCAGGTCGGCCATCAACTCGCGACCGAGGCCCTGGCGGCACGACTCGGGGCGCAGGTAGATCGACAGCTCGACCGAGTGCCGGTAGCCCGAACGCGACTTCCACGGCGACAGCGACGCCCAACCCAGGATCGTGCCCGCTTGCTCGAGCACCGTGACGGGATGGGCCGGGCCGTGCGCGTCGAACCAGGCGCGGCGAACCTCGTCGGATTCGACCTGCTCCTCGAACGTGCAGGTGGACGTGCGCACGTAGTGGGCGTAGATCGCGTCGATCGCGGGGCGATCGGCGGGCGTGGCGATGCGGATGGTGCGGGTGCTCATGTGTCCTCCGGCTTCGTCCAGCCGTCGCGAACGGCCCGAGGCGCGCTCGCTCGACCCGACGGTCGCATGCTCCCGGCTGAGCACCGCGTCTTTCGCGGACCGCGCCGGAAGCGGGCGGAAGTCTACGGGGCGGCTCGGGACCGGTGCAACGATCGGTCGAGCGTCCGGGTGGCCGGCCCCGCGATATCCGGCGAGTCGCCACGACCAGAGGTCGGGGACCGGCTCGAAGTGCCCGGTCTCCACGTCCCGGGCGAAACCCGTCCCGATGCGCTCGTCCAGCAGATGACGAATCGAATCGTCGCACTCGAGCATGCACCGCAGGCACTCCGCGCTGATGTTGCTCACGTCCGCGGAGCCGGTGTGGTGCTCTTGCTCGCTCCCGCGGGGACTCGACCGGGGCGGCGGCGTGCCGGGGAGCGGAAGCTCGCGGTTCGCAGATCGAGCCTTCGCTCGCCGCGACCCGCTACCCCGCGCTCGGCTGCAGCAGGTCCCACCGATTGCCCCACGGGTCCCGGAACACGGCGACCGTCCCGTAGGCTTCGTACCGGGGCGCTTCCTCGAACGTCACGCCGTTCGCGACGAATCGCCGGTGATCGCGCGCGAAGTCGTCGGTGTGCAGGAACAAGAACACGCGCCCGCCGGCCTGGTTGCCGATGCACGCGGCTTGCTCGGCGTTCGCCGCCCGCGCGAGCAGCAACCGCGATTCCGTCGCGCCGGGTGGCGCCACCACGACCCAGCGCTTGCCGGGCTCCGCGGTGGGCATGTCCTCGACCTGCGTGAAGCCGAGCACGCCCACGTAGAACGCGATCGCTTCGTCGTAGTCCGGCACCACCAGTGACACGAGGCCGATCGATTGCTTCACGTGGAGGGCACCTTTTCGCGAGGGGTGAGGAACAGCCGGAGGCGATGCGGGCCCGAGCCCAAACGCCACGACGGACCCGGTGGCGCTGCGCCGCGCATCAGGGCGCGCCGGGGACCACCGTCTCCTGCGCCGCGAACCAGAGCCAGCGCCCACCGCGCTTCACCCACACGTCGGCCACCGCCGTGGTCGCGGCGTGTTCGCCGCTGGCGTCGCGCCAGCGGTCGACGATCCGCGCGAACACCACGCCGACGTCCCCCGCCACTTCGGCGCGCGGCGCTTCGATGCGCGTGGGCAGCGTCTCCACGGTGGTGTCGCGCGCGGTCCAGCGCGCGATCACGCGCGCCTTGTTCACGTAGCGCACCTCCGACCCGGGCTTGCCGTCGTGGAACGCCAGCACGAAGTCGTCGGCGATCAGCCGGTCCAGCGCGGCGCGGTCGCGCGCCTCGGTGGCACGCACGACCTCGGCCTGCAGGCGGATCAACTGCCGCGCGACGGAGTCCGGTGAGGCGGCCGCCCTGCCCGCGGGACCCGCTGCGGCCGCCCCGTGCAGCAGGCATGCGACGCCCGCGAAGACGACGGCACGAACATGACGACTCACGCGGATCCTCCCGTGGGCGCGACTCGTGGCGTGGCCGCGACCGCACGGTGCGCACGCGGTCGGTACGCGAGGCCGCCGCGCCCCCGACCCCGCACCCGTGCCCGACCCGGCGCCACGCCTACTTCGACCACGACTGGAGCTCGATCACGTTGCCTTCCGGGTCCGTCACGTACACCCAGGTCACCTTCGCCCCGGTGGCCGTCGTCAGTGTGACGGTTTCCCCGACCGGTCCGCCACCCGCGGCCAGCACCGCCGCGCGAGCGGCCGGCACGTCGTCCACGACGAACGCGATGTGCCCGAAGCCCGGGCGATTCACCGCCACGCCGGGCCTCGGCTCCTGGATGTTGTAGTGGAAGACCTCCAGCGTCGGTCCCTCGGGACCGTGGCCCGGCAGTCGCAGGTGGACGCCCTGCAGTTCGGCTCCCGGGACGCCGGAGCCCCGCTCGAGGTCCTTCCCCTTGAAGTCGCGCTCCGGCGGAACGGGGACGCAGCCGAACAGCTCCTGGTAGAAGCGCGCGAGCGCCCGCCAGTCCGCGGCGATCAGGTTCGGGTGTGACCGTACCTCGCTCCTGCGATCATCGATGCCTCCGGTCGTGTGCACGGCCGCTCGCCTGGCGGCCATCCCGTGCGGGCCGCGGAATCGAGTGCCGTCGCTCCGCTCGCCCTACGTCCGAGCCGCGGCCGACGAACGGGTGCGCGCCGGCCCCCATCGTTCCGCGCCGTCGCGCGCCCGGCCGCGGTCAGTCCGGGCCCGGCGCCGACGCGGAGGGATGGGCGAAGCTCCGACGCGCCGAGCCCCGCCCGCTCGCTCCGCAGCGCGAACGACTTTCCGTCGATCGCCCGCGCCACGGCGAGGATGCCGTCGAGGTGATCGAGTTCGTGCTGCAGCAGTTCGGACAGCGCCCCTTCCACGTGAAGCGTTCGCTCCATCCAGTCCGCGTCGCGGTACGTGAGGTCGAACGCGACGTGCCGCCGCACGCGCACGAGCAGATCGGGAAAGCTCATGCAGTCGTCCCACAGTTCCAGCGTCCCGGCGCTGGCGTCGGACATCACCGGGTTCAGCAGCAGCAGCGGCTCGTCCACGTGCACGAACACGATGCGCTTCGCCACGCCGATCTGCGGCGCCGCGATCGCGCGGCCCCAGCCGTGCCGCGCGCGGAAGTCGGCGCGCGTGTCGCGCAGGTCACGCCCCACCTCGAGCGCCCGCGGCAGTTCGTGCTCGGCGACGTCGGCGCAACGCTCGAGCAGGCCGGGGTGCCCCAGCTTCAGGATGTCGCGGATCGCCATGCTTCCTCGAGGAAGGGTGGTATCGCCTCGACCCGCGTGAGTACGCGACGCCGCGGCGGTGCACCGACACCCGGTTCGGCGGCGGCCGCGAAGCCGCCGCCGCCACCGGGCGTCGAATCCTGCGCCGTTCCGCTCACGCGGTCCGCACGTCGAATCGGTCCAGGTGCATCACCCGGGCCCACGCGGCGACGAAGTCGCGCACGAACTTCGCGCCCGCGTCGGCCTGCGCGTACACCTCGGCCAGCGCGCGCAGCTGCGAGTTCGACCCGAACACCAGGTCCACGCGCGTGGCGGTCCACTTCGGTGCGCCCGTCCGGCGGTCGTGGCCCTCGTACGTGTCGGCCGCGTCGCTCGCCGGCTTCCACACCGTGTCCATGTCCAGCAGGTTCACGAAGAAGTCGTTCGTGAGCGTGCCGGCGCGCGTGGTGAACACCCCGTGCTTCGAGCCGCCCGTGTTCGCGCCCAGCACGCGCAGGCCGCCCACGAGCACCGTCATCTCGGGCGCGCTCAGCGTGAGCAACTGCGCGCGGTCCACGAGCATCTCCTCGGCCGGCACCGTGAACGCCTTCTTCTGGTAGTTGCGGAACCCGTCGGCCTGCGGCTCCAGCACGGCGAAGGACTCCACGTCGGTCTGCGCCAGCGTGGCGTCCATGCGGCCCGGCGTGAACGGCACCTCCACCGCGTGCCCCGCCGCTCGCGCCGCCGCCTCGATCGCCGCGCCGCCCGCGAGCACGATGAGATCGGCGAGCGAGACCTTCTTGCCGCCCTTCTGCGCGCCGTCGAAATCCCTGCGGACGCCGTCGAGCACGCCGAGCACGCGCGCCAGCTGCGCCGGCTCGTTGACTTCCCAGTCCTTCTGCGGCGCCAGTCGGATGCGTGCGCCGTTCGCTCCGCCGCGCTTGTCGGAGCCGCGGAACGTGGACGCCGAGGCCCACGCGGTGGCCACCAGTTCCGCCACCGACAGGCCCGAGGCCATCACCTTCGCCTTGAGCGCGACGACGTCGGCCGCATCGACCAGCGGATGATCGACGGTCGGGATCGGGTCCTGCCAGATCAGCTCCTCGGCGGGCACCTCGGGGCCGAGGTAACGGGCGCGCGGGCCCATGTCGCGATGCGTGAGCTTGAACCACGCGCGGGCGAACGCGTCGGCGAACGCCTGCGGGTCCTTCTGGAAGCGGCGCGAGATCGGCTCGTAGATCGGATCGAAGCGCAGCGACAGGTCGGCGGTGGTCATCATGGGCCGGTGCTTCTTCGACGGATCGTGCGCGTCGGGGATCAGGTGCTCCGGCTTCGGATCCTTCGCCAGCCACTGCCACGCGCCGGCCGGACTCTTGACCTTCTCCCACTCGTAGCCGAACAACATGTCGAAGTAGCCGCCGTCCCACTTCGTCGGGTTCGGCTTCCACGCGCCCTCGATGCCGCTGGTGGTGGTGTCGGCGCCCTTGCCCGTTCCGAGCCGGTTGATCCACCCCAGCCCCTGCGCTTCGAGCGGCGCCGCCTCGGGTTCCGGTCCCACGAGCGCCGGGTCGCCCGCGCCATGCGCCTTGCCGAACGTGTGCCCGCCCGCGACCAGCGCCACCGTCTCTTCGTCGTTCATCGCCATGCGCGCGAACGTCTCGCGCACGTCGCGGCCCGAGGCCACCGGGTCCGGGTGGCCGCCCGGGCCTTCGGGGTTCACGTAGATCAGGCCCATCTGCACCGCGGCAAGCGGGTTCTCGAGTTCGCGATCGCCGCTGTAGCGCTTGTCACCGAGCCACGTCAGCTCGCGGCCCCAGTAGATGTCCTCCTCGGGCTGCCAGATGTCCGCGCGGCCGCCGCCGAAGCCGAACGTCTTGAAGCCCATCGACTCGAGCGCGCAGTTGCCGGCCAGGATCATCAGGTCGGCCCACGAGAGGCGATTGCCGTACTTCTGCTTGATGGGCCACAGCAGCCGGCGCGCCTTGTCGAGATTGCCGTTGTCGGGCCAGCTGTTGACCGGCGCGAAGCGCTGGTTGCCCGTGCCGCCGCCGCCGCGACCGTCGGCCGTGCGGTACGTGCCCGCGCTGTGCCACGCCATGCGGATGAACAGCCCGCCGTAGTGGCCCCAGTCCGCGGGCCACCAGTCCTGCGAGTGCGTCATGAGCGCGACGAGGTCG
>JBGAOB010000207.1:0-8464 GCA_044222045.1 Candidatus Eiseniibacteriota bacterium
CTTCGCCTCGCGGACGGAACCCACCCTCGCGCGGAGCGCCCTCACCCCGCGGACGGAATCCGCCTTCGCGCGAAGGGCGCGGCGTCCACTCGCGGCGCGGAGCCCCTTCGCCTCGTGGCCGGAATCCGCCCTCGCGCGGCGGGCCCTCGCGGCGCGGGCCGAAGCTCCCGCGCGGAGTGCCCTCGCCTGCCGGGCGGCGCGAACGCGGTCCGCCTTCGCGCGGTGCGCGCGCGCCTCGATCGTCGGCGCTGCGTCGCACGCCGGGCGCACGGCCCGGACCACGTTCGGATCTGTACTCGCTCACGATGCGTTCTCCTTCCACTGCTCGAAACGCTGCCCCTGCTCCACGCGGGCGCCCCGCGCCCACTCGGCAGCCGATTGTTCACCACGTCCCTCGGGCTTCACGCGGACCAGGCGCAGCGCGCCCGATCCACACGCGACGACGACTCCGTCCGCCGTCACGTCCATCACCTCGCCCGCCGGCCTCGCCACCGCGGCGCGCTCGAGGGGTTCGCACTTCGTCACGATCAGGCGGCGCGCCCCGAACAGCGCGGTCGCGCCCGGCCACGGCGTCACGGCGCGCTGGTGGTGCCACACCACGCTCGCGTCCAGCGCCCAGTCCACCACGCCGTCCTGCTTCCGGAGCTTCTTCGCGTACGAGCCGGCCGCGCGATCCTGCGGCGTGCGCGTGGCGGTGCCGGACGCCGCGAGCAGGCAGCTCACGTTCAACAGCGGCGCGCCCACGCGCGACAGCTTCGCCGCCAGCGTGCCCGCGTCGTCGTCGGCCGCGATCGGCACGACCTGGCTCATGATCACGTCGCCGGTGTCGATGCCCTCGTCCATGAAGATCGTGCACACGCCCGTCTCGGTGCGGCCGTCCCACAGCGCGCGCTGCACCGGCGAGGCGCCGCGGTAGTCGGGCAGCACGGAGCCGTGCAGGTTGATCGCGCCGCACCGGGGCAGCGCCAGCACCTCGGGCGTGAGGATCGCGCCGAACGCCACCACGGCGAACACGTCGGCGCGCTCGGCGGCGAGCCGCTCGCGCACCTCGGGAGCCTTCATGTGTTCGGGCTTGAGCACGGGCAGGCCCAGCGCCGTCGCGCGCTCGGCCACCGGCGAGGCGGCCAGCGCGCGCCCGCGGCCCTTCGGCCGGTCGGGCTGCGTGACGACCAGCGCCACGTCGCACGAGCTGGCGACGGCTTCGAGCGGTGGCACCGCGAACTCGGGGGTGCCCATGAACACGACGCGCGGACGGCTCAGAACGCCTCCGACTTCCCGCCGTCGGGGTGATAACCCTCGGGCACCTCGCCGCGCGCGAGCGCGTCGAGCTGGCGGCGCAGGAACTGCCGCTTCAGCGGGGACAGCCGGTCGGTGAACAACACGCCGTCCAGGTGGTCGGACTCGTGCTGGATCGCGCGCGCCAGGTAGTCGGTCACCACGCGCTCGATCGGCTGGCCGTGCTCGTCGAGGCCACGCAGTCGCAGCGCGGTCGCGCGGTCCACGTCCTCCACGATGCCCGGCATCGACAGGCAGCCCTCCTCGCCGGACTCCTTGCCGGACTTCTGGTCGAGCACGGGGTTGATCACCGCGAAGCGCTCGCGCGTCTGCTCGTCCACCGGCACGTCCACCACGAACACGCGCTGCGCCACGCCCACCTGCGGCGCGGCCAGCCCGACCCCGTTGTAGGCCTTCATGGTGTCGTACAGGTCGGCCACGAGCGCGCGGAGCGAGTCGTCGAACTCCGTCACCGCGCGCGCCTTCTCGCGCAGGACCGGGTCGCCGTAGATGCGGACGGAACGGATCGCCATGTCACTTGCTCTCGGGGAGCACCTGCGCCACGGCGCTCTTGGCGAACTCCACCTTCACGTCGTCCGAGATGCGCAGCACCACCTTCGCGTCCTCCACGCCGACGACCGTGGCGTAGATGCCGCTGGTGGTGATGACGCGGTCGCCCTTCTTGAGCGCGGCGAGCTGCGCTTCGAGCTTCTTGCGCTCCTGCTGCTGCGGGCGGATCAGCATGAAGTACATGATGCCGAACATCAGGGCCATCATGACCACGGTGCTCATCGGCCCGCCGAAGAACTGCGCGAGCGGATCGTTGGAAGCGGCGGCGCCCTGCGCCCACGCGACGTCGGCGAACATGCGTCGGATCTCCGTGCGGTTGGAAAGCGGTCAGGACGCCGCGCCGGCCCGCACATCGGGCCGCGTCGCCAGCGTCTCGCCGCTGTGGAATCGCTCGAGGAAGTCCCGGCGGAACGCATCGTAGCGCCCCGCGAGGATCGCCTCGCGCATGCGGCCCACCAGCGAAACGAGCTGGTGCACCGCGTGAATGGAGGCGAGCCGCATGCCGAGCAGCTCGCCCGAAACGAACAGGTGTCGCAGGTACGCGCGCGAGAAGCGGCGGCACGTCCAGCAGTCGCACTCCGGGTCCAGCGGGCGCTCGTCGCGCGCGTACGCGGCGTTGCGCACCACCAGCCGGCCGGTGCTCACGAACACGGTGCCGCGCCGCGCGTTCCGCGTGGGCAGCACGCAGTCGAACATGTCCACGCCGCGCGCCACCGCCTCGACCAGGTCCACCGGGTGCCCGACGCCCATCAGGTAGCGCGGCTTGTCCGCGGGAAAGTCGCCGCAGTCGCGCTCCACCATCTCCAGGCCGAGCTTCGTGCCCTCGCCCACCCAGAGGCCACCCAGCGCGAAGCCGTCGAACGGGATCTCGCGCAGGCGCGAGAAGCAGCGGCCGCGTTCGGTCGCGTCCGTGCCGCCCTGGTTGATGCCGAACAGCGCCATCGCGCCGCGGCCCTGGTCACGCAACCGTGCGCGCGCCTCGAAGCCGCGCTGCGCCCAGGCCACCGTGCGGTCCACCGCCTCGCGCACGCGCTCGATCGGCGCCGGCAGCTCGATCAGCTCGTCGAAGCTCATGGCGATGTCGGTGCCGAGCCCGTCCTGGATGCGGATCGACTCCTCGGGCGTCATCTCGTACTTCGTGCCGTCGAGGTGCGAGCGGAACGTGACGCCGTGATCCGTGACCTTGCGCAGCGTGCTCAGGCTCATCACCTGGAACCCGCCCGAGTCGGTGAGGATCGAGCCCGACCAGCCCATGAAGCGGTGCAGGCCGCCCAGTTCGCGCACCGTGTCGACGCCCGGCCGCAGCATCAGGTGGTACGTGTTCGACAACAGGATCGTGGCCCCCGCGCCCGACACCTCGTCGGGCGTGAGCGTCTTCACGGAGCCGACCGTGCCCACCGGCATGAACGCCGGCGTCGCCACTTCGCCATGGGCCGTGCGGAAGCGGCCGGCACGCGCGGACGTGCCGGGATCGGTGGCTTCGAGTTGGAACGAGAAGGACATGCTTGGGGGCTCGGGGCGCTGGTTCGACCGGCCCGGGTCGGGCGGGTCGCGGGAGTGGCTTCGTGCGCTCGGATCGGTGGCCGCAGTCGGGTGTGCAGCCCTCAGGGGCGTCCCTCGGGACGCGGAACGGCCGCGGATCAGGTCCGCGGCCGGGTAACGTTCGGGCGGGAAGACTAGGCGGCGGGCAGGAGGCCGGTCAAGCCACGGTCCCGCCGAGGGTTCCGGGGCATTCGGGCGTTGACGTCGGGGCTCCGTGCGGGCCACAGTCCGCTCACCGGGCGTCGCCACCCGAGGATCTCGATGGCCGCCAGATTCGCCGCCGGTCTCGCCGTCTGTCTCGCACTCTCCCTGGTCGCGGCTCCCGCAGCCCGCTCCGCCGCGCGCGCCGCGGCGGACTCGGCCGCGCGTGCCGGCCGCGCCGCCGCACCCGACTCCAGCGAACGCTGGCGCCACCGCGTGGTGCTGCTGCGGCCGTACACCGTCTCGGGCGAGCGCCGCGTGGACCCGGGCTCGCTCCAGAGCGTGCACACGCTGGACGCCGAGCAGGTGCGCACGCTGCCCGTGGACGGCTTCACGTCGCTGGTCGCCACGCGCGCGGGCGTGGTGGCGTCGGGCTCCGACCTGCACGTGCGCGGTGGCCGCGCGGGCGAGCTCGCCGTGGAGCTGGCGGGCCTGCCGCTGAACGATGCGCTCGACGGCCGACCGTTCGAACTGCCGCTGGGCGCCGTCGAGAGCGCCGACCTGCTGATGGGCGGCATCGACGCGGAACACGCCGGCACGCTGGCGGGCGCGCTCGACGTGCACACGCGCGTGCCGGGCTCGCGCTGGACCGGGCAGGCGGCGTGGGCGGGTGACGGCCGGCGCGGCACCGGCTTCGACGCCGTGCGCCTGCGCGGCGACGGCCCGGTGCGCGGCACGCCACTCGCGCTGGCGGTGGCCGGCGACGCGACGTTCGACGATCTCGGCCTGCCCGTGCTGCGCTCGCGCGGTCGCGCGCGCGTGCTCGGCACGCGCTGGGGCTGGCGCGCCGACAACCGCCTTCTCGCGTGGGCCCGGCTCTCGCCGCGTGCGGCGCCGCGCTCGGCGAGCCTGCAACTGTTCGCCGGCCGTCGCGTGGAACAACCGTACGACCCGATGTTCTCGTTCGACGGCTGGCGCCATCCGTGCCCCGACTCGAGCTGCTACGACCCGTTCACGCCCGGCGTGTACGGCCCCGACGACTCGACGCGCTACCGCGCCGCGGACCACGCGGTGATGACCGAGACGCGCGACGTGGCCGCGATCGCCACGATCACGCGCACGATCGTGAAGGGCTGGTGGCGCGTGTCGCTGGGACTGCAGCACCGCAGCCAGCTCACGTCGGTGGGCCTGTCGCCCGACGACGGCTACATCCGCGCCGGCAACCGCGCATCGTTCGGCTCGGCGAACTCGCCGTACACCGATCCGTTCTACGTCTATTCCGGGGACGAGCCCTACTTCCGCCGCACGCGCTCGACGCGCGCGATGGTCGGCGCCGACGTGTCGCGCGAGTGGAAGCCGCAGCAGCGCTCGCAGGCGGGAATCGGCTTCGCGCGCGACCGCGTGCAGCTGCGTGAGCACGACGACGCCGAACCACGCGTGCTCGGGATCGACCGGGTGCGCGAGTTCACCGCCCGCGCGCCGTCCGGCTGGGCCTACGCGCAGCACCGCTGGGAACGCGCGGGGCTCGTGTTCAACGCCGGGCTGCGGGCGCAGTGGTTCAGCGCCGGGGCCGACGCCGCGCCGCGCCCGGCCGATACCTGGACGTTCTCGCCGCGCCTCGGCTTCGCGTACCCCATGACCGAGCGCGACGCGTTCTCGCTGTCGTACGTACGGCTGCACCAGCCGCCGGCGCGCCAGTACCTGTACGAGAGCCGCATCACCGCGTGGGGCCGCCGGCCGCTCGGCAATCCCGACCTGCAGCCGGCGGAGGTGCTGTCGTACCAGGCCGCGCTCCAGCACCGCTTCGACGACACGCACACGCTGCAGCTGGCCCTCTTCTACCGCGACGTCTACGGGCTCGTGGGCGTGCGCGACACGCTCGTGGCCGGTGGCATCTCGCGCCCGCGTTACCGGGACGTCGACGACGCGCACGCCGGAGGGTTCGAGGCGGCGTTCGCGTGGGCCAGGCACACCGCGCGCGCCGAGATCACGTACACGTACCTGAACGCGTGGGGCATCCAGTCGCGCGAGGACGGCACGGCGTACCGGCCGGCGGCGGGCCGTTACACGCACCCGGCGGGCGACCACCCGCTGGACTGGGACCAGCGCCACACGCTCGCGCTCACGGCGAGCGGGCGGCCGCGCGGCTGGCTCGGCGTGTCGTGGATCACGCGTACGGCCTCGGCACGGCCGTGGACACCGGTCGTGGGGTTTCACGAGGCGTTCGACGAGGGGCAGCTCCAGCCGTACTACCCGATCCTGCTGAACTCGAAGCGACTGCAGTGGTCGGAGACCACCGACCTGTCCGTGCGCGCCACGTGGCCGCCGCGCCGCGGGCTCACGTGGACCCTCGACGTGCGCAACCTGTTCGGCTCGCGCCACGCGACGCTCGCCACGCTCGGCGGATATCCGAACGCCGTCATCAACTCGCTGTACGACGAGTACGGTGCGTACCGCACCGACACGGGTCACGGCGGCGGCGCGTACTGGGACGCGCCCGACAGCGACGGCCGTTACCGCTGGGTGCCCGTCAACGACCCGCGGCTCGTGCACGCGCCGCGCTCGCTTCGCGTGGGCGTGGAGCTCGCGCTGTAGCCCGGGCAGCGCGACGTCCGGGGCAGCATCGCCCCGGACGCGCACCCGAGACCGCGAGCCCTGGCTCCGCGATCAGCGCTTCGGCGTCTCCGGATCGCGCGAGTCGTCGGGCACCTGCCCGCGCGGCCTCGCGCCCATCCCACCGCGCTGGTGCAGCTCGCGCGCCTTCTTCTGCTGCTCGGGCGTCAGCACGCCGCGCGCTTCGAGCATCGTGCCGATACGCGCCTTCTGCTGCGTCGCGTGCAACGCCGCGAGCCGGTCGACCTGGCGGTCGATCGCCGCCTTGTCGGGCTTCTCGGCGCGCATCAGTTTGTGCAGGTCGAGCATGCCCGTGGCGATGTCCGCGCGCGCCTGGATGTCGGCGCGCATCTGCCGCTCGTGCAGATCGGCGAGCTTCTCCCGCTGCGCAGGCGTCAGGTCGAGCTGGGCGAGCACGCGCGCGCCGGGACCGCGACGCATCCCGGGGCCGCGCATGCCGTGCATCGCGCCCATTCCGGGCCCCATGCCCGGGCCGCCGTGCATGCCCGCGCCGGGCCCCTGGCCCATGCCGCCGTGCATGCCCGCGCCGGGGCCGGGGCCCATGCCCATGCCGCCGCCCATGCCCGGGCCGCCCGCCGGCGGGTACGGCCCGTCGTCGTCGGTCGCCCACGCCAGGTCGTCGCCCAGGAACGCGAGCAGGTCGTCTCCCCACGCGTCGCCGTCGTCAGCCGCCGCGTGCATCGCCGGCGGCGCCTCCGGCAGCGCCTGTCCCGCCGCCTGCTGCGCGTGCGCGAGCGGCGCCCCCAGCAACAGGGCCGCGACCAGTCCACCGATCCTCGTCCTCGCCTGCATCACTGCTCTCCTTCCGGTCCGCCTTCGGGCCTTTCCGGGTGCCTCATCATGCCAGGGTCCATCGGTCGCCGCGGCTGCAGCACGCGCCAGCGCTCGCGCTGCTCGGGCGTCAGTTCGGATTCGATCGCGCGCCGCAGGCTGTCGTGCACGGCGCGATTGCGATCGCGCATGCGCTCGATGTGCGTGCGGATCCGTTCGCGCTGCTCGGGCGACAGATCCAGCACGCGCACCAGGTGTTCGAGCGGCGGGCCGGGCGGCCGACCGAACATCGGCCCGCGCGGCGGCGGGCCGCCCGCCACCGGCGGCGGCGCGAAGTGGCGGTGCAGCAACAGGGCGGCGTTGAAACCCAGCGACAGGCCGAGCACGAACACCACGACGAAGCCCACGATCACCGCGCGTCGGCTCATCGCATCGCTCCCGAATCGACGACCGTGCTCGCGCCCTCGCCCGTGACGAGCCCGCTCGTCGCGTCGTCGCCGAGCAGCGACGCCACGGGATCGGTGTCGGCCGCGGTCGCCGACGAAACGACGGACTCCGCACCCGTGCCCGACGCCAGCCGGCCCGTCGCGCCGAGCCACGTGCCGCCGGCGAGCGACACCACCAGCAGCAGGCACGCCGCGGGCAATGCCCAGGGCCGCGTGGTCCACGCGCACCAGGCGGGCAGCCGCTCGGCACGCAGGCGCTCGAGCGCCAGCGCGAGCGGCGCGTCGGTCGCCTCGGCGCGCACCGCGCCCAGCGCCCTCGCCAGTTCCTCGTCGCTCCACTCGCGCTTCATGTCCGCGTCTCCCGAAGTTCCGCCCGCAGCACCGCGAGCGCGCGTCCCAGTCTCGACTTCACGGTGCCCTCGGGGATCCCGAGGACCTCGACCATCTCGGCGATCGGCAACCCGGTTCGGAACCGGAGCACGATCACCTCGCGTTGATCCGCCGGCAGTCGCGCCACCGCGCGCTCCAACGCGTCCATCATCACCTTACGGTCGAGGGACTCGTCCCAGTCCTCGACCGGTTCCAGCCGCAGCCCCGCGTGCTCGATCGGCGAGAGGTCGTCCACCGAGCCGCCGTCGAACCGCCGCCGTCGCAATCGGTCCCGGCAGAGGTTCGCGACGATGCGCAGCGTCCACGTACGGAGCCCGCGTTCGCCGCGGAAGCCCGCCCCCGCCCGCGCGATGCGCACCAGCGCGTCGGCCACCACGTCGTCGGCCTCGGTGCTGTTGCGCAGCATGCTGCGGGCGAGCGTGGACATCGCACCGCCCAGTTGCCGGTGCAGTTCCGCGAGCGCCTCGAGGTCCCCGGCCCGGAGCCGGGCGATGAGGTCTGCCTCGCCTGCGTCGGCCAGCGGGTGTTCCTCCCTTCCATGGGGATGGACGAACGGCCCCGCACCGGGTTCCCGGGGCCGGCGGCAGCATACGTCGGGGCCGCGCCGGGCGCCCGGGAGGAGACGCTCCTAGACGCCTGCCCGCACGCCGGATGCGCGATCGGCGGAGAGGGCCCACCCCGCAACGGCAGCGCGG
>JBGAOB010000208.1:0-8439 GCA_044222045.1 Candidatus Eiseniibacteriota bacterium
CCGCCGGCACGCGGCGAAAGCCGGCGGTGGATGCCGCGAAGCCGCGTGCGTCCACGTCCCGGCCGCGCGCCTCCGCCCGGGACGAAGCCGCCGCGCCGCGCAAGCCGCGCAAGCGCTGACGCGGCCTCGCGCAAAACCCCGCCGCGTCGCGTGTTGACACCCGCGTCGTGGTGATCGCCGGCGCTCAAGCCTCCCCCGCTCCGACCGAGACTGGCACCCGTCCGCACGCGCGTGCCCCCGACCCGCGTGCCTCGGGTCGTTCGTCCATGCTCGGCGCGGTGCGCCGAAGGAGTCCCGCAAGGTGCACGCGCGTTCGCCGAAGCCGGCCGCCGGGTCCGCCTGGCTGCCATTCGTCACCCTCGAAGCCGAGCTGCTTCGGCGTGGGGATGAGGCGCTCGCCGTGCGGGGCCGCGTGGCCGCCGTGGGCTTCCTGTTGTGCAGCGTGGTCGTTCCCTTCTCGAGCGGCGTCGCGCCCGAGCACCTGCCCCGGTTCGTGCTCACGGGCGTGGTCCTCGCGATCCTGGGCGCCTTCCGATTCGCGATGTCGCGTCGGGTCCCGGCGGAACCGGCTGCCGCGGCCCGCTGGTTCCGGAACTACGCGCTGGTCGGGCTCGCGATGGCGGCGACCTGGTCGCAGCTCGTGACCTGGTCGCTCGCGGTCTACGGCACCAGTCCGCCGGGACTGCTCGTGCTCGTGGCGAACGCCGGCATCGCCTCCGCGTCACTCGTGTCGATGACGCCGTCTCGGACGATCCGGCTGCCCCAGGCGTACCTGACGATCGTGCTGCTGCCCGCGGCGGTGCCGATGCTCACCACCGGGGCGCCCGGAGGCGTCGGTGCCACGGTCATGATCCTGGTCTTCTACTCGCTGCTGATGGCATTCGCCGACGGGCTCCACCAGGACTTCTGGCGCGGCATGGAAAACCTGAACCTCGCCGAGGCCCGGACGCGTGAGCTCGAACGCGCCCGGGTGGTGGCGGAGGCCGCGAGCCGCGCCAAGTCCGAGTTCGTGGCGAACGTGAGCCACGAGATCCGCACGCCGATGAACGGCGTGCTCGGCGTGACCGAACTGCTCATGGAAACGCCGCTCGACGAGGCGCAGCGCGAGCTGGCGCGCATGATCCAGAGCAGCGCCGAATCGCTGCTCGGCATCATCAACGACATCCTCGACCACGCCAAGATGGAGTCCGGCCGGTTCACGCTGGAGCACGTGGCGTGCGACCTCACGCGCATCGCGCGCGACGTGGCGCAGCTGCTGCGGCCGATCGCCGAGCAGAAGCGGCTCGACCTGCGCGTGGAACTGACTTCCGAGATGCCCGCGCGCGTGGTCGGCGACCCCGTGCGCCTGCGGCAGGTCCTCACGAACCTGGTCGGCAACGCGGTCAAGTTCACCGAGTCGGGCAGCGTGCGCATCCGGCTGTCGGCGACGCCCGCCGAGACGGGCACGACGCATGTGCGCATCGAGGTGATCGACACGGGCATCGGCATTCCGCCGGAGAAGCAGGCGAGCGTGTTCGAGAGCTACACGCAGGCGGACGGCAGCCACACGCGCCGTTTCGGCGGCACGGGCCTCGGGCTCACCATCTCGCGGCGGCTGGTCGAGTTGATGGGCGGCGAGCTGCAGCTGCGGAGCGAGCCCGGACACGGCAGCACGTTCTGGTGCGACCTGCCGTTCGAAGTGGCCGTGGCATCCGCCGCCGAGGATTCGACGCTGCACCGCGTGCGCATGGCGGGCCGCTGGAAGGGCTTCCGCGCGCTGCTCGCGGAGGACAACGCGGTCAACCGCCGCGTGGCCATGGCGCAACTCTCGCGGCTGGGACTCGACGTCGAACCGGTGGTGGACGGACGCCAGGCCGTGGACGCCTACTTCGCGCAGCGCTACGACATCGTGTTCATGGACGTGCAGATGCCCGAGATGGACGGGCTCGAAGCCGCGACCGAGATTCGCCGCCGGCTCGCCGGCGGCGCGCACGTGCCGATCGTGGCGCTGACCGCGCACGCCATGCCCGAGGACCGCGACCGCTGCCTGGCCGCGGGCATGGACGACTACATCACCAAGCCGCTGCGCCCCGAAGAGCTGGAACGCGTGCTCGGACGTTGGATGGATCCCGTGGGGTCCGGGAACGAGGAAGAGGACGACGGGATCTCACGCGCCGCGTGACCCGCAAAGGAGATGCGATGGAATTCGACCTGGAGCAGCTGACGGCGATCACCGGTGGAGATCCGGAATTCGAACGCGAAGTTCTCGAGGAGTACCTGAACTGCACTCCGGAGGACGTGGAGCGCATCCGCCAGGCGATCGCGGCGAGCGACCCCGAAGCGCTCGGCAAGGCCGCGCACGCACTGAAGGGCTCGAGCGCCACCGTGGGCGCGAAGACGCTCGCGGCGTTCGCCAGGGAGCTCGAGTTGCTCGGCAAGGCCGGCGACCTGGCCGCGGCGCCCGAGGTGTTCGGGCAGCTCGTGCGCTGCTACGAGGAGAGCTGCGGGTTCATCCGGCAGCGCATGGCCCAGGCGGCCTGACGAACGCGGCGGCGCGTGCACGAAGGGCCGGGTCCTCGCGGACCCGGCCCTTTCGCGCGTGCGGACGGCGTGCGTCCCGGCCGTCAGGGCATCACGACCACGCGCCGGGTGAGCGAGCGTCCCGCCACGTCGAGCCGTGCCCAGTACACGCCGGCGCCGAGCGCGCGACCCGCGTCGGAGCGGCCCGGCCACGTCACGTCGTGCGGCCCCGCGGCGAACTCGCGGTCGGCGAGCGTGCTCACCACGCGGCCCGTCACGTCGTACAGCGCCAGCTTCACGTGCGACGCCTGCGGCAGCGTGAACGCGACGCGGCCCTCGGTGCGGATCGGGTTCGGTTGCGCGCCCGCGAAGTCGAGCGCGTACCGGGGCGTGCCGCCACCGGGCGCGTCCACGAACGCACCGCTGCCCCAGCTGAGCGTGTACTCCACGTCCGTGCCCGCCCCGACGCCGTTGTCGCGGTAGACCACGAGGGGATGCCAGCCCGAGACCATCGCCGTGTACGACAGCACGTCGTGCGTGGCATCCGTGGCGAACGACGTCCCCAGGCCGTAACCGCGCGAGCGGATCGTCCCCGGCGTGCCGTCGAACAGCTCGCAATGCAGCGCGGAGGTGCCGGCCGTGCGGTTGAGCGCGAAACGATACAGCGTGCCGGCGGTGAGGTTGGCCTCGTAGACGTCGACGAGCCGTCCGGCTTGCATCAACTGCCCGATCCACGTGGCGCCGCTCCCGGAGCCGTTGCGCCCGGACGCGTCGGACTGGTCGACGACGCAGGACGAACCCGTGCCCGCGAGGTAGCGGACCGCCGCCGGGTACACCGTGGTCGGCGTGCCCGAGTAGTGCCCCACCACGAAGTCGGTGTACGTCCCGCCGAACGCCGAGCTGCCCACGAGCGAGCTGAACCCGGACAGGCTGCCCGAGTAGTCGCCGTACACGTACAGGTCGTAGTCGTCACCCGCCAGCGTCGGCGCCACGCCCGTGACCCACGCGTAGCTCCCCGGCCGCGAGAACTGAAAACCGTCGGAGTTCGGCAGCGCGAGCGCGCCGCGCGCGGGCGGCGGGTACCGGAACAGACCGCTGTTGGAGGGGCGCACGAGCGGGCTCCACACCCACTGCCCGGTCCACACGTTGTCCGCCTTCGTCGACTCGAGCACCTGGTTCAGGTAGTCGGCGTACGAGGTGAACGAGTGCCGACCGCCCGGGATCGTGGTGGGGCCCACGTTCAGCGCCTGCCACGAGAACGCGCCCGGGTTGTTCGGGCCGATGCCGAACGACGCGTAGAACGCGTCGTCCACGAACAGGTCGCTCTCCCACGCCTCGGGCGTGGTGCCCGGGCCGGCATTCAGGATCGCCCAGTTCACGTACGTGTTCGTGATGTTGCCGTCGAGCGTGGCGGGCAGCGGCGCGTTGAACAGCCCCGCGTCGCCGGTGCGGCGCGGCACCGACGGATACGTGAAGCCCGACGGCGTGCTGGTGGCGCTCAGGTTCGGGAACGCGCCCACGAACACCGACAGGTTGTAGGCGTTGCGCGTGTTCGAATACAGGTACACGTGCACCTTCACGGTCTGCGCCGCGCCGGTGGTGTTGTACCAGTCCAGGTGCTCGCTGTCGGACGTGCCCGTGGAGCTGGCGAGCAGCGCGCCGCCGCAACCCTGGGACATCGTCACGTCGATGTCGCCGTAGGCGTACGTGAAGCCCAGGTCCACGACCACGCGCTGGTTCGCCGGCACGAAGATGGAGTACCAGTCGTCGTGGCCGTAGCGCACCACGAGTCCGCCCCAGCTGCCGTTGCCGACCGCGGTGGCCGAAGCGCACGCGTCGTTGTTCTCGAAGCCGTCGTCCGGACCGGCCGCGAGCCATCCCGAGATGTTCGGGTACGTCACCTGGAACGAGCCGTAGTCGTCGGTGAGGTCGCTGCCGCCGCACACGGACGCGCCGCCGTGCAGCTGGCCCACGAGGCGCTGGTTGTCCTGCCGGAACAGTCCGCTGCCCGAAGAGCCCGGTTCGGTGACGCCGCTGTACCACGACGCGCGCACGTGGTTCGCCGGCGCACCGGCGACCTTGGTGCCGAAGCTGATGCGCTTGTACGCACCGGTCGGGTGATGGATCCCCGTGACCAGCGTGCCGTCGGTGGGGTCGCCGGCCTGCCAGCCCGACCAGTAGCGGCCGTTCGGCAGCGTGCCCAGCACCATCAGGAACGAGTAGTCCGACGTCGCGTTGTTCGACAGCAGCTGGCACACCGCGGACGACGGCACGGTGCCGAGCCCGGGGACCGCGCCGCCGCAGCTCGGCGTCTGGTAGTCCCAGTAGATCGTCGCCGACGCGGCCGCCGCGGCGGTGCTGATGCAATGGTTCGCGGTCAGGAAATACGGTTGCAGGTCACCCGCGAGCGAGTTCAGGAGCTGCCCGGTGCAGATGTGCCCGACGCCGCCGTCCACGTAGTCGATGCGCGCCACGGCGTGCGAGAGCGAGAGCCATCCCGAGTAGCACGAGACGTCGTTATGGCACGAGCCTTCGAGCGGGGCGATGTCGCCGAGCGCGGGGTCGAAAGGGTCGCGGTAGTTGTGCATCACGAGGTCCACCTGGAACGGCTCGATCGCCGGCGCCGGTCCCTGGGGATCGCCCGGCACGAGGCACTCCACGACCGCGCGGTCACCCGGCACGACCGGCGTCCACATGTCGCCGTCGTTCGTGGTGCCGCGCCCCGTGAACGGACCGGCCGCCACCGTGACGCCGTCCGCCCGCAGGAACTGCACCTTCGCGCCGTCGGGCAGGCTCATGCCCGTCAGGTGCAGCCGCACGCCGGACGCGTCCTTCGAACCCACCTCCACGCGCCACAGCCAGCCCACGCCGGGGACCGCGTCCCATCGACCGTCGGCGAACTTCACGCGCAAGTCGCGCGACACGCCCGTGCGCAGCGACTTGTCGCCGGTCGCGGAACGCGCCGCGTCCTCGGCTTTCAGCGCCGCCACGTCCGGCGCCGGCAGCAAGAAGGTCGGCACCATCGTGGACGCCGTGGGCCCGATCAGCGACACGAACGACGTCGGCGCCGGCTTGCCCGTGGCCGGGGCCGCCGGGCCCGCCGCGCCGTCCACGCCCTGCGCGTGCGCGCCGGCCACCACGGTCGACGCGAGCAGCGCCGCGGCGAGCGTCGCGCGGAACATCGTCGGCAGGCGCTTCACCGCGCACCCCCTTCCGCGCTCGGACGCGCGGCCGGCGCGACGGCCGGTTTCGCTCCCACGGGTCCGGTCGGGCGCACCGGCTGGCGGATCATCGCCGCCTGCGCGTCGATCGCCTCGGCGGCGGCGAGGTCGCCGCGCGCACGCGCCTGCGTGGCCAGCATCGCCAGCACGTCGAGCTCGGTCCGCTGCTTGATCCCGACGATCTCGCGCTGGATCGCGGTGCGCGCCGCGCCGTCGCTCGTGGCCGCGAGCCGCGCGAGAGCCGCCTGCACCTGCTGTTCGCCGACGAGACGGCGGTCGACCACCACGCGCTCGGCCGCGGTCAGCGGCTTCGCGAGCGCGCGCGTGGAGGGCGTGCTGCGCGCGGGCGCGCGGCCCGCGGCGGGAGGCGTGTCGGCGGTCGCGATCGAAGTCACCAACGCGAGCGCGAACACGGTGATCAGGAATGATGCGTGGCGCATGGGATCCTCCCCGGTGAGGGCGTGACCGGGCCGCAGCGGGCGCCGGTGCGGAATCCGGCGTGTGAGGGGCGCCGGGCGGAACGGGGCATGACCGGCGCGTGGGCGACGCCGGCCACCACTCCCTCAATCCCGCACACCCCCGAAGCGCACGCGCTCGCTTCGCGGGGCGACCGGACCGCGCGCCGATCGGTCGCGGGCGGCGACCCGGCGACCCGGCCAGGCGCTGCAAAGCGAACGGCCGGCGCCCCTCGCGGGAACGCCGGCCGACTTCGTTCGCCGACCGTCAGATCTTCTCGGCGATGCTCTTGGCCTGCAGGAACAGCAGCAGGTAGTCCCGGCCGCCGGCCTTGGAGTCGGTGCCGCTCATGTTGAAGCCGCCGAACGGATGGCAGCCCACCATGGCGCCCGTGCACTTGCGGTTGAGGTACAGGTTGCCCACGAAGAACTCCTCGCGCGCGCGCCGGATCTTGTCGGGGTTCTTCGAATAGACCGCGCCCGTCAGCCCGTACTCGGTGTTGTTCGCGATCGCGAGCGCATCGTCGAAGTCCTTCGCGCGGATGATCGCCAGCACCGGCCCGAAGATCTCCTCCTGCGCCAGGCGCGCCGTGGGCGCGATGCCGTCGAAGATCGTCGGCTGCACGAACCAGCCGTCCGCGTCGGCCACGCGGCCGCCGCCCGCGAGCAGCTGGCCCTCGCCCTTTCCCACCTCGATGTACGACAGGATCGTCTTCATCGCGCGCTCGCTCGCGACCGGTCCCATGTACGTGCCGTACACGGCCGGGTCGCCCACGTTCACGAAGCGCTTCACCTGCGCGAGCAGCTTCTCCACGAACGCGTCGTGCACCTTGTCCACCACGATCGCGCGCGAGCACGCCGAGCACTTCTGGCCCGAGAAGCCGAACGCCGACTGCGCGACGCCGAGCGCCGCCGCGTCGAGGTCGGCCTCGTCGTCGATCACGATGCCGTCCTTGCCGCCCATCTCGGCAACCACGCGCTTGAGCCAGATCTGGCCCGGCTGCACGTCGGCGGCGAGCTTGTTGATGCCGATGCCGACTTCCTTCGAGCCCGTGAACGACACGAAGCGCGTCCTCGGGTGGCGCACGATCGCGTCACCCACCGTGCCGCCCGAGCCGCTGAGGAAGTTGATCACGCCCGCGGGCAGGCCGACCTCCTCCATCAGCTGGAAGAACTGCCACGCGATGCCCGGCGTGTCGCTGGCGGGCTTCAGCACCACCGTGTTGCCGGTGACGACCGCGGCCGTGGTCATGCCCACGCAGATCGCGAGCGGGAAGTTCCACGGCGGGATCACCGCGCCCACGCCGATCGGCAGGTACACGAGGCTGTCCTTCTCGCCCGGCATCTGGTGCAACGGCTGCGGCGCGTCGTAGCGCAGCATCTCGCGCGCGTAGAACTCCATGAAGTCGATCGCCTCGGCCGTGTCGGCGTCCGCCTCGTTCCAGCTCTTGCCCACTTCCAGCGTCATCCACGCCGAGAAGTGATGGCGGCGCTCCTTCATGCGCCGGGCGGCCTCGACCAGGTACGCGGCGCGCTCGGCGGCGGGCACGCGGCTCCACGTGCGGAACGTGGCGTAGGCGGTGTCCACCGCCTGCTGCGCCTGCTCCACGGTGGCGAGCTGGAAGCGACCGAGCACCTCGGACGGCTTCGAAGGGTTCGTGGACGCGAACGTGCCGCTGCCCTTGAGGCGCTGGCCACCGATCACGAGCGGCGCCTCGAAGCCAGCGCCGGCGCGGATGTCGGCGATCGCCTTCTCGTACGCGGCGCGAGGCTCGGGCTGGCTGAAGTCCACGTACGTGGTGGGCGCGTACTCGGGAAGCGAAGCGAGCGAGACCGGCTTGAGCCCGGTCGAAGTGCTGGGATGCATGACGTCCTCCGGTGGGACGAACGCGCGTCGAGGCATCGGGCGCGCGCGTGTGATGTGCACGTGCGGGCGGAGTCTAGCCGGACCGCTTCGCGCGCCGCCAGCCGAACGCCGCGCGGGTGATCGGCGCGCGGCCGAACGACGTTCGGCGAGAGACCCCGATCGGCCGCGACTCCGGCGGGAGTCAGCGCGCGAACGCCACCCGGCGCGTGCGCTCTTCCCCGCCCGCGCGCAGGCGCGCCAGGTACACGCCCGGCGGCATCGCCCGACCCACGTCGTCCGCGCCGTCCCACGTGCGCGCGTGCGCCCCGGCGGGCAGCGCGCCCGACCACAGCCGCCGCACGAGCCGGCCACTCGCGTCGAACAGCGTCAGTTCCGCCGGGCCCGCCACCGCCGTCGC
>JBGAOB010000209.1:0-8400 GCA_044222045.1 Candidatus Eiseniibacteriota bacterium
AGCCTCGCCGCAGTTCGTGCGCAGCCGCGAGACCGGAGAAGGCGCGCGGCTCGTGCTGTCGATGCTGCCGTCCACGAACGCCGCGCCGGCGCTCGCGACCCCGGCCACGCTGCGGCTGACGCCCGCGATGCAGCCGTTCGCGGGGCGTGGCGAGGTCGCGTGCGCGCTCGCCGAGCGCGCGGCGCGCTTCGATCTGGCCGTGCTCGACGCGCAGGGCCGGCGCGTGCGCGTGCTGGCCGAAGGCGCGCGCGAGGCCGGCACGCATCGCTTCGCGTGGGACGGCCGCGACGAGGGCGGGCGCGAGCTGCCGGCGGGCGTGTACGTGGCGCAGGCGCGGGCGACGGGTGCGAGTGGCCGCGTGCAGCAGGCAGCGACGAAGGTCGTGCTCGTGCGGCGATAGCGCGGCGCGGGCCTACCGCTTCGCGTCGAACCTGCGTATGCCGGCTTTTCCGCGCACGGCGTAGGTCCGCATGAGCAGGCCGGGCAGCGCGGAGCCGAGCGCGCGTCCGTCCGCGATGGCGACGGCCCTCGCGGCGGCGAGGAGGACCAGGACGGCGCCGGCAAGAGCGGCAATCGCGCGAAGCACCGTCTTGCCCATTCCCTCAGTCCTCCGGCTTCTCACCCGCCGGCGCCATCTTCACCAGTCTCGGGCGGAACGTGGCGAGCGGTTCCACCAGGTCGGCCTGCGCGCGCATCACCTGGTCGATGTCCTTGTAGACCATCGGCACCTCGTCGAGCCCGGCCGACATCAGTTGCACCTGCCGCTCCTTCAGCACCTTCATCACCTCGGGCCACTGAAACGTCTTCTTCGCCTGCGTGCGGCTCATCACGCGACCGGCGCCGTGCGACGCCGACAGGAGCGAGTCCTCGTTGCCGAGCCCGCGCGCTACGTACGTGAGCGTGGCCATGGATCCCGGGATGATGCCGAGCACGCCCGCACCCGCGGGCGTTGCGCCCTTCCTGTGCACGATCACCTCGCGGCCGTCGTGGCGCTCCTTCCACGCGAAGTTGTGGTGGTTCTCGAGCCCCAGCAGCACACGCGCGCCCAGGTTCCGCACCAGCGCCGCGTGGATGCACGCGTGGTTCGCCGCCGCGTAGCGGCCCATCAGCTCCATCGCGCGCCAGTACTCCTGGCCCGGCTGCGTGTCGAGGTCGAGCCACGCCAGGTGCTGCAGCTCGCGCGGCAGCTCCGGGTGCAGCTTCATCGCGAGCCGGCTGTAGTGGGCCGCCACCTCGGCGCCCGTGCCGCGGCTGCCGCTGTGGCTCAGCAGCGCCAGGTACTCGCCCGGCTCGATGCCGAGCTGCGCGTGCTCCACGCGGAACAGCCCGAACTCCACGAAGTGGTTGCCGCTGCCGCTGGTGCCGAGCTGCTTCCACGCCTTCGTGCGCGACTTCTGCGTGACCGGCGACACGCTCCAATCCTCGTCCATCACCGCGTGTTCGCGCGGCGTCCGGAACTCCGCGCCCACGCCGAAGCGCGTCTCGCGCTCGATGGCGGTCTTCAGCTTCTCGGTGCCGCCCTGCAGCAGATCGGCCGGCAGGTCGAGCACGCTCAGCTTGACGCGGCACGCGATGTCCACGCCCACCGCGTAGGGGATCACCGCGTTGCGCGTGGCCAGCACGCCGCCGATCGGCAGGCCGTAGCCCACGTGCGCATCGGGCATGAGCGCGCCGCGCACCGCCACCGGCAGGCGGCACGCGTTCACCATCTGCTGCACGGCGTCGGGCTCGAGATTCTCGCCCCACTGCCGCCAGCGCACGGGTTCGTAACGGATCGGGTCGCGGCTCATCGGGTCTCCGTCCGTCGCACTTCGACGCGCCAGGCGAGTTCGGATTCGCGGGTCATCGCGATGTCCACGTCGAGGAACAGGCGGATCACCTCGGCGACGGTCCGCGTGTGCGGTGTGGGCTCCGGGGTGCGGAATGCGCCGCCGCCCGCCAGGGCCATGGGAACCAGCAGTTGGTCGGCAAGGTGGACGCCCACCGGCATGCCGGCCGCGAGGAACGCCCGCGCCTCCTCGGCCACCTGTCGCGCCACCGCCTCGGAGCGCAGTTCGCGCCGCCCATAGCTGGTGACGACCTCGGTTCCCGAGTCGGTCTCGATTTCCAGCGCCAGCACGTTGCCGGGGCCGTGCACGTCGGTGAGCACTTCGGCATGGCAATCTTCGGGCGACAGATCCAGCTCGCGGGCGAGGCGCTGCAGCTCGCGTTCGGCGATCTCGGCCGGCAGATTCGCCACGCGCGCGATCGCGCGCCGCGCACGGATCGCACCGCGCTCGAGCAGTTCGATCGGCGCGAGCTGGGCCGTGGGCGTGATCTCGACGACCAGCCGCCCGCCGCCCGCCGCCTCGAAGCCGTAGCGCTCGAGCCGGGCGGCGATGCGTGGGCCCATACGCTCCAACCGTGGCCGCAGCGACGTGGCGAAGAAGTCGTAAGAGGGCGCCTGTCGGTTGTGCGTGCCGCCCTCCACGCACACACGCGAGAGACCCGACGCGGTGAGCAGCGCCGGCAGCACCGCCTGCAGCACGAGCGTGCTGCTGCCCGCGCTGCCGATGGCGAACACGTACTCGCCGGACTGCGTGGGGCCAGGCGCGAACTCGAGCTCCGTGCTGCCCAACGCTGCGCCGTCCGTGCGGGCGCCGCAGATCCGACTCGAGGCGAGCACGGCGGCCAGGTGCTGGCGCAGCAGCCCGGGGCGCTGGCGCTTCGCGCGGATGCGCTCGATGCGGAACGGTCGGCCGGTGGCCATGGACAGTGCGAGCGCCGTGCGCAGCACCTGTCCACCACCTTCGCCCTGCGCGCCGTCGATGAGGGTCGGGTTCACGGATTCCTCGGGTTTGGTGCGTGCCTGAAAGGGCTACGCGATTCTGCAGAGTAGCGCCAACTTCTGGCGAGCGGGGCCGACGGAGTTACCGGAGACACATTCCCCAATGGACTCCCCGGCGCATTCGGCCCCGCCCCGACGGTGGAGCGACGGAGTTCCGCGAGCCCGGGATTCGAACCCGGCCTTCCCATGAATTCCCGCGGACATTCGCCCCACACGTTTCCTCACAGTGCTTCTTCTTCGATCCGGCGCACCCACTCGCCGGGCGTGCCGGTGCCGCGAACGAATCGCTCGATCACCCCGAACACGTCGTCGGAGAAGCCGCCGATGTTGAGCACGTCATCGCGCCCGTGCGCCTGCAGCGTGCGGTTGGGCACCAGGTCGATGCACACGAGCTTCGCGCCGGGGTAGCGCGCCCGCAGCGTGCTCCATTCCCGCATCAGCGCCGTTCCCGGCCGCGCCGACGGGTCCATCCACGATTCGTTGTCCGAGATCAGCACCACGACGTCCGCCGCCGCCCGGTGCTGATTCAGCCACCGGATCGGCGCACTGCAGTTCGTGCCGCCGCCGGATGCCCGCACCAGGGCGTGGGTGATCTCGGGTACCGACTGGCTTGCGTGCACATTCGTGGGGACCACGCGCGACGTGAACGGCAGCACTCGCACGTCGGGCTGGCGTCGCACCCACGCCGCCGTGGCGAGCGCCGCCACCTGCACGCACGTCGCGCGCGACGCCGCAGGGCCGTGGCCCGTGACGGGAGCCTGCATCGACGTGGACAGATCGGGACACACCACCACCGCCCCCGGGAGTTCGGGCACGTGGCGCAGCGACAGGTCCAGCGCCACCTCGAGAGCGGCGAGGATCGACGCCGGCGCCGACGCGGCGCACTCGCGATGCGCCGTCAGCAGCTGGTACGGCAGCACGCGGGCCCGCTCGAGGGCGTCGGGGTCGCGGAGTCGCGCGGCCACGCGGGCCACGGCATCGGGAGACTCGAACACTCCGTGACGCGTGAACGAGTTGAGGTTCATGCGCAGCGTCTGCCAGGACGCCCGCTCGGCGATCTGGGCCCAGTGATGCGGCCGCAGCGGAGCCGACGTGAGCAGCGCCAGCGGCACGTCGGGGGCCTCGTCCGACGGTTCGCGCCGGAACGCCTCCAGCGCGCGCACGCACTCCGGCAGGTCGCTCGCGTCGTGGGCGGTGCCCAGCAGCCAGGCGTGCATCGCCCGGCGCGCGGGCGTGGCCGGGCGCGGGTGCGTCATGCGAATGATGTCGGCGATCGACGGCCGCGCGCCCACCGAGCCGTGGAGGAGCGCCTCGTCGGATCGCGACGCCAGCCAGTCGCGCACCAGTCGGCGCGGCCGCGTGCCGAGCGACTTCCGGCCCGTCGCGCCGTCGCGCACGGCCCGCACGAACGTGCGCAGCATCTTCGGCGAGTCGATGACGCGCGGGAAGATCGCCTCGAGCAGCGCTCCGTCGCGGTGCGCCAGCACCGCGCACAGCATCGCCGGCAGCGCTTTGCGATGCCCGGTACGGCGCGCGTACAGCGCCACGCGTGCGACGTAGGCCGGTTCCACCTGCTCGCACAGCCCGAGGACGGACGCCGACTCCTCCTCGGCGGTCGCGTAGAACGTGCCGCGCAGGCAGCCCGTGACCGCCACTTGTGCCAGCGCGTGGCGTGGCGGCATGGCGTAGGCGGCCGCCCCCTCGGCGTTGCGCGCGTCCGCCGGGAAAGCACCCGGGCCATCGGTAGCGGTGCCCGTCTCGCCCGCCGGCGGGGTGTCCGGCCACATCAGCCGCTCGATCAGGCCCTGGAGCAGGTTCACGGGGGTCATCAGTCTCTCCGGTGATGGGGTTCTGGCTCAGGAAGAGGTGAGACCACGATCCGTGCCGCCCGGTGGCTGACAGGCTTCGACTTGTTAATGCATTGTGCGGCAGCGCTTTGACTTGCAACTGCGGATTGCCGCCAAGATTGCCGGTGACCCGCTGGCGATCCGTGGCTATCGTGTCCGATCGACATGGATAAGCCATCGCGCAAGCCGACCGTGGTCATCGGGCTGCTGGGCACCCGCCTGGACTCCGCCGCAGGCGAGGAGCGCTGGGATCGCTGGCGGCCCTCGGTGGGGCTCTGCCAGCAGGACGACCTCGTCGTGAGCCGCTTCGAACTGCTCCACGGCGCCGACGAGCAGGCGCTGGTGCAGCGCGTGAAGGCCGACATCGAAACGATCTCGCCCGAAACGAAGGTCTATCCGCGAGAGGTGGACCAGGACGAGCCGTGGGACTTCGAGCGCGTGTTCGAGTCCCTGCACGCGTTCGCCCGCGACTATCCGTTCGACACCGAAGCCGAGGACTACCTGGTCCACATCACCACTGGCTCCCACGTGTCGCAGATCTGCCTGTTCCTGCTCACCGAGTCGCGGCACTTCCCGGCGCGGCTGCTGCAGACGGCGCCCGCTGGCCCGCGAGAGCCCGCGCGCGGAACGTGGCAGACCATCGATCTCGACCTGTCGCGCTACGACCGGATCGCGCGCCGGTTCGAGCGTGAGTCGGCCGACGCGCGCAGCTTCCTCAAGTCGGGCATCGACACGCGAAACAAAGCGTTCAACGCGTTGATGGAGCGCATCGAGCGCGTGGCGCTTGCGACCACGGCGCCCATCCTGCTGACTGGCGCCACCGGCACTGGCAAGTCGCAACTCGCGCGACGCATCTACGAACTGCAGTCCTCGCGCCGGCTGGTGCAGGGGCCGCTCGTGGAGGTGAACTGCGCCACGATCCGCGGCGACGCCGCCATGTCGGCGCTGTTCGGTCACCGCAAGGGCGCGTTCACCGGTTCGGTGCAGGATCGCGCCGGCCTGCTGAAGACGGCGCACGGCGGCGTGCTGTTCCTGGACGAGATCGGCGAGCTGGGGCTCGACGAGCAGGCCATGCTGCTGCGTGCGATCGAGGAGAAGCGCTTCCTGCCGGTGGGCGCCGACCGCGAGGAGTCGAGCGACTTCCGCCTGATCGCCGGCACCAACCGCGACCTCGCGCGAGCCGTGGGCGCGGGCACCTTCCGCGAGGACCTGCTCGCACGGCTCGACCTGTGGACCTTCCGGCTTCCCGGGTTGGCGGAACGTCGTGAGGACATGGAGCCGAACATCCGCTACGAGCTCGACCGGTTCGAGCGCGCGAGCGGCCGGCGCGTGACGTTCAATCGCGAGGCGAACGATCGTTTCGTGGCGTTCGCCACGTCGCCCGAAGCGCACTGGTCCGCGAACTTCCGCGACCTGAATGCGGCCGTCGTGCGCATGGCCACGCTGGCGGAAGGCGGCCGCATCGCCGTGGCCGACGTCGACGAGGAGGTGGAGCGCCTGCGCGCCGCATGGGGCGGGCCCGCCGTTCGCGAGACGCCTCTGGTCGAGGTCGTGCTGGGCGCGCGCGCCGTGGAGCTCGACCGGTTCGAACGCGTGCAGCTCGAGGACGTGCTCGGCGTGTGCCGGCGGAGCGCGAACCTGTCGAGCGCGGGCCGCGTGCTGTTCGCCGAGTCGCTGAAGCGCCGGAGTTCCACGAACGACGCCGACCGCCTGCGCAAGTACCTCGGGCGGTTCGGCCTGGTGTGGGACGACGTGCGCGCGCGCTGACGCGCCGTTTCCTCACCCCCGATCCGAAGGCCGCGGCGTGTACTCGGTCGGGGAGTCGGGCGTGGTGGGGTGCGAGGCGCCGCCCGTGTACGGCATCGTCGGCGTGTCGGGCGTGAACGTCCGCGCCGGTGGGGCCGTCGGCGCCGGCGGGCGCGGCGTGTATCCCACCGGCGGGCCGGCCACCAGCCGGCGCGCCGGTTCGTGCGCGGCCAGCGACGCGCGCAGGGCGTAGAGCGCCGGCAGCGTCAGCGCCAGCAACACGAACGGCGTGCCGCGGAAGAACCAGGTCGAACTGTCGAGCGGCGTGGGAATCGTGCGCAGCAGTTCGTTGCTGGCCAGCAGCACGAGTGTCGCGAACGGACCCAGCCGGAACAGCGCCACGATCACCAGCAGCACCAGCGACAGCACGTACGCCGCCTCGAACGGCGAACCCACGCCCTGCGCGCCGCGCACGATCAGCATGGAAACCACCACGATCGCGATCGTGATCGCGCGCGAACGAATGCGAATCGACGCGAGCAGCGTGATCAGCATGAGCACCAGCGTGAACTGCAGCGCGCTGCCCAGGGCGTCGCACAGCTGCGCCACCAGCGCCTTCCAGCCGTTCACGGCGAACGTTTCGGTGGCGAGCGAGTACGCGGGGTCGGGCGTCGAGACGGGCACGTGCAGCGCCACCGAGCCGGCGATCAGGGCGCGCTGCAGCGCCATCAAGGCGACGCCGGCCACGAGCCCGATCAACAGGTCGCGCGCCACGCGCGCGTCGGAGAACTTCAGCTCCAGCGCGCGCACCCACGACACGAACAGGTCGGGGAAGAGCCGCCGCAGGTTCGGCTCCAGCGCCAGGTAGAACGTGGCGAACAGCAGCGACACCGAGATCACGGGGGCCAGCAGCACGATGAGCCGGTCCACGAGTCCCGCGTCCACGGGCAGGTGGTGCCGCGTCACCAGCACGCTGATCGTGGCCGACACGAAGAAGCCCTGCGCCACGCGCAGTGCGCCGCGGTGGTGCGCCGAGCCGGCGCGCAGGTTGCGCACGGCCAGCACCACGCCCGTGCCGACGAGCCCGCCCACCAGCACGAGCACCAGCAACTGCAGCGGTCGTTGCCACGGCGACGGCGCGGTGGGCGTGGCGGTGAAGTACTCGGTCCACGGGCGCACGATGCGGAACGACACCACGCGCCCCGCATGCGATGCCGCCTCCACGCGCAGGTCGAGCCCGGTCGTGGTGTCGTGGCCCGCCCACGCGCGACGTTCGTCGGCGTACTGGGGCGGCGTCCACGTGGGTTTGATCGGATGGAACGCCGTCGAGTCGAAGCCCGCCTCGGCGAGCAACGCGCCCCATGCGACGGGCGGACTCGTGGCGAGCGAGTCCTCGTGGTCGGCGGGCACGGCCCAGATACGGCGCAGGCGGCCCGCACCGTCCACCGTGACCACCACGTCGCCCGGGAGGTCGAGCGCGGGATCGAACGGTGCGGACACGGCGCGCACCACGTTCACGGGCTCGAGCGGCCGCGGGCTCTGGCGCCACCAGTAGAAGACCAGCCACTGCCCGTCGCGGCCGTCGAGCCGCTTCCAGCGATTCGGGGTGGAGTCCGTCTTCGCGATCCAGCGGATGATCGAGCCGTCCTGGGTCCACGCGCCGTCGCGGTCGGCGAACGGGCCGGTCCAGCCGAATCGCGCGGCGATGTTCGTGGCGCGTTCGCGCAGCACTTCGGTCGGCTTGGGCGGCGAAGCTCGCAGCATGAGCTGCGTCTGCGGCGCCAGCCCGACCGCCGCGATCAGAGCCACCGCGAACGCCGCGAACGCGAGCCATGCTCCGCGGCGCGACAGCCCCTCGCTCGATCCGGCCTCGGCGAGCAGCTCGGGCGACGGCGTTTCGCCCGCGGCGATCGCCGCCGCGAGCGGATCGCCGCCGGGCAGCGCCGCCGCCACGGCGAATGCCGACGTCGGCCGCTGCGT
>JBGAOB010000210.1:0-8377 GCA_044222045.1 Candidatus Eiseniibacteriota bacterium
CCCCGCGCCGCAGGCGCTCCGACCAGCGCACGCGCACGAACGCCTCGCCGCACGCGCTGCGCACGCGCACGCGATCGCCCTCGTCCACGCCGCGCTCCGCCGCGTCGTCGGCGTGCATCTCGAGCCACTCCTCGCTCTCGGTGTCCGCGCCCGGCGCGCGGCCGGCCACGTGCTCGAAGCGTTGGCCCAGGATCAGCGACAGCGTGCCGTGCATCTCGGGCGAGCGCTCGAAGTCCACGCACGCGAGCCGCGCGCGCGTGCCGGCCTCCGGGCCGAGCCGCGCCGTGCCTCCGTGATCCGCGGACGGCACCGGCCACGCGATCGCGCCACGGTCCAGGCGCGCGTGCGACAGGCCCGCGCCCCCGGGCCACGCGCGCGCCCATTCGGCCATCACGTCGGCGGGCGCTTCGAGCGCCTGCGGCCAGCGGCACGCGGCGAACAGGTCCAGCAGCACGTGCACGCCGCTGCGCGCCTCGCCCGGCGGGTCGAGCGCGCGGCGCACGCGCTGCACGCGGCGCTCGGCGCTCGTGAACGTGCCGTCGCTCTCGAACGGCTCCGCCACGGGCAGCACCACGTGCGCGAACGTGGCCGTGGGGGTGAGCACGCTGTCCATCACCACCAGGCACGCGAGCGACTCCAGCGCCTCGCGCGTGCCGTGCGGATCGGGCGACGAACGCAGCACGTCCTCGCCCATCACGAGCAGCGCGCCGATGCCGCCGGAGCGCGCGGCGGCCAGCATCGGCTCCAGCGCGCGGCCCGCGGCTTCGGGCAGCGGGCGTCCCCACAGCGCGGCGAGGTGCGCGCGCGCCACCGCGTCGGACACCGCGTGCCCGCCGGGCAGCCGGCCCGGCTCGCAGCCCGCATCGAGCGCGCCCTGCGCGTTGCACTCCAGCCGCAGCGGCAGCACGCCGGTGCCCGCGCGTCCCACGGCGCCGGCCAGGCACGCGAGGTTCGCGATCAGCCGCACGGCGTCGGTGCCCTGGCGGTGCTCGGTGACGCCCAGCCCGTGCGTGAACCACGGCCGTTTCGCGCGCCCGAGCAGCCGCGCCGCGCGCCGCACCTGGGCCGCGGCCACGCCCGTCGTGTCCTGCCAGCGCTCGGGCGTGTGCAGGCGCACGAACGGCGCGAACGTCTCCCAGCCGGCGGTGTGCGCCTCGACGAAGGCGTGGTCGACCCGGTCCTCCTCGATCAGCGCGCACGCGAGGCTGTTCAGCAGCGGCACGTTCGTGCCCGGCCGCAGCGCCAGGTGCACGTCGGCCAGCTCGGCGAGCGGCGTGCGCCGCGGGTCGATCACGATCAGCGCCGCGCCCGCGAGTGCGGCCTGCCGAAGCCGCGCGGCCAGCACGGGATGCGCGCCGTCGGGGTCGGCGCCCGTCACCACCAGCACGTCGGCGTGCTCGAGGTCGTCGAACGACGTGGTGGCCGCGGCGTGGCCGAACGCCTCGCGCAGCGCCACGTCGGACGGCGCGTGCGACGCGCGCGAGCCCGTGTCGACGTCGTTCGTGCCCAGCACGCCGCGCGCGAACTTCTGCTGCTGGTACAGCTCCTCGCCGGTCGCACGCGCCGACGCCACGGCCGCAGCGCCCTTCGCCGCGCGCAGGCCTTCGGACGCGGCCACGATCGCCTCGTCCCACGAAGCCGGTTCGAGCGCGCCGTTGCGGCGCACCAGCGGCTGCGTCAGCCGCTCGGCGGGGCTCGTCGCGTGGTGCGCGAAGCGGCCGCGCGCGCACAGGTGCCCGCGGTTCGGTGCGTCGAGCGCCGCGCCCTCGACGTGCGCCACGCGCTCGTCGGGTCCGTCGGTCACGTGCACGTCGACCTGGCAGCCCACCGCGCACTCGGCGCACGTGGTGCGCGTCACGCGCACGTCGCGGAAGTGCGGCGCCGTGTCGTGGCTGGTGAGCGCTTCCGAAGGGCACGCGGTGAGGCACGCGCCGCACGCCACGCACGCACCCTCGGCGAACGCGCCGCCTCCCCATGCGAGCCGCACCGCGGCGCCGCGGCCTTCCACCGCGAGCGCGAACTGGCCCTGGATCTCCTCGCACGCACGCACGCAACGGCGGCACAGGATGCAGCGGTCGAGGTCGAGCCGCACGTGCGCGTGCGTGTGGTCGCGCACGGCCTCGCGCGGCCGGCGAGGGTAGCGCGCGCCCTCGGCGCCCCAGCGCGCGAGCTGTTCGCGCGCCATGCCCGCCGGAGCGGTCTCGGCCAGCATCAGCTCGCCGAGGTCGCGGCGGTACTCGCGCAGCTCGGGTGTGTCGGTGCGCACGGTGGCGCCGTCGCGCGCCGGCGTATGGCACGCCGCCACCCACTCGCCGTCCATCTGCACGAGGCACGCGCGGCAGTGACCGCCGGCCGACAGGCGCGGGTCGTGGCACAGCGTGGGCACCGGCGAGCCCGCGGCGCGACAGGCGTCGAGCACCGTGCCGCGCGCCGGAACGGAGCGTCCGTCGATCGTGATCATGCGAACACCTCGTCGCCGAAGTGGTGCAGCAGGTCGCGCAGCGGGCGCGGCACGCTGCGACCGAAGCTGCACAGGCTGCCCATGTGGATCGTGTCGAGCAGCCGCTCGAGCGCGGCGCGGTCGCGCGCGAGCGCGAGCTGCGTCACGCCCGCGCGGCACGGCGTGCAGCTGCCGCACGACTCGGCCGCCGCGAACGCGAACAGGTGCATCGCCACGTCGCGCGCGCTCACCGTGTCGTCCAGCACCACCAGCCCCGCGTGTCCCATCCCCGGCAGCGCGTCCCACGCGAGCGGCGTGTCGAAGCGCGATGCCGGCACCACGGTGCCGAGCGGCCCGCCGATCACCGCCATCTTCCACTCGTGTCCGGGCGGCGGTCCGCCGCCCGCTTCGCGCAGCACGCGCTCGATCGGCGTGCCCACCGGCACTTCCACCACGCCCGTGCGCTGCACGGCCCCCGACAGGCTCACGGCCTTCGTGCCGTGCGCTCGCCCGTGGCGCACGGCCCACGGCACCACCGCGAACGTCTCGACGTTCTGCACCACCGTGGGCGCGCCCCACAGTCCCGACTCCATCGGCTCGGGCGGCCGGCGGCGCGGTTCGCCGCGCCGGCCTTCGATCGCCGCGAGCAGCGCCGTCTCCTCGCCGCACACGTACGCACCGGCGCCGATCACGAGTTCGACGTCGAAGTGTCCGCCGAGCAGGCCCTCCTCGCGCGCGTCCTCGATCGCGCGGCGCGCGCTGCGCTGCGCCAGCGGGTACTCGGCGCGCACGTACAGGAAGCCGCGGCGTGCGCCGATCGCGCGCGCGCACGCCAGCATGCCCGCGAGCACCGCGTGCGGGTCCTCCTCCAGCAGCAGCCGGCCCACGAACGATCCCGGGTCGCCCTCGCCCGCGTTCGCCACCACGAAGCGCTCGGCCGCGGGCGTGTCGCGGGCGATGCGCCACTTCTCGTGCGTCGGCATCGACGCACCGCCGCGCCCGCGCAGCTGCGCGCGTTCGATCGCGTCCAGCACCGCGTCGCCGGCCGGCAGCTCCCAGTCCTCGAAGCGCGGCGCGGCGCGCTGCGGCCCGAGCACGTGACGCAGCACGACCGGCTCGGCGGCCAGGCTCGTGCGTGCCGGCGGCACCAGGTCGGCCACCGGGTGCACGCCCTCGCCCCACAGGTCGAGCCACGCGTCCACCGCGATGTCGGCCGGCTTCGCGTACACCGTGTTGCCCTGGCGGAACGCGGGCGCCGCGTGGCAGTGACCCAGGCAGCGCACGTGCATCGGTTCGCCGCCGTGCGACTCGAGCTTGGCGCGCAGCAGTTCGCGGCCGCCGAAGCGGCACGCCGTGCCGTCGCACACGCGCAGGCCGGGCTCGAGCTGGTGGTAGAACGAGCGCACCGCGTGCGCGGCCGCGGTCGGCAGCCCACGACGCATCACCACGTCCTCGGTGGCGAGCCCGGCGGCGAAGTCGGCCAGCGCGTTGCCCGCCGGCGGCTCGGGCGCCATGCGGCGCATGCGCTCGCGGAGCCGTGCCTCGGGCACGGGCGGCGAGGGGCGGGGGACGTCGGATTCCAGCCGTTCGGACATGGCGACTCCTGGGTGGTGCTCGTGAGGAACGGTGAGAACGCGATGCGACCCGCCGGGACGCCGTCACCGGGCTGGCCGGAGGCGAGATGCGCCGGAGCCGTCCCCCGGACCGTGGTGACGCTTCGTCTTCACCCCTCCTTCGGAGCACCTCGCATCGATTGCACGGTTCGGGCCGTCGTCGTTCAAGACGGCGGCCCACCGGGGAGGTGGGCCGCCACGTCGCGATCCGGCCGGTCGTCAGACGGCCTTGATCGGGATCTCCGTGCCCTTGGCTTCGGGCAGCTTCGGCAGCGTCACGGTGAGCACGCCGTTGCGGAACATCGCGACCACCTTGTCGGGGTTCACGCCGGCGGGCAGCCGGACGAGGCGCGTGAACTGGCCGTACTGCCGCTCCATGCGATAGCGCGTCTCGCCCTTCTCCTCGCGCTCCACCTTCTTCTCGCCGCGGATGGTGAGCGCGCCCTCCTGCAGGTTCAGGTGCAGGTCGCCGGGCTCCATGCCGGGCACGTCGAGACGGACCGTGATCGTGTCCTTCGTCTCGACCAGGTCGAGCGGTGGGGACCACTCACCCATCGCGGAGGGTTCCTTCCAGTCCCCCTCCCAGAGCCGATCGAAGAACCGATCCATTTCCTTCCGGAAGCTCTCGATTCCGGCGTTCGGGACCAGGGCTTTCATGGCGACATCCTCCCCGGCGCCAGACCACTTTCGCCGGCAGCCCCGGGCGTCTCGCGGAGCCGCCGGTGGGCGGAGGCGGAGCCTCCGCGAAGGAGGGCTGACGGGCACTTCGCGTGCCACCCAGGAGCGCCCGAACGGCGGGGGACGGTGGACCGGCCGCCCCCCCGCGCCACGACGGCGATCCGCCGCTCGCCCGTCGGAGCACGCTCGTGTTGCCAGCAGGCGCACATCCTGTCAGGCTGTCAGCCGTTCGCTCGTTCGTGTCACACCCCATGACCCATCCGGTCGGGCCGTAAGAGGCACCGTCGATGTCCGCAAAGCGAAGTCCCGACGAGCTCAAGATCCTTCCCTCCACCCCGCCTGCCGTATTGGCCGGGCCCGACGGACGGATCGACCAGGCCCGCGTGACTCCCATCCTTCCTTCGCTGCTGGACTCGATCACGGACGCGATCGTGGTGCTGGACGCGCACCGGCGCGTGGTCGCCGCGAACCGGCGATACCTCGAAGCCTTCGGCGCGGACGGCGCGGAGATCACCGGGCGCTCGTGCCGGGAAGCGCTGCACTGTCCCGAGGCGGAACGGAGCGACGGCGACTGCGTGACGTGCCAGGTGATTTCGGGCCACGGCGCGCAGAAGGTGCTCCGCAGCATCCCGGGCCGGGACGGCCGCATGCGGCGCTGGGAAGCCACGTTCAGCCCCGTGGCCGACGCCGACGGGCACGTGACGCACATCGTCGAGGTGTGGCGCGACATCACCGAACGCAGCCAGCTCGAAGCACAGCTCGGCCACAGCGAGCGGCTCGCGTCGCTCGGCCTGCTGGCGGCGGGCGTGGGGCACGAGATCAACAACCCGCTCGCCTCCGTGCTCGCGTGCGTGGACAGCCTCGGCCGCATGCTGCAGCGCGGCGAGCTGCAGAAGAACGGCCCCGCCGAAGCCATGGAACTCGTGGAGCTGCTCGAGCGCGAAGTCACGCGCTGCCGCGAGACCACCGACAAGCTGATGCTGCTCGCGCAGCCGTCCTCGGCCGAGGCCAGCCGCGTGCGTCTGAACCAGGCGGTGGAGGACACCGCGTCGCTGCTGCGTTACGAGATGCGCAAGCGCGGCGTCACGTTCGAGTCCCGGCTCGATCCCGCGCTGCCCGAGATCTGGGCGAAGGAATCCGGCGTGCGCGGCGTGTGCATGAACCTGATGTTGAACTCCGTGCAGGCCATGGCGCGCGGCGGAGCGCTCACCGTGAGCACCGTGAACCGCGGCTCGCACGTGGACCTGATCATCGAGGACAACGGGCCCGGGATCGCGGCGAACCACCTGGAGCGCATCTGGGACCCCTTCTTCACGACCAAACCCACGGGACAGGGCACCGGGCTCGGGCTCACCGTGACGCATGCCGTGGTCAGCCGCCACGGTGGCACCATCCGAGCCGAGAACCGCCCCGAAGGAGGCGCACGGTTCGTGGTGAACCTGCCCGTCCAGGGAAGCGGAGGACACGATCCTGAGCGACACGAATGATCCGACGAAGGATGCCGCGGTGAGTTCCACGGCCGAATCGACCGGCGCGCTCTCGCTGCTCGTGGTGGACGACGAGGAGACGTTCCGTCGCCTCACCGCGCGCGAGCTGGCGAAGTCGGGCTATGCCGTCACCGACGCCGGCACTCTCGACGAGGCGCGGCACGCCCTCGCGAACCAGCACTTCCAGCTGGTCGTGCTCGACGTGCGGCTGCCCGACGGCAACGGGCTCGACCTGCTGCGCGAGATCCGCGAGGCGTCGCCGATCACCGAAGTCGTGATGCTCACCGCGTACGGCACCGTGCAGGAGGCGATCCGCGCCATGAAGGAAGGCGCGCACGACTTCCTCACCAAGCCGTGCAAGCTGGGCGAGCTCGAAGCGGTGCTCGAGAAGGCCGCCGAGAAACAGACGCTCAAGCGCGGGCACACGGCGCTGCAGCGCGACGTGGACCGTCTCGGGCCGGGGCTGAACTTCATCGGCCAGTCGTCGCAGATCCGCGAGATGCTGCACCTGCTCGGCCGCGTGGCCGAGACCGACTCGACCGTGCTCATTCGCGGCGAGAGCGGCGTGGGCAAGGAACTGGTCGCGCGCGCCGTGCACCGGTTGAGCAAGCGCGCGCAGCAGCCGTTCGTCGTGGTGGACTGCGCGTCGCTGCACGAGAACCTGCTGCAGAGCGAGCTGTTCGGCCACGAGAAGGGCGCGTACACCGGCGCGATCCGGCTGAAGCACGGCCTGTTCGAGGTGGCCGACCGCGGCACGATCTTCCTGGACGAAATGGGCGAGATCACGCCGGGCCTCCAGGTGAAGCTGCTGCGGGTGCTGGAGACCGGAACGTTCCGTCGCCTGGGCGGCACCGCCGACATCAAGGTGAACGTGCGCGTGCTTGCCGCCACGAACCGGCGCCTCGAGCTGATGATGAAAGAGGGCCAGTTCCGCGAGGACCTCTACTACCGGCTCAACGTGTTCACGATCACGATCCCGCCGCTGCGCGACCGGCGCGAGGACATCGCGCTGCTCACGGATCACTTCATCCGCACGTCGTCGATCGTGCCGAAGCGGCAGGCCATGTGCTCGGCGGCCGCGATGGAAGTGCTGATGCGCTACCCGTGGCCGGGCAACGTGCGCGAGTTGAAGAACGTGCTCGAACGCGCGCTGATCCTGTGCGACGGCGAGATGCTGGAGCCCGAGCACCTGCCGCTCGGCGTGCGCATCGAGCCGCCGGTCACGCACGACGACGATTCCGATCGGATGGCCACGCTCGAAGAAGTGGAACGCCGCCACATCAAGCGCGTGCTCGCCGAGTGCAAGGGCCACCGCCAGAAGGCCGCCAAGATCCTCGGGATCAGCGAGCGGAACCTGTACCGGAAGATCAAGGAGCTCGAGGGCGAACCCGTGGAATGAGGCGCTCGTTCCCTGTTCGAAAGCTGTTGGCCTGCAGAGTGTTTGAACAAGGCGGCCCGGTGCGTAACCACCGGGCCGCTCTGTCATGGCGGGTGAACATCTGCCGCTTCGTCACCGGTGTCTGACACCCCGGCAGTGACGGGGCCTTCCGCCACGCCCGGTTAGTCGCTGCAAACGTTGGACTTGCGGCGGCAGGAGGATGGCTTCGGCGAAGGGCACGCGCATTGCTTTTGGGAATCTCCGATCCGGAACGCCGGATCGGGCGCCCCTCGGAACCATCGGCGTCCCATCGACACCTGCACCCGGGGCCCATCCGAGTCACGGGACGTTCGCTGGAGGACATCGTGAAGTCCACGCACCACGCCGTCACGTCGACCCCCGCGGGGGCCGTCGTGGGCGATCCGGCCGCTCGAGCCGGGTGCGGGCTCCGGGTCTGCCCGGCGGACCTTCGTCCAGGGAGCGTCGCATGAACGCCCTCCGACTCCGCGCCCAGGGGCCGCCCCGCATCCTGCTGTTCGCGCGTCCCGGCGAGCTGGCCGAGACCGTTCGCGAGTCGCTCGAGCTGCAGGGCTGCGAGGTGCAGCACATCACCGGCGACGAATCGTTCCTCGAATCCGTGGTGCGCCACCCGCCCGAGGCGGTGTTGTTCGCTCTGCAGCGCGACACCAAGGCCGACCTTCCGCTGCTCCAGCTGCTGCGCCGCGTGAACAGCCACGTGCCGCTGATCCTGCTCGGGCACGAGGGCACGCTCGGTGAACGC
>JBGAOB010000211.1:0-8315 GCA_044222045.1 Candidatus Eiseniibacteriota bacterium
GTCGGTCTCGGAGCGCGCCACCAGGTCGACGATGTCCTGGTCGACCGCCTCCGTCTCGCTGGCCGCCACCGCCTCGCGCACCGCGCGCTCGGCCCACACCACGTTGCGCCCGCGCTGCGCGGCCACGGTGCGCGCGAACGCCGACGCGTCGTTCGTGGCTTTGCGCGCGAGCGTGGAGTCCATGGGGCCCTGCAGGTTGATGGGCGTGGCGGCGCCGATGTTGGTGCCGGGCGCCATGGTGGCCACGTCGCACGCCATCACGATGAACACGCCGGCCGACGCGGCGTGGGCGCCGGGCGGCCCGACCCACGCGATCACGGGCCGCTCGCTCGCGAGCAGGCGCTGGATCATCTTGCGCATGCTGCTCTCGAGCCCGCCGGGTGTGTCGATCTCCATCAGCAGCGCTTCGTAGTGTTCGAACTCCGCGCGCTCGATCGCGTTCGCGAGCGCTTCCTCCATCACGGGCGACACCGGGCCTTCGAGCCGGATCGCGAGCACGCGGCGGCTGCTCGCCGCATCGCCGGCCGGGCCGGCCGCCTCACGCTTCGCCACCGCCGAGGTCGCGAGCAACACGAGCCCGGCGACCAGTGCGCACGCGCCGGCCATGCGTACGATGCGGCGCCCCACGGCGCGCGCGCGCCTCACGGCGCGCCTCCGCCGGCGCGACGCGCGAGCGCGAGGCGCCAGGCGTCCGGATACTTGAGCCCACTGCCGGTGTCGAAGATCACGACTCTCTCCCGCGCGCCGATCTCGCCGCTGCGCCGCAACTGGCGCAGTGCCGCCAGCGTCGCTCCGCCCTCGGGGCAGACGAACACGCCCTCAGCCTGCGCCACCTCGTTCATGGCGTCCAGCATGTCGGCCTCGCTCACCGCCACGGCGGTGCCGCCGGTCTCCCGGATCGCCCGCAGGATCAGCCGGTCGGCGAGCGGCGAGGGCACCCGCAGGCCCATGGCCACGGTGGTCGCCCCGACCCACGGCTCGGCCCGGTCGGCGCCGGCGTCGTGCGCACGCACGATCGGCGCGCAGCCCTCCACCTGCACGGCCACGAGCCGCGGGCGGCCCTCGGCCCAGCCGAGCGCGCGCAACTCGTCGAACGCGCGCCACATGCCCACCAGCCCCGTGCCGCCGCCCGTGGGATACAGGATCACGTCGGGCAGCCGCCAGCCGCCCTGTTCGGCGATCTCCCAGCCGAGCGTCTTCTTGCCCGCGAGGCGGACCGGCGCGCGGACCGGGGCCACGTTCCACCACTCGCCCGGCGGCGCGAACTCGGCGAGCGCGCGGCCGGCGTCGGCGATCGTGCCCGGCACGAGCTTCACCTCGGCGCCGAACGCGCGCTGCTCGAGCACGAAGCCCTCCGGCGTGTCGTCGGGCACCGTGACGCGGCAGCGCAGCCCCGCCGCGGCGGCGTACGCGGCGGCGGCGCTGCCGGCGTTGCCCGCGCTCGGCAGCGCGATGCCGGGCTTGCCCCAGGCGAGTGCGCCGTTCACGGCCATCACCAGCCCGCGCGCCTTGAACGACGACGTGGGATTGCCGGACTCCTCCTTCATCCACAACTCGCCCACGCCCACGTCGTCGGCGAGCCGCGGCAGCGGCAGCAGCGGCGTGCCGCCCTCGCCCAGCCGCACGGCCGCGAAGTCCGGCGCGAACGGCAGCACGGCGCGGTAGCGCCACAGGTCGATGCCGAAGCGCGCGAGGTCCTCGCGGCGCAGCGACTGCTTCAGCGACGCGAGCGCGTAGCGGGCGACCAGCGGCTGGCCGCAGCCGTCGCACACCGAGCGCGGCTCCGACAGGTCCAGCGAGCGCCCGCATGCGAGGCAGTCGAGCGCCTCCAGCGCGGGGCTGAACGGCGAGGGTGTCACCAGCGACGGATCTCCTGGACGAGCTCGTCGCGCAGCTTGCGGAAGGAGTCGAATCGCCGGGGCGCGATGTCGCCCCGGTCCCGTGCCGCGTGCAGCGCGCAGCCCGGTTCACGGTCGTGCCGGCAATCGCCGAAGCGGCAGTGGCCGACGTGGGGACGCAGTTCCGGGTAGTGCTGCGCCAGATCCTCCGGCGAGATCCCCCAGAGTGCAAATGCGCGCACACCCGGCGTGTCGATCAACTCCCAGCCCGGCTCGGGCCGCAGCAGCAGCGCGGCCGTGGTGGTGTGGCGCCCCTTGCCCGTCACCGCGTTCACGTCGCCCGCGAGCAGCTCGTGGCCCGGCGCCATGGCCGTGAGCAGCGTGCTCTTGCCCACGCCCGAGTGGCCCACGAACAGCGAGCGCAGCCCCATGCACGCGGCGCGCACTTCCTCGACACCGTGCCGGGACTTCGCGCTCACGGCGTGCACCGCGACACCGGCGCGCGTGTAGTCGTCGGTCAGCGCGGACACCTCGTCGGGCGAGCCGAGGTCGGTCTTGTTCAGCACCAGCCGCGCGGCCACGCCCGAGGCGTCGGCCTGCGCGAGCACCCGGTCGACGAGGCCCGCCTTGAACTCGGGCTGCGCGACCGACGCCACGACCACGACCTGGTCCAGGTTCACCGCCACCACCTGCTCCTCGGCGCGCTCGCCGGCGGCGCGGCGCGAGAACGCGTTGCGGCGCGGCTCGACATCCTTCACGACGGCGCGCTCGTGCTCCCACGCCAGGTGCACGCGGTCGCCCACGACCACCGCGTTGCCGAGCGCCTTGCGCCGGCCGCGCAGCCGGCCGGGCACGGTGGCGTCCACGTGCGTGCCGTCGTCGGCCAGCAGCACGATGCCGCCGAAGTCCACGCGCATCACGGTGGCCACGATCGGGTGCGGCGGCGCCCCGGGCGCGGTGGACTCGCGCGCGCCGTCGGGCACCGAGCGGAGCTCGGTCAGCGGGCCCCCACCGGGCCGGCGAGCGGCAGATGGATCGTGAAGTGCGCGCCGCGACCCGGCGCGTTCTGCACCTTGATGCGGCCGCCGTGGTTCTCGATCGCGCGGTGCGAGATCGCCAGGCCGAAGCCGTGGCCGTCGGGCTTGGTCGTGAACATGAACTCGAACATGCGCGGCAGGTGCTCGGCCCGGATGCCGGGACCCGTGTCGATCACGTCGATCACGGCGCTGCGCGCACGCTCGTCGCGCCGCGTGGTCACCTCGATCGCGCGCCGCCCGGACTGGCCCTGCATGGCGTCGCCGGCGTTGTTGAACAGGTTGAGGAACACGCCCTGCATCTGCATGACGTCCACCTGGAGCAGCGGCAGCGACGTGTCGAGTTCCACCTGCCACTCCACGCCGTTCATGCTCTTGTTGGCCTTCACGAACTCGATCGTGTTGGAGATGAGCGCGTTCAGGTCCATCGGCTCCACGTGCACCTCGATGCGCGTGTAGTCCATGAGCCCGCGCGCCATCACCTCCATCAGCTTGGCCTGGTCGGCGATGATCTGCGCGTACTTCGTGACGTTGTCGTACTTCGCGTTCGCGGCGTCGGCCAGCAGCATCTGCGCGCGCGACTTGATCGCCACCAGCCGGTTGTTCATCTCGTGCCCGGTGCGGGCGGCGATTTCACCCTTCGCCACCCAGACGGCCTGCCGCGTGTTCTCCTCCTCGGCACGCTTGAGGTCCGTGTAGCGCCGGTCCGACTCGTGGATCATGAACAGCGGTGCGTAGAACAGCACCACGCCCGGGTACCCGATCGCATGGTAGGAGATCACCATGAGCGGCGACAGCAGGAACGCCGCCGAGTCGGTGATCAACCGCTGGGCGGACAGCCAGTCCTCTCGCCACACCCGGAAGTAGGAACGGTCCGTGGCCCACGACACGGCGCGCACCACGAGCGACCGGTTCACCACCCAGTAGAGGAAGCACAACAGCAGCACCGGCGCGCCCATGCGCACCGCCATCTCGGAGCCGCCGAGCGTGGGCGCCGCCTCGAGCCCTTCGCGGGGGCCGCCGGCCCATGCGTACGCGAGGCTCGCGATCCACACCGTGACGGTGGTCTGGCTGGCGTTGAACAGCGTGCGCACCGCCGGCTTGCGCAGCACGAAGAACTCGCCGATCAGCGTGCTGATGGCGCCCACCCACATGCCGGCGGCGTCGCCCCACAGCACCACGGCGGCGACGCCGGCGGTGGACGACAGGCTCAGCGTGGCGCCGAGGCTGGTGTTGATCCACAGCGTGTCGGAGATCACGCACACGACGATCCACGCGACGTAGTGGCCCCAGTCCAGCAGCGCGCGGTCGGGCACGTGCGTGGCGAGCAGGGCGATCGCGGCCGCCCCCACCAGCCCGACGTACAGCTTGAGTCGCCGGTTCACGACGCGGCCCCCGCGGCCGGGCGCACGCCCAGGCCCGGATCGTCGGACAGCCGGATCTCGCCCCGCTCGCGCGGCGCGCCCACGAACGGGTCGTGCCGGATCAGCCAGTGGCCGTCCAGGTCGAGCACGTCCGCGAACGGCGCGAGCTGCGCCGCCGCGCTCAGGGCGAGGCTCGACTCGACCATGGAACCCAGCATCACGCGCAGGCCCACGGCACGCGCGGCGTGGATCATGCGCAGCATCTCGCGCAGCGATCCCGACTTCATCAGCTTCAGGTTGATGCCGTCCACGCGGCCGGCCAGCAGGCCGATGTCCGACAGGTGGTGGCAGCTCTCGTCCGCGAAGACCGGAATGCCGCTGCGCGAGCGCACCCACGCGAGGCCGTCCAGGTCGCCGCGCGCCACGGGCTGCTCCACGAGGTCGATGCCGAGCGGCTCGATCTCGCGCAGCACGCGCACGGCGTCGGCCGCGTTCCACGCGGCGTTCGCGTCCACCTGGATCGCGCCGGAGAAGCCCTTGCGGATACGGCGCAGGTTGTCGACGTCGCCGGGGCCGCCGAGCTTCACCTTGAGCTTGGGGAACGCGCGCACGGCCTCGAGCTTGCGCTCCATCTCCTCGGGCGAGGCCATGCCCAGCGTCATGCACGACACGGGCGTGCGCGCGGGGTCGGCGCCGAGCAGGCGCCACGTGGGCACGCCGAGCTTGCGGCCGATCCAGTCGTGCAGCGCGGTGTCGATCGCGGCGCGCGCGGCCGAGTGGCCCTGCAGCACCGCGTCGAGGCGCGCGTGGATCGCCTCGAGCGCGAACGGATCGTCACCCAGGTGCGGCGCCCACGTACGCAGCGCCTCCTCCACCATGGCGGTGGTTTCGCCGTAGTAGTGGCTGGGCGCGGCCTCGCCGAGCCCGGTGACGCCTTCGTGCTCGATGCGCACGAGCGTGTTGACGTGGCCGCGATGCGCGCCGTGCGCGATGCGGAACTCGAACACCGTCTCCAGCGGCAGCGGCTCGAACGTGAGCTTCACGCGGGCCTCCCGCCGCGGAACGCCACCACCGCGTCGGCCAGCGGGCCGGCGCCGAAGCGCACCGGGTCGGTGGCGGGCAGCCCGGTCTCGCGCGCGGCGGCGTCGATCGCGGCGCGCGCGGCCTGCTCGTCCAGTGCGCGCGTGTTCAGCGACAGCGCGATCACCGGCGCGGGACGGAGCCAGGCGGCGGCGGTTTCGTTGTCGCGCACGATCTGCGGCAAGGGCCGGATCGGCGGCGCCAGGGCGCCGGCTTCGCCGCGGATCGCGTCGCGACCCGGTTCGTGGCACAGCACGAGTGCCCCGGGGCAGCTGCCATGCAGCAGCCCCAGAGTCACGCCCGAGTACGCCGGGTGGTGGATCGATCCCTGACCTTCCACGACCACGGTTTCGGCCATTTGGGCGGCTTTCCCCACCTCGGATTCCACGCATCCGGCCACGAAGTCGGCGACCACGGCGTCCACCGCCACCCCCGCGTCCGCCACGAAGATCCCGGTCTGCCCGGTGGCCACGAACGCGGCGGTCCGGCCCCGACGGCGGAGCTCGTCCACCAGCTCGAGCGAGGTCGTCATCTTGCCGACGTTGCAATCACTTCCGACCGTCAGTACCACCAGTGCTGGAAGTGCGGCCGCCCGCCCGCCGCCGGTGGGACGGCCGGCCGGGGGCCGTCGCACGTCCAGCAGCCGGGCGCCCCGGGCCGCGGCCCGGGGGCGGCCGGCCGGGGGCCGCCGAACGTCCAGCAGCCGGGCGCCCCGGGCCGCCGCCCGGGCGGCCAGTTCGGGGTCGTCGGAAAGGAACTGATGCAGACCCGAGAGCACATCCCAGCCGCGCTCGAGCGCGTCCAGGATCACGCGGCGCCACGCCGGCGGCAGACCGCCACCCTGCGGCGCGATGCCGATCAGCAGCGAGTCGGCGCCGTGCGCGGCGGCCTCGGCCACGGTCGCCACCACGGGGATGTCGCCGCCCAGCCCCACGCACTCGCCCGCCGTGCGCCCCGCGCGAGCGGAGTCGAGCACCGCCGCCACCTCGCCCGCGCGATAGCGCAGCACGCCCTCGGCCGTTTTCGCCTCCGACGGCGTGAACGCGCCCTCGGCCAGCAGCGCGAGTCGTCGCGGGCGGCCGAGCATCAGCGCAGCGAGTCGTAGACGCGCATGTAGCGCGCCACCATCTCGTCGGTGTTGAAGCGCTCGCGCGCGATCTTGCGCCCGCGCTTGCCCATCGTGCGACGCAGCGCGTCGGACGACAGGAGCCGCAGCACCGAACCCACGTAGCCGCCCACGTGCATCGGGTCGTGCAGGAAGCCGGTGACGCCGTGCTCGATCACCTCCGGCAGCCCGCCCGCGTTCGAGCACACCACGGGCACCTCGGCGCTCAGCGCCTCGAGCGCGACGAGGCCGAAACTCTCCGAGGTACTCGGCAGCAGGAACACGTCCGCCAGCGGCAGCAGTTCCTCCATGAAGTCCTGGTTGCCGAAGAACAGCACGTCGCGGTGCACGCCCAGTTCCCGCGCGAGCGCCTCGGCGCCCGGCTTCTCGGGGCCGTCGCCCACCATGACGAGCTTCGCCTTCATGCGCTTGCGCACCTCGGCGAACGTCTGGATCACGACCGGGATGTTCTTCACCGGGCGGAAGTTGGACGCGTGCATCAGCACCTTGGTGTCGGGCGGCGCCAGCCGCAGGCGCGAGCCGCGGCGCGGCGCGAACACCGACGGGTCCACGAAGTTGTAGATCACGTCGATCGGCTTGGTGATGCCGAACGTGCTGCGCGCGCGCTGCTCGAGGAAGCGGCTCACGGCCGTGATGCGGTCGCTGGACTGGATGCTGAACTGCGTGATGCGGAAGAACGCCGGTTCCGCGCCCACCACCGTGATGTCGGTGCCGTGCAGCGTGGTGACGAGCCCCAGGTGCTGGGGCATCAGCAGCTGGCGCGCGAGGTACGCGCTCGTGGCGAACGGCATCGCGTAGTGCACGTGCATCACGTCGAGGTGATGGTTCTCGGCGACTTCGACCATCTTCGACGCGAGCGCCAGGTTGCTGGGCGCGTCCTCGAACACCGGGTAGTGCGCCGGCATCGCTTCGTGGAAGTAGAGCTTGGTCTCGAACGATCGCAGGCGGAACGGCAGCCGCGACGCGATGATGTGCACCTCGTAGCCGCGGTGCGCCAGCTCGCGACCGAGTTCGGACGCCACCACGCCGCTGCCGCCGAAGTGCGCGTAACAGCTGATGCCGATGCGCATGGGCCGCCGGGCCAGCTTGCGGCGCGGCGCGCCGGTCGCGTCCTCGCGGCGCGTGCGCGCGGCGGACGCCGCGGCGCGAGCCGTTCGTGCGGCGCTCCTGCGCTTCGGGCTCTTCGCGGCGCGAGGCGTCTTGCGCTCGGGGCTCATGCGTGGGGCTCCTCTCCGATCAGGGCACGCGGATCGTGGATCACGACGGGATTGCGCGAACGGTAGCCTTCTCCCCACGTGCCGCCGGCGAGCGCGCCGAACACGCGCGCGCGCGACTCGACCTCGGCGAGGAAGCCGGGAGCGGTCAGGTACGTGGAAGGGCCCGCGGCCGGGTCGAGCTGGCTGCGGTGGGCGCGCAGCGCGTCCATGCGGCGGTCCCACACCGACGTCACGTCCACCACCACGTCGGGACGGACGGCACCGCGGTAGAGCGCGTGCAGCAGCTGCCTCGGGCGCCAGCGCTCGCCGCGCGCGGGATGGCGCGCGAGGCCCGACAGGTAGCAGGCCGCCGCCACGAGCCGCGCGGCCTCCACGTGATCGGGATGCGCGTCGTCGGCGTCGGGCGCCACCACCAGCCGCGGGCGGTGCGCGCGCAGGCACGTCACCATGGCCGCGCGCTGCTCCGGGTCACCCCCGTCGATGCCGCCGTCGGGCAGGCCCAGCGACTCGCGCAGCCCCACGCCCAGCACGCGCGCCGCTTCGGCGGCCTCCTCGGCGCGCTGCTCCGGCGTGCCGCGGCTCGCGGCCTCGCCGCGCGTCAGGTCGACGATACCCACCCGCATGCCGCGCCCGGCGAGCAGCGCCGCGAGCCCGTC
>JBGAOB010000212.1:0-8294 GCA_044222045.1 Candidatus Eiseniibacteriota bacterium
CCGTGGCTGCCGACGGGTCGCGCGCGAAATCGGCGATCCGCCGGCTCGTCGCGACTCCACGCCGGACCCGCGCCGCACTTCGGCTCGGCCGATGTTTGCGCTGCATGAACGCGCGGCGGCCCGCGCCAAACACGACCGCCGGGCCCTTGCGAGCCCGGCGGTGTGCGATGCGCCTCGCGCCGTGGCGAGTGACGCGGCGCGGAGGATGATCTTCGGCTACTTGCCGGCCGACAGCACCACGGCCAGCGCGCCCTTGTTGATGCGGAAGTTGTACGCGCCACCGCTGCCGATCGCGTACAGGTCGAAACGACCGTCACCCTTGATCTCGCCGATCAACGCCTGACGGCCCGAGAACAGCGTGGCCGACTGGTTCCAGTTGATCTGCTTGACCTCGCTCGCCGCCAGCGACAGCGGGCCCCACACCTTCACGCCGGCCGCACGCACCGCGGTCTCGGTGGTGAGCAGCGAGCCGGGATTCGGTACCATCCACACTTCGACGGTCGTGGCGGACGTGCTGAGGTTCGTGACCTTGCCCAACAGCGCCAGGTCCACGACGTCCTTGAGCTTGTCCTTGTTGTCCGCGTAGTCCGATTCACTGTTCAGGTCCACGGCCACGCCACCGAGCGTGGTCGGCCCGGCGATCGTGACGGGATCGTCGAACAGGAACACGACCTGCTTCTGCAGCGAGATCAGGAAGCAGCCGGTGGACAGCAGGCCACCGAGCGCAACGAGCGAAAGCCACACACGCATGTTCTTCATGTCGATCGGCCTCCTCAAGGCATGCTGAACAGCGCGTAGGAAGCGCCGACAGTGACGTTGGCGAACTTGCGCGAGGCCTCGCCGTCGACGACGGCATCGAGACCGCCGCGCACGTGAACGGTCAGCTTGGGCACCACGCCGAAGCCCACGCCCAGGCCGCCGCCGTACGTCGTGAACGAGTTGCTCGCACCGTCGCGCTTGAGCGTGGTGGAGCCGATGCTGGCCCACGGGTAGAACTGCACCGGGCCGCCCATGGTCAGCATGACGTTGGCGCCGAACGCGGTGGACTCGAAGCCGTCCCGCGTGTACTCGATGTCGGCGATCGTCTGCGTCTTGTCGCCGAGCGCGCTGGAGGCGAAGAACGGCTCCACCGTCAGCAACGGCATCAACGACACCGGGGCGCGCAGGCCGTAGACGGGGCCCTTGTCCACGTCGTCCTGCAGCACGGGAATGCTCATGCCGCCGTACGCGCCCACGCCGATGCCGGCCGCGTGCGCGGAGGCGGGAGCGATCGCCAGCACGGCGACCGCGATCAGCCACCACTTCTTCATGGGATTCCTCCTTGGGGTCTACCGGCGTCCGCACGCCGGGGCCACCCGAAGACGGATGGCGGGGAGTCCGAAGTTACGGGCACTTCTATCGGCCGGGGGCGCCGATGCGGCCAGCGGGAATTGCGCGGAAAACTGGGCGAGATGGGGCGGCGCAGAGCCCGAGGCGTGGGCAGGCTGGCGCAGGCTTGCGGGATTGTCCAGCCCGGACCGCCGGCCGGGGCAATCCCCCCAGCGGGCGCTACTGGACCGTGCGAACCAGGTTGACGCTGCCCCCGCAGTGCCGCGTGACCAGGTCGGCGATCCGCTCCAGGGCGGCGGTGCGGTCGTTGAGCCCGCGCTGAACGGGGCAGAACAGCACCACCAGTACGGCCCGCGTGGCCTCGGTGATCGAGGTGCGCGCGGAGTCGTTCGTGGGCGCGCCGAACGGGCCCGACTCGTCCGACAGCAGCAGCCGGCCCTCCAGGTTCACGTGCGTCTTGCGGATGCCGGTGTAGCCCTCGCCGCGCCGGCCGGTGCGCACGCGCAGCCGCGTGCCCTGCAGCATGGAGCGGTCGTAAAGGCCGAGCGGAAACTGGTGCTCGACCGACGCGAGGTTGCAGGTGTCCACGATCGGGAACACCTCCGGCATCGGCTTGCCCTGCAGGATGCGGCGGAGCAGCGCTTCGCTGCTGGGGCGCGTCTTGGTGGGATCGACGCCGAGGCGGTGGAACATCTGCCGCGTCTCGGCCACGCCGGGAATGTCGCCGGCCGGGCGGCCGGTCCATCGCGCGACGATGCGCTGTACGGATTCGTCGCGTTCTCGAAGGAAGTCGCCGGACAACGGCTCGTTGCGAAGCCCATCCGCCTCGAGCCAGCCCAGCACCAGCGTGCTCTGCAGCGCTTCGTCCAACTCGAGCGCGAGGCCCGTGGATCGCGTCTGCAGGGTCATGGTGGTCGTCTCTCGCCACGACGATGCGTCCCGGCGCCGTCGTGTGCAGCTCTGCGAGTTTTGGACCTTCCTTCGGTTGGAGACGCGGGCGGCGGGAAATCCCTTTCCGACCCATCTCAGAGCGACCAGAGGTCGCACGTTGAAATGCGGCCCAAACTTCATGCTTTCGCCGCCCGCCGGTTCTCGTCGCGATCGCGGGCCACTCGCGCTCGCATCAACCGGCGCCTCGCCGTGGTCGAAGCTCGTCATGAATCCACAGCAGGCGGTACAGCGCTGGCGGAACATAGCGATTCGTGCGCGATGCGCAACCCTTATTTTGTTTCTGCGCGCAGGAATTGCGAGTGCGTGACGGAAGCACGATGCGTTCCGCGCGCGCGCGTCGCGTCACACGTCGCGTGCGCGCAGCACGACGCAACGCCGCGCGCTCGCGTGTGCGTCTCGCCGTGCCACGACGCGACACGAAACGACGAACGCCGCGCGCGCGTGGCGTGCGGCGTTCGTCGGAGAGTGAAGACCGCGAATCAGGCGGTGGTCGGCGACGGCGGGAGCTTTCGCTCCACCGAGACGATGCGATAGCGCTTGGGGATTTCGCCCAGCGACACCTCGTCGCCGATGCCCTTGCCCACGAGCGTCTTGCCGATCGGCGCCTGGAACGACACGACGTGCTCACCCAGGTGCTGCTCGCCCTCGCCGAGGATCCAGTACGTGGTCATCTCGTCGTCGCTCTCGAGCACGACCTCGGTGCCCAGTCCGACGACGCCGTCCTGCACGCTGGCGTCCTCCACGAAGCGCGCGCGGCCCAGCCGCAGCTGCAGCGCCGCGACCTGCTTGCTGACGTTGGCCTGCTTGAGCTTGGCCGAGTGATACTCGGCGTTCTCTCGCAGGTCACCCAGCTCGCGGGCCTTCTGGATCGTGTGCGGAATCACATGCCGCAGTTCGTGCTCGAGCCGCTCGAGCTCGCTCTTGAGCTTGTCGTAGGTGGCGCGCGTCATCACCGGCACGTCGAAGTCCTCGACCTGCTCGCCCACCTGGCTGAAGAGCTTGTCCGTCTTCTTCTGGCGGTGGTCCAGCACCCACGCCCGCTCTTCCGCAAGGCCCACGCGTGCCACGGCTTCGAGCGCCGGGAACAGGTAGCGGTCGGACGAACGCCACTGGCGCAGCAGCACGCGCAGCTTGAGGCGCATTTCCTCGGTGTACGGCACGCTCGCCAGCATCTTCTCGAACGCGCCGCCCTCGTCGAGCCACTTGAGGATCTTCTCGCCCACCGACGGCTTCGGGCGCTCCTCGATCAGCTGCAGCGCCGCGATGAACAGCCGCCACGAATCGGGCGGCGACACGGCGGCGGCGAAATCGTCCTCGATCATGCGCAGGACGGCCGCCGGGTACTGCACGGCGCGGTCGATCATCGCGCGGCGCAGCTGCGCCTTGCCGGCGTCGTCGAGCAGCGCGCGATCCTTCTCGGCCGCCTCGCGCACCGCCGAGAAGCGCGAGTCGAGCGCCGAAAGGATCGCCTCGGCCTGCACGCCCGCCTGGCGCGAGTAGTCCAGCAGCTGCTGCTGCTCGTCTTCGGTCGGCAGATCGGAGATCGCGATGCCCTGCTCCCAGAGTTCGCGCACCACGCCGATCCACTGCTCCATGCGCTCGGGGTACCAGCGCGCCACGTACAGCCCGCAGCGGGCGCGATCGGCGCGATCGCCCTCGACGTCTTCCATCGCGCGCAGCACGTAGCGGCCGAAGCGGCCCTTGAGCGCGTCCTCCGCCTGCGGGTGCTGCGCCAGGAACTTCTTGATCGTGTTGAGGTTGCTCTTGACCGCCTTGCGGATCTCGAGCGGCGGCAGCGGCACCTTCACCGGCGCCGGCGGCGTGTCGTCGGCCTCTTCGGCCGCCGTTCTCGGCGCGACTTCGGGCGCGAGACGGTAGTGCTGCTCGAACGCGCGCGAATGGTCGATGCGCGGGTCCTTCTCGCAGGCCGGCTTCGCCTTGCGCCAGAACACCGTCCATTCCTTCGCCGGCACCAGGTCGGAGGCGATCACGAACAGCTTCAGCCGCTGCGCGTCGGCCGAGCCACCGAGCACCTGCAGCGCCTTCACGATGAGCGAGGCGTGATCCTCGGTCTTCATGCGCGTCACTTCCGCCGGCTGCGTGAAGCGCATCAGGCGGATGTCGTCGTCGGCCACCACCGTGAGCGTGCGCTTGGCCGCCACGTACGGCATCTTGTGGCCCTTCGACTTGGCGAAGTCGAGCGTGAGCTGCTCGGTGTCGTTCGTGAGGATGCGGCCCGGCCCGAAGCCGTCGTGCAGCACGCCCGCGCCCGGCGGCAGCGCGGCGATGGTGTCGAACGTCTCGAGCGCGGTGGGCAGCGGCGTCTCGTCGTTCTCGACCCCGCTCTGCGCGATGATCGCGGCCGCGTCGGGCAGCTTCGCTCCCGGCCCCTGCTGGAGCGCCTGCGCGACGGCCGCGCGAAACGGGCTCGCGGCGTCGGCGCCCTGCGCCCCCGCGGCCGTGGCCACCACCTTGCGGAGCGGCTCCAGCGCCAGCCCGGCACGACCCGATTTCGCGAGGCCTTCCACCACGATGTCCGCCAGCGCGCGCGCCTCCTTGAAGGCCGCCTGCGACGCGACCGTGGGCAGCGCCTCGGCCACGTGCTGCAGGCCTTCCCAGTCGTCGTGCTCGACGAACTCCAGCGCGGCCTCTTCGAGCCCCTTCCAGCGGCCCTCGGCCGCGAAGCGCGGCGCCAGTTCGGCCAGCAGTGCGCGGCGCGAGTCGTCCTGCTTCGCGTCGCCCAGCCGCTTGGCCAGCAGAAGCGCCAGCTCGAGGTCGTCCGGCATGATCGCCCATGCGCGCGACAGCGCGTCGATGCGGTCGGGGTCCTTGCCCAGCCCTTCGTGCGCCTGCACCAGGAAGCGCGCCGCCGCCTGCGTCTGCACCAGCGCGAGCGAGCGTTCCGCCACCGCTGCGAGCGGCTCCCACTGCTTGGCCGCCGACACCTTTTCGCCGAGCGCGAGCAGCGTCTGCTGCGCGCGCTCCACCTCGCCGTTCAGGGCGCACACGGCCGCGAGCAGGTAGTACACGCCCCACGAGGCGTCGGCCTGCTTGAGACGGGATCCCAGTTCGTCGCGAACGGAGGCGAGGCGTTTCTCGGTCTGCGCGTCGTGGGCGAGCGCTTCGAGCTGCTCGCGGGAGGAAGGCGACAGATCCGCGGCGGATTCACCACGGAGGACGGCAGGCAGGGATTCTCGAACGGGCATGTTCCCTCGGGGCGCGGAGGTATTCGCGAAAGGGACGGGGAATATGGCCTAGGAGCCCCCCCGGCGCAAGCCGGCCGCGCCCGGCGTGAGCGCGTGAGAAGCCGCGATTGGCGCGGGTGGAATGCGCGGGCGCGGGGTGCAGCGCGCGGCGCGATACCGCGGCTGGAAGGACGCGCGCTCGCGCGGTCCCGCGCGTAGCGGCGGCCGCGACGGAATCACGCCCGAAGCGAGGCGCCGGCACACCACGGGCGCGGCGGAATCGCTCCCGCCGCGCCCGCAAACCGATGTGCGCCATCGGCGCGCGTCCGCCCGCGCCTACCTCGCCGTGTCGATCGCCTTCATCGCGCCCTCGGGGTAGCGCGAGCCCACGGCGGCGCCCTGCGGCACCACCTCGTCGAGCCACGCCGTCTCCTCGCCCGTGAGCCACACCTTCGTGGCCGCCACGTTCTCCTCGAGCCACTTCACGCGCTTGGTGCCCGGGATCGGCACGATGTCCTCGCCCTTGGACAACAGCCACGCGAGCGCCACCTGCCCCGGGGTGCAGCCCTTCTTCGCCGCCAGCTCCTTGACCGGCGCGACCAGTTTCTGGTTCGCCGCCATCGCGTCGCCGGCGAAGCGCGGGTTCGTGCGGCGCCAGTCGTCCGCGGCGAGCGCGTCCAGCGACGCGATCGCGCCCGTCAGGTAGCCGCGCCCGAGCGGGCTGTACGCCACGAAGCCGATGCCCAGCTCGCGGCACGCCGGCAGCGAGCCGTCCTCGTGGTCGCGCGTCCACAGCGAGTACTCGCTCTGCAGCGCCGTGATCGGATGCACGGCGTGCGCGCGGCGAAGCGTCGCCGGCCCCGCTTCGGACAGGCCCAGGTAGCGCACCTTGCCCGCCTTCACCAGCTCGGCCATGGCGCCGACCGTTTCTTCGATCGGCACGTTCGGGTCGACGCGATGCTGGTACCAGAGGTCGATGTGGTCCGTGCCCAGTCGCTTCAGCGAGCCGTCGCAGGCGCGCCGGACGTTCTCGGGGCTCGAGTCGAGGCCGGCCATCTTGCCGTCCTCGTAGCGGAAACCGAACTTGGTGGCGATCACCACGCGATCGCGCACGCCTTTCAGCGCGCGGCCCACCAGCTCTTCGTTCGTGAACGGGCCGTAGATCTCGGCGGTATCGAAGAACGTGACGCCCAGTTCCAGCGCGCGCCGCAGCGTGGCCTCGGCTTCCACCGGGTCGGCGGCGCCGTACGCCCACGTCATGCCCATGCAGCCGAGCCCCATTTCGGACACCACGAGGCCCTGCGTGCCCAGCTTTCGTTCATGCATGTGATTCGTGCTCCTTTCGCGACCGCCGAGTGGACACCCGCGAAGGGGGCGAGCGCAACACGGAGGAGTGCTCGGCGCGCGCGAGCGACCACGGAAGCGGCGCCGGAAAGTGGCCCCATCGGGCGCGGGCGTATCGCGCGATTCGATGGGACAACTGGCCGCGCGGCCAGTGGCTCCGTCGACCGGGCACGTACGCGGGCGTTCGATGGGGCCGCTGGGTTCTAACCCAGTTTGCCTGTCGAAGGCTTGATGAGTGCCGCGCGAATCGACGCCCGGCGCGTTCGCCCGAAACGCCGTCGCGCTCGCAGGCGCCGCGTTCTCCCGCCGTCGCACGGCGCGAACGCCGCGCTTGAACATGGCCAGGCCGAGGCGTTTGCTCCGGCGACCCCGAGCGATCGTCGACACCCTTGGAGATCGCCATGAATGCGCGCCGCATCGACCACCGACTCCTTCTCGCCGCCGGCCTCGCCTCGGCCGTCCTCTTCGACTACACGCCTGCCCGCGCCGACGACGGCGGCATCGCGAACGTCGGCGGCGCCGTGCGACTGCTGCAGGACCAGGGCAACGTGCGCATGGTGTCGGAGAAGGTCGTGGCGGTGGTCAACCGCGACTCCGCGATCGTGGACTGCATCTTCGTGCTGAAGAACGAAGGCCCCGCGGACTCCGTGTGGATCGGGTTCCCGGACGAGTCGAGCGGTCCCGACGAATCCACGGGCGACGACGAATACTCGGGGGCCATGCCGCCGTTCCGAAGCTGGGTGGACGGTGTGGAGGTGGCGTGCACGCCGATGCCCGACGCCGACTTCGAGAAGTACGCCAACGATGATCGGTTCTGGTGGACCAAGCGTGTCTACTTCCCGGCCGGGGCCACGCGTACGGTGCGAGATCGGTACGTCGGCGGCATCGGCTTCGAAGTCACCGGTCGCAGATGGTTCGAGTACATCCTCTGGAGCGGCGCCAGCTGGAAGGGTCCGATCGGCTCGGGCGAGATCGAGGTTCGCCTGAAGGGCATCCGACCCGCCTGGATCACGCGCACCAGCCCTCCCGCACGGCAGCGCGGGAACTCGCTGTTCTGGAGCTTCCGCGACCTGGAGCCCATCCGCGGCATGGACTCCGACGCGGGGTATGTCCGGGTGGAGTGGTGGCCTCCGAGCGCGAAGGAGGCGTGGTTGAGGTCGACGGGCGACGACGAGTAGCTCCCGCCCCTCACTCCACCCGCACCACCGTCCGCGTGCTCACGCCGTCCGGCGTCGCGAGTCGCGCGAAGTAGACGCCGGAACGCGCCGCGACCGGCCGCCACGCCAGCGCGTGCTCGCCCGCGGCGTGCTCGCCCTCGGCCAGCGTGGCCACGCGCCGGCCGGCCACGTCGAGCACGTCGAGCCGCGCGTGCATCGCGCGCGGCAGCACGAAGCGCATCGTCACCGCGCCGCGCGCCGGGTTCGGCGCGGGTGCCGCGAACGTCACGCGCGACGGCGCCGCGCCCGCCCGCGGGCCCGCGTCCGC
>JBGAOB010000213.1:0-8257 GCA_044222045.1 Candidatus Eiseniibacteriota bacterium
GTAGCCCATCCGCTGCGCCAGGTCCACGTACTGGCCGAGGTCGTGGCGGATCTTCTCCTCGAGCGCGTGCACGCTCTCGGTGCCCTTGAACTGGCCCGAATCCACGAGGCCCACCGACACGAAGACGACGTTCTTGAAGTACTTCGGGAACATGCGCACCACGCTGAGCAGCGTGTGGATGCCGAGTCCCGCGTACGACTCCACCAGGATGATCGCCGTGGGGCCTTCGGGCGCCAGGTCGGGCAGCGTCTCGCGTTGCGGCAGCGGCAGGTCGGAGAGCACGTCGTCGAGGCTCTTGAGCACGCCGCGCACCTGCAGATAGTGCCGGCGCACGAGCCAGCACACGCCCACGAAAGCGCCGGTCGCGACGATCGTCACCCAGCCGCCGTGCCCGAACTTGACCACGGCGGTCACCGCCAGGATGCCGGCGGTCACCGAGGTGCCCGTGACGGCGAGCACGAAGCGGCGCTTCCAGTGCGGCTGCGTGTTGCGCACCTGCCACCAGTGCCGCGCCATGCCCCACTGCGACAGCGTGAACGTGACGAACACGTTGATCGAGTACATGACCACCAGGATCTTCACCGAACCGCCCGTGTAGAGCAGCGTGGCGATGGCGGCCAGACCCATGGTGAGGATGCCGTTCTGCGTGACGAGTCGCTCAGAAAGGTGCGCGAAACGCTTGGGCACCCACTGGTCCACGGCCATCGCGGCGAGCGTGGCGGGGCCGGCGAGGAAGCCGGTCTGCGCGGCCACGAACAGCAGCGCGCCTTCCGACAGCAGCGTGAACACCACGATGATCGGGCCCACGTTCACGCCGCCGATGCTCCAGCCCTGCGTGATCAGCTCCCACAGCGACGCGTTCAGCGTGCGGCCCGGCTGGTGGTGGACGCCCCACAGCAGGTAGCACAGCAGGATGCCGCCGGCCGTGAACGCGAGCGACGTGGCCATGTACAGCATCGTCTTCTTGCCGGTTTCCACGCGCGGTTCGCGCAGCATCCCGGTGCTGTTGGAGACGGCCTCGATGCCGGTGAACGTGCCGCCGCCGAGCGAGTAGGCCGTCAGGAACAACCCCAGCACGCCGAACACTCCGAGCTCGTTCGTGGCCACGTGCGTGTCGCGCACCGTGTCGGGGAGCAGCGTGGCGAACTGGCCCGCGTGCGACACGATGCCCCACAGGATCAGCACCAGGTGCGTGATCACGAACGCGATGAAGATCGGCATCAGCACCGAGACCGATTCCTTGATGCCGCGCGAATTCAGCGCCGTGAGTCCGATCACCACGACCAGCTCCACCACGAGCTTGTAGGCGATCCAGTCCGGTGGCAGGAACGAGAAGATGGCGTCCACGCCCGACGCGATCGAGATGGCGATCGTGAGCACGTAGTCCACGACCAGCGCGCTGCCCGACACGAGGCCCAGCTTCTCGCCCAGCAGCTTGGTCGCCACCAGGTAACCGCCGCCGCCCGACGGGAACAACTCGATGATCTGGGTGTAGGAGGCGGAGATGAGGAAGACGGTGAGCACCATGGCCACGGTCAGGTACAGTGCCAAGTGCGTGTGCGCCCCGAGCGTGAGGAACGCTTCCTCGGGGCCGTATGACGAGGACGAGAGTCCGTCGGACCCGAGCCCCACCCATGCGAAGAACGCGATGAGCGCGAGCTGATGATGGATCTTCGGGTCGAATAGGTTCTTGGGGCCCCCCAGGAGGAGCCCCTTCAGTCGTTCGAGCACGGCCGGGGACACTAGGGCCTTGATGTGGGGGTTTCAAGTGGTTGTCAGGTCTCGATGCGCGCGTTGAGCCGCGGGCTGCCGCTGGTGGCGGCGCTGCTGCTGGCCACGGCGCCGGCCGCCGACCGCCGTGGTCCCGCCGCGCTGCGCGTGGTCGCGGGTGCGGCGCCCACCGCCGCGCACGCCGCCGCCGCGAGCCTGCCGCGCTTCGCGACGTTCGGCTGGGTCAGCCCGCCGCGCGAGTCGACGACCGCCGCGCGATACGTCGAGCTGGCGAACGCGGGATTCAACGTCACGGTGCTCGCGTGGGAGGACTCGGGGCGTGTGTCGGACAACCTCGCACGCCTCGACTTCTGCGCGCCGCTCGGTGTGCGCAACTTGATCGTCGACCGGCGGCTCGAACGCTTCCGCGTCGCCGACACCACGACGCACGCGGTCGTGGACACCGTGGTGGCCACGTACGAGCACGCGCCGGCGCTCGGCGGCTGGTACCTGGGCGACGAACCGGCGGAGTCGGAGTTCGCGCTGCTCGAGGCGATCGCCGCGCGTGTGCGCCGCGCCGGCTCCACGCACCCGGTGTGGAACAACCTGCGCGGCCGCGGCCAGTTCGCCACGCGCGAGGCGTGGATGGACTACAACCGCGAGTACGTGCGCCGCCTGCAGCCGGCCGTGCTGTGCAACGACCAGTACGACTTCTTCGAGAACGGCGACCGCGGGCTGCTCGTGGAGAACGTGGCCGGCCTCGCGTCGGTGGCGCGCGAAAACGGGCTGCCGTTCTGGGGCGTGGTGAACATCGTCCAGCACGGAACGCTGCGCCGGCCCACGCAGGGGCTGATCCGCTGGCAGGTGGCGCAGTGGCTGTCGTACGGCGCCACGGGCATCGGCTACTTCACGTACTGGACGCCCGCGCCGGACACGGTGTGGAACTGGCGGCCCGCGATGATCGCGTGGGGCACCGGCGAGCGCACCGCGCTCTACGACACCGTGCGCGCGCTGAACGTGCCGGTGCGCGCGATCGGCGAGACGATCGCCGGGCTGCAGTGGCTGGCCACGCTGCACACGGGCGACGTGCCGAACGGCGGCACTCCGTTCGCCCCGAGCGCGCTTCTTCGCGCGGTGCGCGGCCGTGCGGCGATCGGCGTGTTCGCCGACACGCAGGGCGCGCCGTACCTGTTCGTGGCGAACCGCGACTCGATCTCGCCGGCCACCGTCACGCTCACGCTGGGCGGCGCGCGGCTGGCGCGGCTGATCGCCGACGACGGCGCGTGGCACGACCTCGCGGTGGAGAGCGAAGCGGGCGACACGCGCGCCACCGTGGCGCTCGGCGCGGGCGGCTTCACGCTGATCGCGCTCACCGGCACGCTCGACGGCGTGGTGGCGGGCCGCGGCGGCCCGGCGCTGGCGCTGGCGCCGAATCCCGCGCGCGGCACGGTGCGGTTCGCCGCGCGCGACGTGTCGCTGGCGGCTCGGCTCGAACTGCTCGACCTGTCGGGCCGCCGCGTGTGGTCGCGCCCGCTGCCCGCGGGCGCGAGCGCGTTCGCGTGGAACGGCGAGCGCGACGCGGGCGGCCGCGCGCGCGCCGGCGTCTACTTCGCGCGGCTCGAAGACGCGCGCGGTGTGGCGGTGCAGCGGCTCACCTGGCTGGGACGTCCGTGAGCCGCTGGCGCACGGTCGGCGGCGTGCAGCGCGCGGTCGTGGCGTGCGAACGCTGCGCTCGGCTGCGCGCGTGGTGCACGCAGGTGGCGCGCGAGAAGCGGCGCGCGTACCAGGGCGAGACGTACTGGGGGCGGCCCGTGCCGGCGTGGGGCGACCCGCAGGCGCGTCTGCTGATCGTGGGGCTCGCGCCCGGCGCGCACGGCGCGAACCGCACGGGCCGCATGTTCACCGGTGACTCGAGCGGCGACTGGCTGTACGCCGCGCTGCACCGCCACGGGTTCGCCGCGGTGCCGCACTCGGTGTCGCGCGCCGACGGCCAGCGCCTGCTCGACTGCTGGATCACCGCTGCCGGCCGCTGCGCGCCGCCCGACAACAAGCCGCTGCCCGCCGAACTCGACGCGTGTCGCGAGTACCTGTCCGCCGAGATCGCGCTGCTCGCACGCGTGCGCGTGGTGCTGGCGCTGGGGCGCATCGCGCACGAGGCGTACCTCCGCGCGACCGGGCTTTGGGATGCGATGGGCGCGAAGCAGCGCCCCGCGTTCGCGCACGGCGCCGAAGCCGAGCTGCCCGGCGGCCGCGTGCTGATGGCGTCGTTCCATCCGAGTCGCCAGAACACGCAGACCCGGCGCCTGACGCCCGCGATGTGGGACCGCGTGTTCGCGCGGGCGCGCCGGCTCGTCGAGGCGTAGGGGCCCGGCTCAGAAGTAGCCCGGCATCATCTCCGTGAACCAGGTGGGCACGCGGGCGTCGTCCACGCGGTCGAACACCGGAGCGTAGGGCTTCACGTCGAGCACGGGCGTGCCGTCGATCGCGTCGAGTCCGCGCACCACCAGCCGGCCCGGCTCGACGCGCACGATGCGCACGGCGGTGATGCCGAGCACGTTCGGGCGCAGGCGCCCGCGCTGCGCGAACACGCCCAGCATCGGCAGGTCGGCGCGCCCGCGCGGGCGGCGGCGCCAGTCGGCGGGTGGCGCCTCGCCGTCGGGATCGCGGTGCATCCAGAACACCACGAGCGCGTGACTCCACTGGTCGGCGAGGCCGTCGAGCGCGTGCACGAACCCGGCCTCCATCTCGATCGTCGACTCGACGTCGCCCCAGCCGCGGTCGGCGGCGTCGGTGCGTCCGTTGCGCACCGTGCCCACGGCGCGAAGCGTGATCTCCATGCGTGCTCCGATCTTGCGTGCGGGACTCGACACGTCACGCGAGGTGCGCCACCGCGCACGACACCGCGCTCGCGGACGCGCGACGCTCGCGCGCCATGAGAAAACCTTTGACGGCCCGCGTGCAAGCCGTCACATTGCCGCGCGACATCTTCCGGGTGCCCGTATCGCACGGGGTGAAAGGGAAGGGGGTGCGAATCCCCCGCGGTCCCGCCACTGTGATGGGCACGCGCGAACCGGATCCACTGGGCCTCGGCCCGGGAAGGCGGTTCGCGCCGCGAAGGACGACACTCGCGCTCGCGCGAGCGTGGTCGTTCGCGAACCCTCAGCCAGGAAACCTGCCCGGAAGCCAGATTCTCGACCCGCACCTCGGCGAAGGTGCGCGACGAGCGGTGAGGGCTTCCGGCCCTCGCGCCGATTTCGGCTCCGCTTGCGCGCCTCACGCGCCGGTCGGGGCCGAAACCGTTCTCGGCGCGAAGGACGCCCGGACCGTGACGCTGATGCTTCTGCTCCTGTTCGCCGCCGTGCCGCGCGGGGTCGCTACCGTGTTCGACTCCACGCACCCCGCGCTGCACGCGGCACTCCCCGCCGTCGGGCCCACCGCGCCCGCGCGGCTCGCACTCGCGTCCACCGCGAGCCGCGTCGCGGCCGCCGGGGCGCCCGCCGACTCCGCGCGCGAGCGCACGCCCGTGCGCACGCTGCCGCCCGTCGAGGTGCGCCGCGCGCGTGCGCTGGCCGAAGCGCGCCGCCTCGCGCCCACCGCGTTCGTACGCGACCTGCGCGCGCGCGCGGGCAGCCGCGCGATCGAGTCGCTGTCCGAGCTGGTGTCGGAGGACGCGAGCGTGCGCGTGGTGCAGTACGGCGGGCTCGGCGCGTTCAGCACGCTGTCGCTGCGCGGCGCGCCTCCCGGGCAGGTGAGCGTGTACCTGGACGGCGTGCCGCTGACGTCGGCGGCGCACGGCGTGGCGAACCTCGCGGACCTGCCCGTGACGGCGGTGGAGCGCGTGGAGGTGTTCCGCTCCGGGGCGCCGCTCGCCTACGGCGCGCCCACGCCGGGCGGCGCGGTGAACTTCGTGACGGCGGACGGGGCACGCCTGGCGTCGGCGCGCGTGGCGGGCGGCTCGTTCGGCACGTGGGAGTCGGCGGGCTCCGCGGGTGGCTCGCGCGGCGCGCTGAGTGCGCTCGCGCACGTGGGCGCGCAGACGACGCGCGGCGACTTCGACTACTTCGACGACAACGGCACGCCGCTGAACGAGGCCGACGACAGCACGAGCACGCGGCGCAACAACCGCTTCGACGCGGCGAGCGCGCTCGCGCGCATCACGTGGCGCGCGCCGTGGGCGCTCACGGTGAGCGCGGGCGGCGACGCGTTCCGGCGCGCAGGGCCTGCCCGGGCTGGGTGCGGTGCCGGCGGCGCACCCGCGCGTGGCGTTCGATCGCCCGCGCGGCACGCTCGCCGTGTCGCGCGCGGCCGACGGCGCCGCGCCCGGCGGCACGCAGCGGGGCGTGGTGCAGGGCGAGCGCTCGCGCTTCCGCGACACGGCGGGCGAACTGGGGCTGGGCCGCCAGGACACCGACGAGCACTTCGGCCTGTCGCGCGTGGCGTGGGACGTGGCGTCGCCGCCCGCGTGGCCGTGGGTCGCGCTGGCGGGCGGGCTCGCCGCGCAGCGCGAGCGCGCGAAGCCGTCCGCGATCACGCAGGGGCTCGCCACGCCGCCCGAGAGCCGCCGCACCACGAGCGCCGCGTGGACGGAGCTGTCGCTGCGCGCCGCCGACGAGCGCGTGCTGCTGCGCGCGGGCCGCCGCTGGGACCGACAGGCCGACCACCTGCGCGCGCCCGGCATCGCCGGCAGCGTCACGCGCACCGACCGCGTGCGCGAGCTGAACGCGCCGCAGCTGGGCGCGCGGCTGCGCCCGCATCCAGCGCTGGAGCTGCGCGGCAACTGGTCGCGCAGCACGCGTGCACCCGACTTCCTCGAGTTGTTCGGCAACCAGGGCAGCGCGCTCGGCAATCCGCAACTCGCGCCCGAGCACGCCGAGAGCTGGGACGCCGGCTTCGCGCTGCGCGGCGCGCGCGGTCCGCTGCAGGCGTCGGCCGAGTGGGCGCACCACGCGACCGACGGCCGCGACCTGATCGTGTGGCAGCGCAACTCGCAGAGCAGCGTGCGTGCACGCAACGTGTCGCGCGCGGCGCTGGTCGGCGAGGAACTCGGCGCACGCGTGGCGTGGGCGCGTGCCGCCACGTTCACGCTGAGCACGTCGTGGCTGTCGGCCACGGATCGCGGACCGTCGCCCGTGTACCACGGCAAGCGCCTGCCGCAGCGACCCGAGCGGCAGACCTACGCGCGGCTGGACCTGTCGCGCGGACGCTGGGGTGCGGCGCTCGACGCGCTGCACCTGGGCGACGACTTCCAGGATCCCGCGAACCTGTACCGCGTGAGCGCGCGCACGCTGGTGGGCGCGTCGCTGTCGGCGCGCGTGGGACCGGCGCGCCTGGTGATCGAAGGCAAGAACCTGGGCGATCGGCGCGCTTCGGACGTGGCGGGCTTCCCGCTGCCCGGCCGCAGCGTGTTCGCCGCCTGCGAACTCCGCGCGAGCGGAAGCGAAGAGGATATCGACCGATGACCCGACGACTGCTTCCGCTGCTCGCACTGTGCGCCGCGGTGCCCGCCGCCGCGCAGACCGCGTGGGTGCTGACGAGCGACTTCACCTCCGGCCGGCTCGCGCGCGTGAACAGCGCGACGCGCGCCGTGACCGACCCCGTCGCCGCCGTGCACGGCGACGCGCGCCTGCGCGTGTGGAACGACACCGTGTACGTGGTCAACCGCTTCGGCGCCGACAACGTGCAGCTGGTGAACGCCGCGACCGGCGCGACGATCCGCCAGTTCAGCACCGGCAACGGCTCCAATCCCTACGACGTGGCGCTCGTCGCGCCGCGGCGGCTCTTCGTGACGCGCTACGAGTCGACCGACCTGTGGATCATGGACCCGCGCACGGGTGCGCACACCGGCACCGTGTCCCTGGCCGCGTTCGCCGACGCCGACGGCGTGCCCGAAATGGACCGGCTCGCGGTGGTGGGGCCGTACGTGTTCGTGTCGCTGCAGCGCGTGAATCGCAACGCCGGCTTCACGGCCACCGACACGTCGCTGGTCGCCGTGATCGACGCTCGCGCGGACACGGTGGTGGACTGCGACGCCGCGCGGCCCGGGAAGCAGGCGATCGTGCTCGCGCGCCAGAACCCGGCGACCGACTTCGTGTCCGAGCCCGGCGTGGGCCTGCTGATCGGCTGCGTGGGCAACTACGGCGTGCTCGACGGCGGCGTGGTGCGCGTGAACCCGTGGATGCTCGCCGCCGGCGGCACCGTGATCACCGAGAGCGCCTTGGGCGGCGACCTGAGCGACATCGAGTGGGGCACGGCGCAGAAGGCGTATGCGATCGTCAGCGACGCGAACTTCGACGCGTCGCTCGTGTCGTGGAACCCGGTCACGGGGCAGAAGCGCGCCACGCTCTGGACGCCGGGCGGCTTCAGCCTGGCCGACATGACCACGGGGCCCGACGGGCGGCTGTGGGTGTGCGGCAACTCGTTCCTCGCGCCCGGCCTGCACGTGTTCGACACCGGCACCGACGCCGACACGGGCGCGCCCATGAGCTTCGCGCTGCCGCCCGTGGCGGTGGCGTTCGGAAGCCCCGCGCCGCCGGCGGCCGCGCCGGGC
>JBGAOB010000214.1:0-8225 GCA_044222045.1 Candidatus Eiseniibacteriota bacterium
GGCACCAAAGGTGCCGCGAGCCTCAGTCACCCCCGCCCGAGCACCACTCGATCGCCCAACGAGCGGCACCAAAGGTGCCGCGAGCCTCAGCCACCCCCGAGCGAGCACCCTCCAGTCGTGCCGAGCAACGAGCGGCGCCAAAGGCGCCGCGAGCCTCAGCCCACCCCGCCCGAAGCGCGCCCCAGTGCACCACCGCCGATGGTCCGGCCCCCGCCTCCCGGCGGAGGACCGCGAGGCACGATTCCCCGCGTAGAGCCTTTCGCGACATGCACCTTCGCGTCCGACGCGGAGGTCCCTCGTCGCGCCGCCGCTCGTCTCGCCGCGCGACCAAAGCCGGGCCCGCGACCCCGATCCGTGCATCCCCGAATCTATTCGACCGCGCGATTCGTCTGCTCGAACCCGGCCACTCGCCACGTCCCTTCGCGGGCCTCGAACGTCACCCGGAACGCGTCGCTCGGGCCGCGGAAGAACACCATCTCGGCGGCGCTCTCGTTCGTCGCCGGCGCCACGCGCCAGCGGCCGCGCGTGGGCTGGTCCCACGCATAGCGCTTCGCGAACTCCACGAGCATCGGGTCCACCACGTACAGTTCGGCGCGCTCCTGGTCGCCGCTCACCAGCGCCTGCACGAAGCCCGTGAACGTGGCGTACGCGCTCGGCACCAGCCGTTCGTCCTGGCGCGTGAAGCCGGTATCGGTCCAGCGGAATCTCCGCTCGCGCATCACGTGCGGGCAGGTGGCGCACTCCTCGAAGTAGGGCGTCGGCCTGAACGTGCGCGTGGTCAGCTCCACCGCGCTGTCGCCCACGGCGAACGCACCCGTGCCCACGCCGCCGAGCGAGTCGGGACCGAGCGTCTGCAGCAGGTCCCAGCGCCCGCCGGACGCCACGCTCCACACCATCACGATCGGCTGCTGCCCCGCGCCGGCGCGCCGGCTCCACAGCGCCGCAGCCTGGCTGGAATCCCGCGCGAGACCGGCGTCGAATCGCCACGTGGCCAGCGCGTGCAGGTGGAGGCCGGAGCCCTCCACGTGCTGCTCGCGCGGCCCCTGCTGGTCGCGCCAGAACAGGTGCGGCCACGACGGGCCCTCGGGGTTCGAGCGCGAGAACACGTTCACCAGCGCGATCTTGTCGTCCCCGGCCACCTCGGCGCCGAAGCCGAGCGAGTCCACGAGCCCGCGCGTGCGGTCGGCCCACGGGCCTTCGGGCCGCCGGCGAATCGCCTCGAACAGCACCTGGGCGGTGGCCGTGGCCGCGGCGTCGGTCTCGCCCGCGTCCCAGCGTTCCTGCGCTTCGCGCACGTGGATCGCGAACGAGTCGGCCGCGCCGCCCGAGGAGTCGGCCGAGGCCGGCACCAGCGCCGGCTTGCCGCGCGAGCAACCGGCCAGCGCCAGCAGCACGATCGGCCACGACAGGCGCGGCAACAGGCGAGCAGCGCGAACGTTCATCGCGGCTTCCCCGCTCCGGGCGCGGCGGGCTTCGCCGGCTTGCCCGGCGTGACGGGCGCGATCGTGTCGGATCCGGGGAGCTTCGAGGGCTTCACGGGGGTCCACTCCTGGATCATCCAGCGCCCGTCCTTCAGCACGAACCGGAAGATCCAGCGCCGGTCGCCCTGCGGCGCGCGCTCCTTGACCGCGAGCCATTCCGGCCACGCGTCGCCCGACTCGCCGTACTCCACGAGCCACGCGCCGCGCTGGCGGCGCATGCCCCAGCCGTTCGCGATCGCCTCCGTCACGCGCGCGGGTTGCAGCAGCAGGCGCGCCGCGCCGTCGCGGTTGCCGGTCACGAGCTGCCGCAGGAACAGCGACAGCGCCGACACCGGCGACGGCATCACGCGCACGTCGTGCAGGCGGTAGCCCTCGGGTCGCTCGGTCCACACGGACTCGTTCACCAGGTGCGGCACGTCGGGGCCGAACGTCACGAACGAATCCGGCTCGGCGCGTGTCCACGCCACCACCTCCGGGCGTCCGTCGCCGTTCGGATCGGCGAACACGGCGTCGCCGGGCTCGCCGAGGCTGGTCTCGCGCTCGTACTGTGCCAGGGTCCAGAACGCGCCGTTCGGACCCATGCGGAACAGCCGCAGCCCGATCTCGAGCGTCGCGGCCCTGCGGTCGAACAGCACCGCCGTCTCGTAGGGCGTCTCGCGCGTGCCGAGCCACCACGATCGGATGCGCGGATTGCGCCCCGGCGGGAACACGGCGCCCTGCATCCGCAACTCGCTGCCTCGGTACCAGTACAGGTAACCCACGCCGTCGGTGAGCGGCTGGTACGGATTGCGCACCCACACGAACAGCACGCTCGGCTGAAGCGGATCCACGCGCACGTCGGTGTCGAGCCCGAGCGAGTCCATCACCGACTCCACCGCCGGGGCCTGCAGCGTGTGTTCGCGCCCGAGCCGCGCGATCAGCAGCCGCGCCAGGTCGCTGGTGATCCGGAACGCCTCGTAGTTCGTGCCCGTGGCGCTGTCGCCCTTGTTCGTCTGGAAGCGCGTGCGCGCCTCGGCCGACAGCGCGGTGAGCGAGTCGGTGCCGGACGGAAGCCAGGGCTTCACGGTCTGGGCGTGCGCGCCGGCGGCGATGCACAGCAACGCCAGCATCGCGAGCGCCGTGGAGAGCGGTCGGAAGAGTGGGAGAGTCATCGCGTCGTGGAGTTCAGCCGGGCACGCGGGCAACGGTCAAGCGTGAATGCGCGGCCGAATGGATTCCTCACTTGGGCTTGTCACTTCCGGCATTCGCCGCACGGGCCAGCGCCGCCGACGGCGGCACGAAGTACGTGAGCACCAGGCGCGGCCGGTCGACGGCGTTCGGCGTGGCGCCCGACAGGTACGGGAACACGGGCGTGGACTGGAACGCGGGGCCGAACTGCCCGCCGCGACGGGCCTGCCATTCGAAGAAGGCGGCCAGCGTGTCGCCGGCGAACACGACCTGCCGCGGATCGGAGCCCGCGCGCGCGCGCGCCAGCATTCGCAGGGGATCGACCGTCGGCGGCCCGGGCACCCGTGCGGCGCACGGCGTCCAGTCCGCCTGCGCGGCCCACAGCGCCAGGTCCGGCAGCGCCTGCGCCACCGAGTCGGCGTACTCGGGAGCGGTGTGCAGTTCGAGCCGCGCGCCGGACAACCTCAGCGTGCGGCGGTTCGCGAGCGCGAAGCGCATGCCTCCCGAGTACACGCCGAGCGGCCCGCTCCACACGCGGTCGAGCGTGCAGTACTGGAAGCGCTGCGGGTCGGTGCCGCTCCAGTCCTGCGCGCCCAGCACGAGCGAGTCGACCGGCGAGTCCGGGCCGAACGTGACGAACGCCTGCGTCGGCCCGTCCACGCGGTCGCCCTTCGCGGCGTTGATCGCCGTGACCGACCAGTAGACGCGCGCGCCGCGCGGCCACGGCTGCGGCGGGTAGTACGTGACCAGCGTGCCGTTCGGCACCGCCGGCACCTGTCGCAGCGCCACCGCCATCGAATCGAGGCCCGCGTACAGCTGGTACGTGGGCACGTTGCCCGGCGCGGCGGTGGTGGCCCACGCGAGCGTGGCGAACGGGCTCTCCACTTCGCCGGCGGCCGGGTAGTCGACGCGCGGGCGGCGCAGGCTGCTCGTGGTGAACTGGAAGAACACGGTGCGACCCAGCCGCACGCCCCCCGTGTCGCGCACCTCCGGCGAGAACTCCACCGTGTACGTGGTCGACAGCGACAGCGTGGAACGCGGACGCACGATCACGCGGCGCGTGAACGACTCGTACTCCACCGACACGGGCACGCGCCGCGTGTCGATCTTCAGGAACACCGTGGTGGTGTCCACCGTTCGCGGGTCGAGCAACCGGCTGAACTGCCCCCACACGGGCGTGTCGTCCAGCACGTGCGCCGCGAACGCGGTCGGCTCGCTGGCCACGAGCCCGGGAGGCGCGGCGGGCGGCGGCGCCACGGGGGCGGCCGGGTCCTTCGAGCAGCCGGCCGCCAGCGCGAGCGTGGCCAGCACCGCGAGCCGGGAAGCGAGGCGCCTCATCGGATCACCACGAAGCGGCCGCGCGTCCTGCCGAGCGGCGACTCCACCGTGAACAGGTAGATCCCCGACTCGACATCCTGCCCGTTGCGGGAGATCAGGTCCCACGACGCTTCGCCGTCGCCGTTCGAGCCGTCGTGGTCGATCTGCACCACGAAGTCGCCCGCCAGCGTGTACACGCGGATCGTGGCGCGCGCCTTCGGCAGGCCGACGAAGTCCAGGTGGCGCGTGAACACGTCGCCCGGCACCGGCGGACGGTCCCACGGCGCGCGCGCGCGATACGGGTTCGGCACCACGTGCACGCCCTGCACGTCGGACCGTGCGGCGGCGCTCGGCGTGACGATGGAGTCGAGCGTGCTCACGAGCGGACTCTCGATGCGCTCCAGTGCCCGCACGCCACCGGCGATCGAGATGGGCCGCGTGCTCAGCGTGGTGACCACGTACAGGTAATCGAAGCCGTTCTGCGCCGTGCGGTCCACGAACCGGTAGCGGCCGATCGGGTAGACGTTCCGTCCGTAGAGGATGCGCTCCGCCGCCAGCGTCGTGTCCGACACGTCCGCCAGCGCCCGCGCGCCGTCGAGCGTGTCGCGCCCGAAGAACCCGACAGTCTCGAAGCGCTGCGGCGCGGGGATCTGGCCGTTCCGGCGCCAGTCCGACAGCCGGTACACGTAGTAGCCCGAGAACGAAGCGCCCGGCGCCCCAGCCACGCCGCCCGCGAGCAGCGCTTCGGGGAGGTTGCTCCACTCCACCGTCACGGCGTGGTCGGCGGCCGTCACGCGATAGGGCGGCGCCGGCGGCGCCGCACCCGGATCGGCCCAGAGCCCGTGCGTTTCCTTGCCGTCGAAGCCGGTGCACGCATCGCAGTCGGCATCGGTCCACACGCAGGTCTCGGGGGTGTACAGCGTCATGCGCGGCAGCGGGCCCGAGGCGTCCACGAACTTGGTGGGGCAGTTCGGGTCCGCGAAGAACTGCGTCCCGGGCGGCGCGGACATGCACACCTCGTGACCCGAGAAGCCGCTCCGGCCGACATCCCACTGCCCCGAGAGGGACGCGGTCGTGTCGGGCACGAAGTTGAACCACGTGCCGTGGTGCAGCCGCACCGCCGCTTCGATCGAAGCGCGCAGGCTGTCGACGTTCTGCCCCGCCACCAGCGCCACGTCGAACTCCACCGTGCGACCGGGCGCGAGGTACGGAAACGGTCCCGCCGAAAGGAGCACCGCCCAGTCGTGCGGCTGCGAGCCGTCGGGCGCGCCGGGGAAGTCGCCCCTCAGCGCCGCGAGGCGATCCACGTCGAGCACGGGCACGCCGCCCTGCCCGGGCGGCAGGTCGCGCGCGAACACGGTGCGGCGGAACGACAGCCGGGCGGGCGCGGAGGACAGCGCGCGAATCTCGTCCGGTACGTAGAGCAGCTGCGCGAGCGGATCCAGCGAGTGCGACAGCGGGACCACGGCGAACATCGGCAGCGTCGAACCGAAGTGTCCGTCGCGCACCACCGAGGCCACACCGCGCACCGTCGACAGGCACTGCTTGGAGTACGTGCCCGAGTCCACCTGCACCGACGGGATGCGCGACGTGCCGTCGTTGAAGCTCTGCGAGTACGCGACCGAATCCAGCACGTCGTCGGTGAAGCCGCCGTCGTCGTGCGCGCCCTGGGAGTCGAGGTCGGCGAGCAGGCCGATCCACGCATCCCGGATCGGTTCGCTGCTGTGGTTCGTGATCTCGAAGTGCAGCCCCGCGATGCGGTCGTAGCCGGGCAGCGACCACGCGTAGGTCTCCTGCCGCACTTCGAGGCCGAGCGGCTCGTGCTGCTCGCCGTTCGGGTAGCCGTACTCCACCGATTCGCGGTGGTCGTCGGCGTAGATGCAGCTCGCCATCTGCGCGCCCGGCAGGCCCAGGTCCTCGTCCACCTCGCCGTCGCCGTCGTCGTCGCGATCGTCCAGGCGCTCCTCGTCCACGCGCCCGTCGCCGTCGTCGTCCACGAACCGCTGCCCGCCCAGCCGCCCGGCGAACGCCATCCGCACGCGATCGTCGGGGTCGAGCGTGGGGCGCCATTCCAGCAGCGGGCCGCCCGACACGCGCGTGCGGCCGTCGAACCGGGTGCCGCCCACCCACAGGTCGGCGTGCTTCATGCCCGACTGGCCCGAGCCGCGCGGGAACTCGAACGACGGATCGAACGAGCGGCCCTCGTCGAAGAACGGGTTGCCGATCGAGCCGATGTTCGTGATGCGCATGGCGAACGTCCCCGCCTGCAGCAGCGGTCCGCGATCCTCCACGTCCAGAACGGCCGCCGCCGTCCGGGGCCACAGGCCCAGCCAGACGGCGGTGACGGACGCGAGCCGCGCGAGCGTTCGGCGATGCATCGGAGCGAGGACGGTGGCCTCCCGGAGAGCGAAGTGGGGCGGGATTGTACGGTCCGCGACTGGCGCCGCTCAACGGCCGGGCGACGAGCGCACCCTTCCACCGCCCGGTGCGGTGCACGCACCCGGGCCGGCGCTCGCGGCGGACCCACTCGGCCGTGGCGGACGGCCGAGCCGCGCGCGTGCCGTGCGGCGCATGTGCACGCTCGTGTTCGGACTGAACGTGCTGGGCCCCGGCACCGTGGTGCTGGCGACGAACCGCGACGAGGACCCGCGCCGGCCCAGCGAGGGCCCTCAGGTGCTCCGCGCGTCGCCGCGCATCGCCGGCGGCCGCGACGCCCGTGCGGGCGGGACGTGGATGGATCTGCGCGCCGCCGGGCCGGGCCGACGCGTCGCCGCGCGTGGCCGGTGGTCGCGACGCCCGTGCGGGCGGGACGTGGATGGCTCTGCGCGCCGCCGGGCCGGGCCGGCCACCGGGCGTCGCGCTGCTGCTGAACCGGCGCGATCCCGAGCCGGGACGGCTCGATCGGCGCTCGCGCGGCCTGCTCACGCTGGACGTGGCGGAGGCGGCCGACCCGCGCGCCACCGCGGTGTCGGAGGCCGGGACGGGCCGCTATGCGCCGTGTTCGCTGGTGTGGCTCTCGCCCGCCGACTCGTGGCTGCTCGCCGTGCGTGCGGGCCGCGCGCCCGAATTGGACGCGATCGCACCCGGCTGGCACACGCTTGCGCACCACGAGCTCGACGATCCGCTGGATGCGCGCACGGCGCACCTCGCGGCCGCGCTGCGCGGTTTCGCACCCCGCACCCGCGCCGACGCCACGGCCCGATTCCAGGCGCTGATCGCGGATCACGGCGGAACCTCCACGCCCCCCGTGTGCATCCACGAGGGAGCGGCTCCCACCGTGTCGAGCGCACGCGTGTGGATGTCCGCGGACGACATCGCATGGGCGCACGCACCCGGCCCGCCGTGCACGACGGCTTTCGAGGACTGGACCCATCTCGTCGCGCCCGACGCGACGCGGGAGGACGCATGAAGCTCGCCGGACAGGTCGCACTCGTCACCGGAGCCAGCCGCGGGCTCGGACTCGCCATCGCCCGCGCCCTCGCCGGCGAGGGCGCGAAGCTGGCGTGCGTGGCGCGCGCGGGGCGCGAGCTGGACGAGGCCGTGGCGTCGCTCGCGGCGGGCGGCGCGGGTGCCTTCGCCGCGCCCGCCGACGTCACGCGCGACGCCGACGTGGCCGCCGCGGTGCGCGGGGTGCTCGACCGCTGGGGCCGCATCGACGTGCTGGTGCTGAACGCCGGCACGTGGAAGGGCTCGCCGATCGCCGAGACCAGCGAGGAGACCTGGGACCAGCTCATGAACCTGAACGCGAAGGGCGCGTTCCTGGCGCTGCGCCATGCGCTGCCGGCGATGATCGCGGCGAAGCGCGGCAGCGTGATCGGCATCGCGTCGATCGGTGCGCTCGTGGGCTCGGCCGGGTCGGGCGCCTACAGCGCCAGCAAGTTCGCGCTGCGCGGCCTGCTGGAATCGGCGGCGCTCGAGCTGAAGCCGCACCACGTGCGCGTGAGCGTGGTCTACCCGCACAACATCAACTCCGCCGGGCGCGCGATCGACCCGGGCAGCGCCGAGCGCGAGCAGAACCTGGAGCCCGCGGACATCGCCGCGCTCGTGGCGCACGTCGCGTGCGCACCGGCGCACGTGGCGATGCCGCACGTGGAGGTGTTCCCGCGGGCGGCGGCGATCGGGTTGAAGTAGCTCGGGACGTGCGGCGTGGTTCCGGCCACGCGGGGCGCGGTCTCGGCGAACGTCTCGACGGCGGAGCCGCCCTGAGCGTTCACGCTCGCGGGCCCGCGGTCCCCCTCCGGTGTCCGGAACACGCGTGAC
>JBGAOB010000215.1:0-8823 GCA_044222045.1 Candidatus Eiseniibacteriota bacterium
GGCCGAGTTCGCCCGCACGTGGGCCGCGCAGCCAGATCGCGCGCCGCACCTCGACGCCGGCCGGGTCGCGCGCGACCAGGTCGAGTCGCGCCGGCGGATCGCCGGGCGTCACGGCGATCACGCCCGCGTCGCGGTCGAGCGGCTGCGGGCTGCGCAGCACGCGCGGCCGGAAGCCCGGCGCGGCGTGCAGCACCAGTCCGCGCGTTCCCGACACGCGGCCGCGGTCCACGACGTGATCGATCTCGGCCATGTCGGTGGCCCACGACAGGCTGTCGAACCGCACCTCGGTGGTCTCCCCCTTCCACGTGGCGGAGGAGCTCCACACCGGCGTCGTGGGCCCGCCCTCGGCGGTGTCCTCCACCTTGAGCGTCGTGCGCACGCGCCCTTCCACCACCAGCGTCTCGGCGAGCGCACCGAGCCGGCGCGTCACCGGCGCCGCGAGGCGCGACACGAACGAGCTGTCGTCCACGGGATCGAACGTCACGCTGTCGAGCCGCGGGGCCGCGGGGCGCAGCGCCGGGTAGCCCGAGCGCAGCGGGTGCAGCGCGAAGTCGCCTCGGCGCACCTCCACGTGCAGGTGCGGGCCGCCCGCGCCGCTGGAGCCCGACCACGCGATCCGCTGCCCGCTCGTCACGGGAAACCGCCCCGTCGCGGGCCACAGGTCCTGCTCGTAGTCGCCGGTCGAGCACTGCACCGAATCCACCCACGCGGCGAGCGGATCGGTGAACGCGTCCAGGTGCCCGAACACCAGCAGCCGCCCGTCCGCCGTGCGCAGGTACAGCGAGCGCCCGTAGCCCACGCCGCTCGTGCGCACGCGCTCGATCCAGCCGCCGAGTGGCGCGTACACGGGCTGGCCGGTCCGGCGGTTCGTGGAGAAGTCGAAGCCGGCGTGGAAGTGGTTGCTGCGTGTCTCGCCGAAGCCGCCGGTCGGCACGACCGGTGGATCCAGCGGCAGGCGCCCGATCGGTCCGCCGAGCGGCGGCAGCGCCGGCCCGGCGCCGATCGTGGCGAGGGCGATCAGGCCCATCGCGCCACACGCGGCCCGACGACGACGCGCGGCCGGGCCGCGTGCCCGTTCGCGCGGGTCGTTCGCATGCACGCTGCAATCCCGGCGCGAGTCGTCCGGGTGATCCGGCGACGAGGCACGACGGTTAGTGATTGCGACTGCGCGAGAAGCCCCGGACTTCACGCCGATTCCCCGGCTGGCACCTCGGTTGCTGCCGCACCCACCCGATCCGTCGAAGACGGGCTTCCGCACGGGAAGCCCACCCCCTCGGTTCCCTGTCGTCCTGGAGGCCATCCGTCATGTCCCTTCGTCGTGTACTGAGCATCTGCGCGCTCGGCGCCACGCTCGCGTTCCTCGCCGGCTGCAGCAGCAACTCCAACGGCCCGACCGCCGCCGACATTCCCACCGACAACAGCGCCCCGAGCGCCCCGGTCGTTCTCGGCTCCAGCCGCAACGTCACCGACGGCACCGACGTGCTGACGTGGCAGCCCAGCGCTTCGGCCAACGTCACGGGATACGAGGTCTACATGTACTCGCCCGACCCCGCCCGCGACAACTCGTACGAGTTGCTGGGCGTCACGCGCGGCCCGATCAGCCAGTTCCAGCTGCCCGCGGCCGACGACGGCGCCGTGCAGTACTTCCGCGTGAAGGCCGTGTCGTCCACGGGCGTGCGCAGCGCCGCTTCGGCCACGAGCACGATCACGCGCACGAGCTTCGTCGCGGGCGGCGGTCACCGCGAGCCCGGCCCCGGCATGCACGAGGGCGGCGAGTAGTCCTGCAGGGACGCAGGTTCCGCGCTCACGGAACGAGCGCGAGGCGCGCCGACACGCGGACGGATCCGCTCCGTAGGCGCGCGAAGTAGAGACCGGCCGGGAGCCGAGACCCCTCGGCGTCCCGGCCGTCCCACGTCACGGTACCGCCCGGTCGCGTGCCCAGCGGGAACGTGCGCACGAGCCGGCCCGTCGCGTCGAACACGTGGATCTCGCTCGCGACGCCCATCGCCGCGGCCCCCATCCAGTCGATCACCACCGGCCGTCGCGCCGGGTTGCCGCGCACCGCGATCGCCGGACCGTTGCGGCCGCGCAGCGCGCCGCCCACGCCCGTCACCGCCGACACGCCGTTGGAGAGCCCGGAGCGCGCGCCCGTGTCGTCCTCGGCCACGAGCGCGAACCACCAGAGCGTCGCGCGCTCGAGCCCGCCCACGGTGCACGACTCGACGCCACCCGCGTCCACGGTGGCCGGTTGCACGACCTGGCGCGCGAGCGCGAAACCGAGCGAGTCGAGCGGTGAAGTGCCCACGCCCACCCGGTAGCGCGCCGGCCGGCCCACGCTGCCGTCGCCGCCGGTGGCGGTCCAGCGCAGCGTCACGGTGGTTTCGGTGGCCGCGATCACGCGCAGGTCGGCGATCGCCGCCGGCGCCAGCGCCGGCACGTCGACCGTCGCCACGTTCGACGGCGCGCCCCTCTGGCCCATGTCGTCGATCAGCGTGACGTCGAACTCGTAACGCACGCCCTCGGCGAGTCCTTCGAAGCGAGCGCTGTCCGGCTGGCCCGGGGCGGCGGGCGCGCGCGTCACCGTGACCACCGCGGGGACGTCGTTCGGCACCACGCGCCGGACTTCGACGAGCGCCGCGGTGCCCGCGAGCGAATCGTCGCCCGTGCTCGTCCAGTGCACCGTCACCTCGTGCGCACCCGCGAGGTCGGCGCGCACGTCCGCCACGCGCGCGGGTCGAACGTCGTCCCACACGGGCGGTGCGTTCGCCTCGGTCGCGTCACCGGTGCGCGCGCAATTGCCGCGCGCCGTCGGCCACGTCGCGAGCGCGCCGTCCCACGTCGCGGGACCGGCGTCGTACGTGAACAGCGTGGAGTCCGCGCTGCTGCCGGCCACGATCCGCGTGCGGTCGTCGCCCACGAGATCGGCGAGCGTCAGCGGCCCCGTGGGCGCGCCGGGTTTCGAAAGCCGGCGAGCGTCGTGCCGAAGCGGTCGAGCGCCACCACCTGTCCGCCGGCCATCGCGAACACGCCGGTCGCGTGCACGCTCGAAGGAGCCACGAGCGGTGCACCGGTCGGGGCACCGGGCAGCGCGCGCGGCCAGCTCGCGAGCGGGATCGCGACGCCCGCGGAATCGCGCAGCTCGATCTGCGCGGGCGAGGCGATCGGCACGAGCAGTTCGCGCCGGCCGTCGCCGTCGAGATCGCAGGGCGTCGGTTCGGCCGCCAGGTTTCCGCCGGCCGCGGGCAGCGCTTCGGCCGCGCCGTCGGCACTCACGCGCTGCAGCGTGTTGCCCGTGGCCACGAGCACCCACAGCGGCGACGCGGGCCCAGCGAAACGCGTCACCACCGGAGCGCCGGTGGCCGCGCCCACGAACGTCGCCCAGCGTTCGGCGGCGCCGACGCCGGCGAGCGCGTGCAGGGTGCCGCCCGCGTCCATCAGCAGCACTTCGCGTCCCGCGGCGGTCGAGTCCACGTCGCCCAGCGCGAGTCCACTCGCGCCGAACGCGCCCGCGTCGAACGGCCAGCCCGCGATCAGCGCACCGTCGCCGCGCCACGCCCACACGCGGCCGTCGGCGCTGCCGGCGAGCACGTCGGCCGCCCCGTCGCCGTCGATGTCGCCCACCACCGGCCCGGTCGTCATCGTGACGGCGCCGCCGGGGCCGAGCGCGGGCCAGCCGGGCAGCGCCGTGCCGTCGGGGCGGTAGCCGGCGACCCGCCCGGTGTTCGTACCGATGAACAGGCCCACGCCGCGCCCGCCGCCGAGGTCGGCGGCCGCGAGCGCACCTGCCGGCGCTGCGGGAAGCGCCACGCTCGACACGGTGTCGCCGGTCGCGCCGTCCACGCCGAGCAGGCGCCGATCGGTCGTGACGTGGAACACCACGTGCGGCCCGCTCGCCCGCCGCACCACCACGCTGGGCCCGCTCGTGCGGGCGCCCGCGCGGATCGCGAGCGATCGCGGCCCGTCGCCGAGCGCGCGCGCCAGGTCGAGCCGGCCGGTGCCGTAGTTCGGCAGCCCCGGGTTCTGCGCCGAGATGTCGTCGGCGGTCTCGCGCAAGCGCAGCAGCGCGCCCATCGGCGTCAGCGGATCGAGGCCCGCGCGGCGCCGCTGCGCCTGGAGCAGCGCGACGGCGCCCGCCACCTGCGGCGCCGCGAACGACGTGCCCGAGAGCGCGTCGGTGTAGGACGGCGTCCGCACGCCGATGCTGTCGGCGCCCACGTGCGTCACGAACGTGGACGGCACCTGCACGCCGTTCGCCGCCAGGTCCACCGCCGCCGAGCGATTCGAAAACGCGGTCACCGCGTCGGTCGAGTCGGTGGCGCACACCGCGATCACGTCCTCGCGCGTCGCCAGGTAGCTCGCCTGCCCGTTGTTACCCGACGCCACCACCACGGTGACGCCCGCGCGCGCCGCGGCGGCCACCGCGGCGTCGATGCCGTTCGTGTTGACCGAGCCGAACGAGCAGTTGATCACCTGCGCGCCCATCCGCGTGGCGTAGCGGATCGCGGCCGCCGCGAAGTCCATGCGGAGTTCGCCCAGGGGACTCGCGCTGGTGGCCCACGCGATGCGCACGGGCAGCAGGCGCACGTTCCAGGCGACGCCGGCGGGCCCGATGCCGTTGTCGGCGATCGCGCCCACGATGCCCGCGACCAGCGTGCCGTGGCCCGCGTAGTCGTTCGGGTCGTTGTCCGCGCCTCCCCAGTCCTCGCCGGGCTGGAGCCCGACCGGGGCGCTGGCCAGGTTCACGAAGTCCCAGCCCGACATGTCGTCCACGAAGCCGTTGCCGTCGTCGTCCACGCCCGGCAGGCCGTTCGCCTCGGTGGCGTTCACGGCGATCTGCCCGCGCTCCGCGCCGCCGCGGCCGCCCAGGTCGGGGTGATACGGCAACACGCCGGTGTCGATGATCGCCACGGTGATCGACGTGTCGCCGCGCTCGAGGTCCCACGCCTCCGGAGCGCGCGCGTCACGGCGGTTCGCCGGCTGGTAGAGCCCGAGCTGGCGCACGAACAGCGAGTCGTTCGGCACCGCGGCCACGGGCACGATCGCGATCGGGTCGGCCGAGGTCACGCTGGGCAGCGCACGGAAGCGCGCGAGTGCCGACTCCAGGTCCGCGCCCGGCGGAAGATGCACGATCTGAAACGCGGTGAAGTCCGGAGTCCCGGGCGACTCCACCATCGCCTCGCCCGCGAACTCCGGCTCGAACGTGGCCCCGCCGAGCGCCGTCGCCAGCGCGTCCACGTCGGGCACACCCAGAGCGCCCACGCGCGCGTAGCGCGTGATCCCACCGCGACGGAGCATCGAGGCCCGCGCGGCCGAGGGCGACAGTCGGACCTCGAGCACGTCGCCCGCGATGCACGGCGCCGGCACGCGCGAGCCCGGCGTACGCACCGGCAGCGGCAGCGCGGCCCGCGCCGGAACGGCCGCGAACAACGCGAGGCACAGCGCGAGGGCGAGGGTCGGAAGTCTCATGAGATGGGTCCGCCGCACGAAGCACTACCCGTGGCGGCGCGCCGACGAGTGTACGGGTCGTTGCGCGCCCCCCAAAACGAGAACCGGCGCCCCCTGGTGGGAGCGCCGGTTCCGGATGAAGCGCGACGACTAGCGGTAGCGCGACTTCAGAGCGCCCCAGCTGCCACGCTGCGCGGCGGTCGGCGTGACCGACTCCAGCAGCAGCACGGCGTCGTTGAAATCCGTGTCCGAGGCGTTGTACGCGATGTCCTCGAACGCCAGCCAGTACGTGCCCGCGTTCTGACCCGTGCCGGCGAAGAACAGACCCTGAGCGTTGCCACCCGGGTTGCGGTAGTCCTGGGTGTAGAACGTGCCGTTCGGGCCCGAGATGTAGAAGCCGAAGTCGGAGCCGTTCACGCCGGGGTACACCGCGCTGCTCTGCAGCACGGCGTTCTGGTCGAACAGGTTCACGACCACGTTGCCCGAGCCGAGGAAGCTCGCCACGGCGAACCAGCCCTGACCGGCAGCGCCCGGGAACACCGGCACCAGCGTGGGCGAAGCCGTGTTGCTGTAGACGCCGATCGCGTTGTTCGCGGCGTCACCCGCCAACTCCAGCATCAGCGTGAACGTGCTGTTGCCCGAAGCCGTCTTGCGCAGTGTCTGCGCGGCGTCCTGGTCGGTCGCCACGTTGATGCCGCCGTCCTTCGTGTTCAGGTAGGACTGCAGCGACGCCGTGTTGAAAGGCACCTGCGGAGCGCGCAGAGCGGCGTTCGCCATGGAGGCGAAAGCCAGCACCGCCGCCGCCGCGAGCACGAGGGTCGCGGTAGCTTTCTTCATTCGGGACCTCCTCAGATGTCGTGGTGGACGAGAGAGAGCTTTTCCGGGGGGTCGACAGCGACCCTGAGACGGCTTGCAGTATCACCCAAGAACTCCGACTCAGTCCAGTACAAAGTCATGGCATGTTAGGGGGTACGCACGGTCGTTTCTCCGGCCGGAACACGCCCCGGGACCTTGACGGCCCCCCGGGCGGCCCCCCAGACTCCCCGCCGTTCGCACCCGCGCCCAGTGACGGGCGTGTCGACCCCCTCTTCCTTCCACGCGGGGACCATGGAATCCACGGATCGCGATCGCCTGCGCCAGATGCTCCTCGACCGCTCGATGCGTTTCGGGGAATTCGTCCTCAGCTCCGGCGCCACCTCCCACTATTACATCGATGTGCGCAAGACCAGCCTCCACCCGGTGGGGCTGCAGCTGATCGGCAAGCTGTTCTGGGAGCTGCTCGCCAAGGAGGAGATCACCGCGGTGGGTGGTCTGACCCTCGGCGCCGACCCGCTCGTGGCGGCCGTGATGTGGCACGCCCAGACCCAGGGCCGCTCGATCGAGGGCTTCCTGGTGCGGAAGAGCAACAAGGATCACGGCATGCGTGGCCAGGTCGAGGGCAACCTCGCCGGGCACAAGCGGGTCGCCATCCTGGACGACGTGATCACCAGCGGTGAAAGCGCGCTGATCGCCGCCGAGGCCGCCGAGTCGTACAAGGCCGAGGTCGTGCGGGTGCTTGCCGTGGTCGACCGCGCCCAGGGCGCCGCGCAGATCTTCCAGCAGCGCGGCTATCCGTTCACGTCGCTGTTCGCCATCAGCGACCTCCTCCCCGCCGAGAAGTGAGCCGTCGGCCGGCCGGGCGACGGGCGCAAGCCGGTCGCCCCGGGCGCCGATAACCGCGTGCGTCCCCCTCGCACCTGATCCACCGGACCTGAGGCCGATGTTCGAACGTCACTTCGCGCTGCGCGAGAATCCGTTTCCCGCCGGGCTCGCCTGTTCTCCACAGCAGGAGCTGGAAAGCCTGGCACCTGCTCGGCGATGAGGAATTCGCCGGAACACCTGGTGCTCATCACTGGCGAAGATGGCGTGGTCGTTCTCCCGGCTGCGGCGCCGCAGGTGGAGACGACGGACCTGGATCGCCATGCAACTCGGCAACCTGACGGCGACCTGCTCGAGGAAATCGGCGCCTTCGGCGAGCTGCCGCCAGGCATCCAGCAAGCCGCAGGCGCTCGCCGCGGAACGTGCTACCTGCACGCCGTGCGCGCGCGCGGCCAGTGGGCCGTGCTGCTGCTGGACGAAGCGCAGAACCTGGCCATGGATCTGCTCGAGGAGATCCGGCTGCTGTCGAACGCCGAGGTCGAAGGCGAGAAGCTGCTGCAGATCTTCCTGGTGGGACACCCGAGCTCGAGCTGAAGTTGTCGCGCCCCGAACTGCGGCAGCTGCGCCAGCGCATCACCGTGCACTACCGGCTGAACCCGCTGTCGCCCGAGGAGACCGCCGGCTACATCCACCACCGCATCTCGGTGGCCGGTGGCAACGCGTGGGTGATCTTCCCGCCCGACGCGTGCCGCGAGGTGTACCGCATCACGCACGGCATCCCGCGCGAGATCAACACCGTCGCGTCCGCCGCGATGCTCGCCGCGTACACCGAGAACGCGCCCAGCGTGCTGCCGCAGCACGTCGCGTCCGTGTCGCACGAGTCGGAGTTCCGCAGCGTGCTCAGCGATGCCGCCGCGACCCGCTCGCGCCCGCCGCCCTGGGCGCGGCGCCCGCGCCGCGCCCGACGCCGCCGGTCGCCGCGCCTGCTCCGCCTCCGGCGCCACCCGCTCCGCTCCCTCGCCGGCGCCCGTGACCGCGCGTGAAGTCCGCGCCGCCGCCCGCGCCGGCGGCCGCTCCCGCGCGGAGCCCGCCGGCGCTCGATCCGAAGACCAGCTTCGATCCGCCTCGGTGGAACGCATCCGTCGAGGAGATCGACGCGTGGTCGGCCGCCGCGCGCGAGTTGATGGCCGCGCGCCGCACGCCCGCGCCGGCGCCCGCGCCGCCGGTCGCGGCGACGCCCGCACAGCTCCCTGCGCCCGTCGCGCCGCCCGTCGCCTCGGCGATCTCGCAGGCCGCGGCCTGCTTCCCGACGCCCGACGAACTCGCCGCGCGTCCGGCACCCGACCCCGACGTCGCCCCCGACTACGCGCACCTGCCGCCGAGCATCCGCGAGAAGCTCGAAGCCGCCGATGCCGAGGAGCGCGCCCGCGCGCGGGCCCTCGCCCATGCTGCTGACCGTCGGCGCGATCGTGGTGGCCGCCGTCGTGGTGGGCTTCCTGCTGATGCAGCGCTTCGGCGGCTCGCACGCGAACGCGGCCGACACGCCGGCGAAGCCGGCCGCGGAATCCGTGAGCCCGGCGGCGAGCACTCCGCCTGCCGCCACACCCGAACCCGCGGCGCCCGCGAGCACGGCGCCGAGCGACACCGCGACCGCGAAGCCGGCGCCGCAGCCCGCGGCCGTGACGCCGCCCGCGCCCGTTGCGGCCGCGCCCGCCGCGAGCACACCGCCGGTCGCCGCCG
>JBGAOB010000216.1:0-8085 GCA_044222045.1 Candidatus Eiseniibacteriota bacterium
CGTGTCCCACGGCGTCCCATCATCTCTCGGGAGTCCGCCGGTTGCGCGAGCGGTGCTTCGGCACCTCCGCGGCAATTGCCGCACTTTGCCTATCGCCCTGCCATCCGCACTCGCACCTCCCCCACTCCCCGCCTCACCGTCGCCCGCCGCATCTCGAGCCTCACCCCCGGCAGCGCCACCTCGAGCGACTCCGCCTTCGCCCCCAGCCCTCGCCCTCCGCACGCGCGCGCCAGTTCCGCCGTCGTCACCACGCGCGGCAAGCGCATGACCAGCTCCCGGCGCAGCGTGTCGCGCAAGACCGGGATGGCCCACTCCGACCGCAGCTCCGACCCGTCGCTGAACCGCGCGCTGATCGGCACCTGGTCGAAGATCACTCGCGCGCTGTCCACGCGCGTGATGCCGAAGGGCGTGAAGCCGAGGCCCACTCGCTTGTCCGCCAGCGCGCCGTAGTCGATCACCAGCTTCATCCCGGGCCCGCGGTCGAATGCGGCCAGCTTCGCGGCGGCGTCCTTCGCGCCGTCTGCGGCGAGCCGCGTCTTGGCGGCCAGCAGCGCGGCGTACGCGGTGTCCGCGCGTGCCGCGCTCCATCCGGCGGCCTGCTCGGCATCGGTCGCCGCCAGCGCAGCCCGCAGCAGGTCGGTCAGCGACGAATCGCTCGCCCACAGGCGCGGCTTCCACGTGGGGTCGAGCTGGTCCAGCAGCACGGCCACGGCCATGCCGCTGTAGTAGAGCCGCATGCGCAGCGGCGCGGTGCCGTACGGGGCGTTGTTCACATTCACCTCGCCACGCAGCATGGCGCGCATCTGCTGCAACAACTCGCGCCGCCGGGGCGCCAGGTCGGCGTAGCCGGCAAAGCCCTGCGCGCGCGCCAGCTCGGCGCCGGGGGTGCGGCCCTCCAGCACCTGCCACAGTCGATACTCGGTGTACTTGGCCAAACCCTCGCTGAACTCGATGCCGTCTTCGTATTCCACGGCGCGTGCGGGCAGCGCCTTGCGACGCTCGCTGCGAATAGCCAGCCAGCGCACGGCGGCGGCGCGGCGCGTGGCGGCATCGCGCGCTTCGATGGCCTGGGTCAGCGCCTCGGCCTCGAGCCCAAAGCCCACGTTGTTCGGCACCGACAGCACGGGGTACACGACCAGCGCGCCCTCGTTGGCGCCGCGATCGGGATGCGCGCGGTCCTGGTGCACGTGGAACGCCTCGTGAACGATCAGCGCCATCTGCTCGTACGGATCCTGCGCGAGCGACTCGAACTCCAGCGTGCGCGCCTTCTCGTCGCCGGGCCGCGGATCCTGCAGCAGCGCGCCCATGTTCACGCGCAGGTTCGACAGCGGATCGGCCACCACCAGCGTGCGCACGCCGTTCACGTCCATCGAGGTGTTCTGGCCGTCCATGGTGATCAGCGTGCTGTCGTCGCGCACCACCATGCTGGCTCCCGGGAAGCGCAGCGGCCCGGTGTACGGCCGATACCCGGGTGGCGGCGACGGATGCCCGATCAGCAGGTCCTGCCGGCCGGGCAGGTACAGCAACAGCGGCGTGGTGCTGGCGTTCCAGCCGGGCCACACGGGGTTGTCGGGCCGCGCGATGACGCCCCACACCTCGGCGGCGGCGTCCACGAGCACGGGACTCACGCCGATGCGGCGCTCCGCGGCAAGTGGGGCGACGGCGGCGAGCAGCACGGCGAACGCGGCGGCAACCAACGGCAGGCGTCGATCAGGGCTCATGGCGACCTCATGAGTGGAGTGCGGGCGGAGTGTATCCGCTTCGACACCCGGCGGGCGCGCACGGTTGGAGCGAAGCAGCCGAGGCGCACGTTTCCGGGTGACGCGGGCAACGGCCGGAGGGCACACTGCCGCATCCCCCGGTGGACCGAATCCCACGCTTCTCCCCGAGGAGGTCTCTCCGATGCGCAGGCCGCTGCTGATGATCGCGCTGGTCGCCCTGGGCGCAGGCTTCGCGACCACGATTCACGCCACCCGCGTACAGGTTCCCAGCCAGCAGTCCACCATCGCCGCGGCACTGGCGACGTCCGCCGACACGGTACTTGTCGCCGCGGGCGACTTCCACGAGGACGTGCAGATCGGTCGGAGCGTGGTCCTCATCGGCTCGGGCGACACGCGCGTGTCCCGCATCCGCACGACCTCGGGGGCCAGCAGCGGCACGGTCGTCGTGGCGTCCATGCGATCCGATCACGAGATCCGGCTGGCCTCGGGCGACGTCACGGCTTCGAACTGCTGGGCGGACTCGACGCTCACCTGCACGGCGCTCTTCGCCGCGTCGGTGTCCTCGTGCAAGGTCTTCGGTGCGGCCTCGGTCCTTGGCTTCACGGCCACGGTCTCGAACTGTCGCGTCTTCGGAGGCGGGCTCCTTGCCGACGGCGAAGGGACATCCGTCGTCAGCGGCAACTACATCGAGGGCCCCGCGGCCGTGGGGCTCACCGTGGGAGACGACACGTATCCCAGCAACAACATCGTCCGAAACTGCACGGTGGGCATCCAGGCCGGCTGCGCGATCTTCCAGGCGGTCTCGAACAACGTGGTGCTGGACTGCACGAGCACCGGTATCCAGGCGCCGGCGGGCAATCCCTGCAACGGCGGCACCTACTACACCGACAACCTGGTCATGCGCTGTGGCGGCGACGGCATCAACGCGCGCGGCGCCGGGGTGCACGTGCAGATGAACCGCGTGCAGCAGGTGTCCGGAACGGGAATCGTCGTCAACGGCGCGACGCAGAACATCAACGACAACGAGGTTCGCGACGCCGGGGGCGACGGCATTCGCGCCACCAGCCTGGTCGACGGCTTCCTGCGCAATCGCGCGATCCGGTGCGGACTGAACGGCTTCAACATCACGGGCGGCGGTCACCTGCGCTCCAACGTCTCCGGCAACAATCACGCCGACGGTTTCCACGTGGACACGCAGGGCGCACACCTGCTGCTGCAGTCGAACACGTCCTACCTCAACACCGGCGACGCGTACGACGTCACGAGCAACGCCGCGATGCCCGACACGGTGGATCACAACATCGGATTCACCAGCGCGTACGGGCTGCGGTGGACGCTCGCGGGTGGCGCGGGTCCGTACCGTTCGTGTGACGACTGGTACGGAAACACGCTGGGCGCCACGTCCGGCGTGACGGTGGCCCCGAACGATCTGCTCGCCAATCCACTGCTGTGCGACCCGCTGCACGACATCGTGTCGCTGGCGGCCTCGTCGCCGGTGCTCAATGCCCCCGGCTGCGGGCTCATCGGGGCGGTGGGCGCCGGTTGCGTCTCGGTGGTGGCGGCCGACGGACCCACCGGCATGGAAGCGCCGTCGCTGCGCGCGTTCCCGCTGCCCACGGCCGGTGGCATGCGCTTCTCGTGGCCCCGGCAGCCGGGAACGGTTCGGCTGCAGGTGCTCGACGCCGCGGGCGCGCTGCGCTGGGCGAAGGACGTGTCCGGCATCACGGGTGGCTACGCGTGGAACGGCGTCGACGAACACGGCCGGGCGCTGCCGCCGGGCGTGTACTTCACTCGACTGGTCCATGGCGACCACGTGCTCACGGGCCGAGCGGTGATCGCTCGGTGACCACGGAGCACGCCGGATGGGGCCAGTTCGGCCGCAGGCGACATCGGCACGCCCGCCCAACTGGCCCCCATCGCATCGCCTTTTCCGCACGCATTTGATGGGACAACTGGCCGCGCGGGCAGTTCAGGACGTTGTCACGCACACTGGGTCCGCCTATGAAGACGGGTTGTCAACGTTCGAGTTCGCCGGATCCATTCGCACCGCGGCCGTCGCTCACCAGCCGTCTATTCGAGGTCGAGCTTCCGCCCCAGGTTGCGCTTCGGAGAGCAGGGTCCTACACGAACCCACGGACTTCTCGACCATGAACCCAGTCGGGATCACCTGCTCATGATTCAGCGCCGGTTGCGGTGAGGATCGGATCGTAGCGTCTTCGGTTGACTGTGAGCCCGGGGTGTTTCAGGCCAACTGCGCCTGGCGAGTCTTGCGCCGGAACGGGTGAACGGTGGTTCGTTCGAAGCGGCCCTGCTCGATCGCAAGGCGGTCCAGATCGAAGTCGGTGCCGTGGCGCAGCATGGAGTACAGGATCCGACACAGTCGGTGGGCGACCGCCACGATCGCCATCTTGTAGCCACGTCTCGCGCACAGGCTGGTGAAGTAGGGATGGAACGGGTTCGTCGGGCGCCCGGCGTGGTGCGCGGCCTCGCACAGCATGGCGCGGAGCTCGTTCGAACCCCGGCGTGTGATGCGACCGTGCCGGATGTCCTCCCCGGAGTCGTAGGTCGAGGCGATCAGCCCGGCATAACTGGCGGCATGCTTGGCACTCGGGAACCGCCGCACGTCGGAGAACACGGCCAGCGTCGTCAGCGCCACGATCGCTCCGACGCCCGGCACAGTCTGAAGACGATCGAGGTCGCTCTGGAGGGGGGGCTGCTGTTCGCGCAGCGAGCCTTCGAGGAGGAGCACCTGCTCGTGTGCACATCGCCACACCGCCCGATGCCGCTCGCAGAAGCCCTGCAGCGTCGGATCGTCGGCCACGGCGGCCGACAACTTCTCCCAGCCGGACTCCGCGCCGAGGCGGCGCGCGAGCATCGACAACCCCGCCGTTCGCAGCAGACGTTTGACCGCGTTCACCTGCATGGTCTTCAGCCGCACGAAGTGCCGCCGTCGGCCCAGAGTCTCGCGCAGACGCTCGATCGACTCCGGCGGCACGTGCACGATCGACCGGTAGCTGTTGCGACGTAGCCCCTCGCACAACTCGATCGCATCGCGACGGTCACTCTTCTGGTTCGGACGGAGTGCCTTGCTGCGAACCTCCTGGGCGTTGATCACCACGGGAGTGAGTCCCAACCGCGACAACCGGCGCGCTACGAAGAACGCCATCGTGCCGCTCTCCAGGGCCACACGCGTGCCGTCAGCAAGCTCTCCGCGGGTTCGCATCAGCTGGAGGCCCTCGGGTGTCGTCGGCACGCTGCCCTCGCTGACGATCTTGCCGTTCTCGTCCTGGATCACGTAGACGCAGCTCTTGCTGTGGGCGTCGAGACCAACGTACCGTGCCATTGGGTTGCCCTCGCTTTCTTGGGGCGTCCCTCGTGGACGACCCCGTGGTCCGCCGCGGACCCTACCGCGGTCAGGGGGCAACCCGTCTTCATCGTGACGAACCCAGTTGCCCGTCGCCGCCCGGCGAGCGAGTCCCCAAGCGCCCCGCCCCCCAAACGCCCGCGCGGGCGCGAGGCTCTTCGCCCCGCGCCCGCTGCGCTGCGCCGCCGCGACTACTGCAGCACGATCTTCTTCTGCGTGGTCTGCGTGCCGGCCACCAGGCGGGCGAAGTAGACGCCCTTTCCCACCATCGCGCCGCTGTCGGCAGTGCCGTCCCAGCGCGCGGTGAACGAGCCAGCGGCGGCGTCCTGGTCGATCAGCGTGCGCACGCGGCGACCCTGCAGGTCGAGGATCGTCAGCGTGACGTGCCCCGACGCGGGCAGGCTGTACTCGAGCCGGCTCGCCGACGCCGGGTTCGCGCCGCCCAGCTTCATGCCGAACTCGACGCCGGCGGCCGGAGCGTTCGCGTCGAGCTTCTGCGGCGCGTCGCCCTGCAGGTCGTCGTCACCGCCGTCGGGACGGCCGTGGTCGTCGCGGCCGTCACGGCCCCAGCCCGACTCGTGGTGCTGGTGGTCGAGCGGGTTGTGCGGCGGCGCCACGTACGGGAAGTACGGAAGGAACGGCAGGTCGTTGGCGTCCACGCCGTCGCCGAGCTGGTTGTTGGGCGACACGTTGAAGGTGGGCGTGAACGGCGTCGCGCCGGCCACCACGCGCTCGGCGATGTCCACCACGTCGTCGGTCAGCCGGCGGCCGTTCGGGAAGCCGGCGTTGTCACCGGCGAGGATGCCGAAGCGGCTGGGGCGCAGCCGCGGCGCGATCGACATGTTCAGCCGCAGCATCTCGCACGGCACCTGCTGCGCGGTCACCGGCTGATTCAGCCCGGGGATGCCGGTCAGGAACACGGCGACGAGATCGTTGCGCGGGGCGGGCGGCGTCGGGATGCCGTACAGCAGCGTGAGCAGCCCGGCCAGCTCGGGGCTCGTCACGGAGCCCAGGAACTGCGTGTCCGACGTGGGCGACGAGGCGTTGAACTTGTCCTTGTCGCGCAGCGGGATCACGACTTCGTTCACCAGCGGCATGCCGAGTCGTGACACCTGCACCGGGGCACCGCTGGTGGTCACGGTGCCGTCGCCGTTCAGCGTGCGCGTGGCCTTGCGGTCGGTGGACACGTACACGCCGATCACGGAGTTCGACGCGCCGGGCGCCATGCCGTCACGCGTCAGCCGCGTCTTGGGCACCTGCAGCGCGATCGTCATCACGTCGTAGCCGCCGAGCCCGTCCACGCCGCGGCCGCGGTTGCCGGGCGGCTTGCGAATGGTGAGCAGGTCGAACGTGGCGGCCAGGTCCACGAAGAACGGATCGTCCCGCGGGCCCACGAACACCTTGCTGCCGTCCGACAGCGTCTGCACGGCGGCGCGGGCCAGCATGCCGTAGTTGGGCATCGACACGGGGCCCACGAACGCGGGCGCCACGGGCAGGTTGCTGGCGAGCACGGTGGGCACGCCGTCGTCGTAGCGCGTCACGGTGTAGGTCTGGCGCACGTTCAGGTCGGGGTCGGTGAGCGAGGTCACCACGCCGGTGTTGTACAGGAACGTGGCGCCGGTCTGGCGCGTGGTCTGGAACGTGAACAGGTAGCGGATGTGATTCTGCGCGTCGCCCACGTTGTCGATGTTGAACCAGTAGAACGCTTCGTCGTCGAAGCCGTAGAAGTTGGGACCGCTGCCGGGCTCGAGCAGCGGGTTCCAGTTGCCCACCAGCGTCACGGCGTTCGGGGCGTCGGGCGAGACCCACGCGTACAGGTCGGTGTCGTCGGCGAGCTTGTCCTTGGCGGTGCCGGGAGCCTCGCTGTGACTGGAGGCGTGGGCCAGCGTCGCGCCGGCGAACATCGCCAGGGCGAGCGCGAACACGGTGAGACGGCTGCGGAGGGACATCGAGGAGTCCTTTCGAGCCCGGCGATCGTGCCGGGCGGGCGGGCGTTTCGGCGGCGCTTCGAGCGCCGGCGGTCGGGTGCCCCGCGTGGGCGCTCACCCGGGATCGAGCGCGTCGGCGGGGCGTGTGCGTGCAACCGACTCCGCTACGGAGCCGCCGCGCGATCGGATGAGCCGACCCGTGCGGATCGCACGAGACCCTTGCCCCGGCCGGTCCCGAATCTCTAAGGTGCGCGCGGCCGCCGCACCCGATGTGTGATCCAGACCTCCGCCCTTCGAAGCCGCCCGTCCGATCCGGCTCCAGCTCCGTAGCAGGACGTGGGAAGGAACGACCGAGGCCGCGAGCCCCTCATGAGCTCTCAGGACAACGACCGATCCTGCATGGAGCGAGTGCGCGCCGGCGACATGCGCGCGCTCGAGGAGCTCTACGACCGGCACAATGGTCTGCTCTATGCGGTCGCGCACCGGGTTCTCGGCCGAGCCGAGGACGCCGAAGAAGTGGTGCAGGAGGCGTGGTTGTACGCGTGGAACAAGGCGCAGAGCTGGGATCCGGCGCGGGGAGCCGTCGCGGCGTGGCTGCTGACGCTGGTGCGCAGCCGTGCGATCGACCGCCTGCGCGCCCGCGCTTCGCGCCAGCGCATGGAGGACACGGTGGCCACGCAGCCGCCGGTGCAGCGCGCCGATGAACCGGCCGCCACCGCCGTGCAGCGGCAGCTTCAGCAGAAGGTGATCGACGCGCTGGCCACGCTGGGCCCGCAGCAGCGGCAGGTGCTCGAGCTCGCCTACTTCGGCGGGCTCTCGCAGAGCGACATCGCCACGCACATCGGCGCGCCGCTCGGCACCGTGAAATCCTGGACGCGCCAGGCGCTGTCGAGCCTGCGCGGCCTGCTGCCCGAGGAGGAATGGGCATGAGCGCGCATCGCGACGAACACCTGGAGCTGTGCGCGGGCTTCGTGCTCGGGGCGCTGTCCGACGAGGACCGCCGCGGGCTCGAGTCGCACCTCGCCGAGGGCTGCCCGGTGTGCGAGGCGGAACTCGCGCGCCTGTCGCGCGG
>JBGAOB010000217.1:0-8397 GCA_044222045.1 Candidatus Eiseniibacteriota bacterium
CCAGGACATCCGCGTCTCGGTGCTCGCGAGCGCCGACGGCGTCACCGCGACCGTGCGCCTGCTCGGCGCGTCGTCCGCGCAGCCGAAGCTCGAAGCGCTCGGACTCGAAGCGCTCGACGTGGCGCAGCTGCGCGCCGCCGTGCTCGAACCTTCAGGACTCGTGCTCGTGTGCGGCCCCGCGGGATCGGGCGGCAGCACGACGCTCGCGGCGCTGCTCGCCGAGCAGCCGAAGGACGAACGCCGCTGGGCCGTGTTCGCGCGCGAAGGCTGGCGCGCTCCGGCCGCGAACGGAACGGTGGACGTGGTCGCGGGCACGCTCGCGTCGCGCTGGCCGCGGATCGCCGCGGCGCACGGCGTGGACGGCGTGGTCGTGGACGGCGGGCTCGAGGGCGAACGCCTCGCCGCGGTGCTCGACGGCGCCGCGCAGGGACGCTGGACGTTCGCGCGCACCGACTGGGAGGACACGTTCGAGATGCTCGCGTGGCTCGCGCGCCTTCCCGGCGGCCGCGCCGCGCTCGACCGGCGATTGCGCGCCGTGATCCAGCAGCGGCTCGTCGCCGTTCCGGCGGCGAATGCCGCGGCCGGAACGCCCGCGCCGCCGCGTGCCGCCGTGTTCGAAGTGCTGTTCCCGGGCGAAGCGCTGCGGCGCGCCCTGCGCTCCGGCGCGGACGCCGCGGAGCTGCGCGCCGTCGCCGTCACCGAGGGATTCCACGACATGCACGACTTGCTCGAAGCCGGCGTGAAGGGCGGGAAGTTCGATCCGCGCGACGCCGCGAGGGCGGTGGCCTGATGGCGCTCGACATCACCGCGATCCTCTCGTTCGCCCACGACCAGGGCGCCTCGGACGTGCACATCACCCCCGGCCTGCCGCCCGTGCTGCGGCTGCGCGGCGAGACCGTGCGGCTGGACATGCGCGCACTGTCGCCCGAAGAGACGCACGCCGCGCTGTACGACGTGATGAACGACGACCAGAAGCGCGTGTTCGAGGCCACGCGCGACCTGGACTTCGCGCTCGAGATCCCGGGCGTCAGCCGCTTCCGCGCGAACGTGCTGATGGGCCGCGGCGGCGAGCAGGGCGTGTTCCGCGTGGTGCCCACCAAGGTGAAGTCGCTCGACGAGCTGGGCATGCCGCCGGTGCTCAAGCAGCTCGCCGCGCGCGAGAAGGGACTGGTCGTGGTGACCGGCCCCACGGGCTCCGGCAAGTCCACCACGCTCGCCGCGATGGTGGACTGGATCAACGAGAACGAGCGCGGGCACATCCTGACGGTGGAAGACCCGATCGAGTTCGTGCACGAGTCCAAGAAGTGCCTCGTCACGCAGCGCGAGGTGGGCCCGCACACGCAGTCGTTCTCGAACGCGCTGCGCGCCGCGCTGCGCGAGGACCCGGACGTGATCCTCGTGGGCGAGCTGCGCGACCTGGAGACCACCCAGCTCGCGATCACCGCCGCCGAGACCGGTCACCTCGTGTTCGGCACGCTGCACACGAACTCGGCCAGCAAGACCATCGACCGCCTGATCGACATCTTCCCCTCGGGCCAGCAGGCGCAGGTGCGCACGATGCTGTCCGAGTCGCTGGAGGGCGTCGTGGCGCAGACGCTGCTGCCCGCCAAGGACGGCAAGGGCCGCGTGGCCGCGCTCGAGGTGCTCGTGGGCGTGCCCGCGCTTCGGAACCTGATCCGCGAGGACAAGACCGCGCAGATCCTGTCCGTGATCCAGACCGGCGCGCAGCACGGCATGGTGAGCCTCGACCAGTCGCTGCGCGACCTGGTGATGCAGGGCAAGCTGTCGCGCGACGTGGCGATGTCGAAGTCGTCGAATCCGCGCCTGTTCGAGTCGGCCGCCGGCCCCGGCGCCGCGGCCCCGCCCGGCGCTGCCGCCGGCGTGGCGCGGCCCACCGCTTCCGCCGCTGCCGCCGCGCGGCCCGAGGAACCCAAGCGCGGCCTGTTCGGCCGCTGACGAGGACGCCATGCAGCTCGAAGACCTGCTCGCCGGCCTGCAGAGGAGCGGCGGCTCCGACCTGTACCTGACCGCCGAGGCGCCCGCGCTGTACCGCGTGGACGGCTCCACCGTACCGGCCACCGACCGGCCGCTGAACGCGCGCGAGGTGGACGCCGTGATCCGCGCCGCGCTGTCGGAGCACGAAGCGCGGGAGTTCGACCGCACGCACGAGCTGAACACCGCCCGCATGGTGGCCGGCGTGGGCCGCTTCCGGCTGAACGTGTTCCAGCAGCGCGGGCAGACCGGGCTCGTGGCGCGGCTGATCCCGATCGACTTCCCGAACGCCGAGCAGCTGGGCCTGCCCGCCGCGCTCACCGAGCTGGTGATGCAGAAGCGCGGCCTGATCCTGGTGACCGGCGCCACCGGCTCCGGCAAGTCCACCACGCTCGCGGCGCTGATCGACCACCGCAACCGGAACTCGCGCGGCCACATCCTCACGGTGGAGGACCCGATCGAGTTCGTGCACCCGCACCGCGGCTGCGTGGTGACGCAGCGCGAGATCGGCGTGGACACCGAGTCGTTCGCCTCGGGGCTGAAGAGCGCGCTGCGGCAGGCGCCCGACGTGATCCTGATCGGCGAGATGCGCGACGTGGAGACGATCGAGGCCGCGCTGCACTTCAGCGAGACCGGCCACCTGGTGCTGGGCACGCTGCACGCGAACAACGCGAACCAGGCCGTCGAGCGGTTCATGAACTTCTTTCCCGCCGAGCAGCACGCGCAGGTGTACGGCCAGCTCGCGCTGAACGTGCGCGGCATCGTCTCGCAGCGCCTGGTGCCGAAGGTCTCCGGCGAGGGCCGCGTGGCGGCGATCGAGGTGATGCTGAACTCCCCGCGCGTGGCCGAGCTGATGTCCAAGGGCGAGATCGCCGCGATGAAGGCCGCGATCGAGGCGAACGCGCAGGACGGCTCGCAGAGCTTCGACCAGGCGCTGTACGCGCTGTACCGGAGCGGCGCCATCACGCAGGACGAGGCGCTGCGGCAGGCCGACAGCGCGAACAACCTGCGGCTGCGGATCAAGATGGAGCAGGCCGGCGCCGCCACCGGCGAGAAGCCACAGTTCTCCATCCAGAAGGACGAGGCGGCCTAGGGGCGACATTTCCTGACGTTCCGGGCACGCGAGCTTGCTAGTCTTCAGCCTCCCCCGTGAGGAGGCCGCGCTGAGACTCTGCCCGTTCGCCCTGGTTGCACTTCTCGCGCTCGCCGCCGCCGGCTGCGAGCCCGCGGTGCGGCCCGATCTCGAGATCGCGAGCGCCGGCTGGTCGCGCCTCAACTGGGGCGTGCGCGCCGTGAGCGGATTCGTGCGCAACAACTCGGGCACCGCCTACGACAGCGTGCGCGTGACGGTCGAGACGTTCGACACGAAGGGCCGGCAGCTCAGCCTGGTCACCACGGACGTCGGCGACATCGAGGCGCACCAGTTACGCGCCTTCGGCACGCCGTACCTGCCGGGCCCGCCCGCCCGCTTCCGCGTGAGCGCCATCACGGGGCATTCGCGCGCCGAGTCCGTGCACTCGCCGCGCTGGGGCGACCCGGCGCCGCCGGCCAGGTCGGGCCGGCCGAGCAACCGATGAGACGCGCTGCCGCTGGACCCGCGCGGACCAACGACCGGGTACACCCGCCACGCTTCCCGCGCCCGCGGCGTAAGGCCGGCGCAGGGCGACCCCACAGGAGACGACCATGAGAACCATCGGGATCGCGACCGCCCTCGTCGCCGCGGGGCTCGGAGCGACGCCGGCCCACGGGCAACTCGCGGAGCGGTGGAGGAATCTCCAGGACCTCGAAGAACCCGTGCGCCGCCACCTGCATGTCGAGGCCGTGGACGTGCCGCCGCCAGTGGATCTGTCTGGGTTCCGCCTCTGCGCGTTCGGTGCGCGGTGGCCGGTGCCACCGATGCCTTCGCTGCAACCACCCTCACGTCCGATCGTCCGGCAGCCGCTCACGGAGATCGACGACCGCGCATGGTTCGCGCTGCTCGCCACCACGTGCGACCAGCTTGCCGCCCGGGCTGCCCGCCTGCGGTCCGCACACGCTCCGGCTTCCGCGCCCGTCAGCCCGAGCCGGATCCCGATTCCGACGTCACCGCCTTCAGTCCGAACTCCCGCCGATACGCACGCAGCTCCGGCGTCCGCGCCGCCACCCACGCGGTCGCCAGCAGGCAGCCCAGCCCGCCGGTGATCACGGAAACGGGCGCGCTCCACGCGTTCGCGACCAGTCCCGCCTCCAGTTCGCCCAGCTGCGGGCCGCCCATGAAGAAGATCATGTTCACGCTGGTCATGCGCCCGCGCATGGCGTCGGGCGTGTGCAGCTGGCGCACGATCTGGCGGACCACCATCGACACCGTGTCGGCCGCGCCCGTCACCGCCAGGCAGCCCAGCGTCAGCGCGAAGTTGCGCGACACGCCGAACACGATCGTGGCGAGCCCGTACACGACGACCGCCCACAGCATGGCGCGGCCGCGGCGATCGATGCGCTCGATGCCGCGCACCAGCAGCACGCTGGCCACCAGCGCGCCCACCGACGGCGCCGCCGACAGCAGGCCGTAGCCGTGCGCGCCCACGTGCAGGATGTCCTGCGCGTAGATGGGCAGCAGCGCGGTGGCCGACGCGAAGAACGTGGCGAAGAAGTCGAGCAGCATCGTGGAGCGCACGAGCGGCGAGCGGAACACGAAGCGCAGCCCCTCGCCCGCCGCGCGCAGGCTGATCTCGCCGCGCTCGTGGCTCGCGCGCGCCGGCAGGTCGCGCATCGCGAGCAGCGCGCCGATCACGCCCAGGAACGACGCCGCGTTGAGCGCGTACGCCCAGCCCACGCCGATCTCGCCGATCACCAGGCCGCCGAGCGCCGGGCCGACGACCGACGCGATCTGGAACATGATCGTGTTGAGGCTGATCGCGTTCGGCAGCACTTCGCGCGGCACGAGCGTGGGGATCAGCGACTGGCGCGCGGGGCCGTCGAACGCGCCGAACGCCGAACCGCACGCCGCGAGCGCGTACACCGGCCACAGCGCGTGCAACCCGGTGAACACGAGCGTGGCCAGCACTGCCGCCGCGGCAGCCATGCCCGTCTGCGTCACCAGCATCAGCCGCCGCCGGTCGAGCGCGTCGGCGACCACGCCCGAGATCAGCGAGAACCCGATGATGGGCACGATGCGCACGAGACCCACGAGCCCCAGCGCGATGCCGCGCTTCTCGGGCGGCACCAGCAGCGACACGTGCCACAGCAGCGCCGCGTTCTGCATCATCGAGCCCGCCATGGAGACGAGCTGCGTGCTCCAGATGAGCCGGAAGTTGCGATACGCGAGCGCGGCGAACGGCGACGCGGACCGATCGTCGCTCACGGCGCCCCGGCCGCCGGGCCCGACGTCTCGAAGGTGCGCAGCGTGTGCCCCCCGCGTCGTCGGCCACGCGCACCCACGCGCGAGCGCCGGGCGGCAGCCGCAGCGCCGCCCGGAGCGAACCACGCGCACGCGGTCGAGCGGCGTCTCGGCGCCGGACTGCTCCGCGCCCCACGCTTCGACCCACGCCCGTCGCCCTGGCGCTCTTCGGCACCGCCACGCGCGCGGCCACGCGCCGCCCGCCCATCGCCATCCAGGCGGGTCGGCCCTGCACGCGCGCCGTGCGTGCGTCCAGCACCACCAGGTCCACGGGCACGTCGGGCACCGGCAGCGGCCGGCCGTTCGCGTCGGCGAGCACCGCGGGCGCGTCGCCCACCAGCGCGAGCGACACCGCCGCCTGCCGCAGCGGATGCTCGAACGCACGCGTGCCGCGCTCGGAGAGCGCCGCCTGGTCCACCGTGAACGGATCGATCCCGGCCAGCTCGTGCAACCACGCCGCCAGCGGGTGCCAGTCGCCGGTCACGCGCTCGTGCACGTGCGCCCAGCCGGCGTGCACCAGCACGCGTGCGTCGGGGTCCACGCGCAGCACGCGTTCCACCAGGTGTTCCGCCTGCACGCGATCGCGGCGCGGCGACGGCGGCAACTCGAGAAACCGCGCCGAGTCGGCGGGCTCCTGCTCGTAGGCCACCACGTGCCAGCCGAGCCGGAGCGCCTCGCGCACCAGCTCGGCGAACACCGGCTCGTCCAGGTAGGGCCCGCTGCCGTGCTGCGCCGGCCCGCCCCGCGCGACCAGCCCCGTGTCGGCCGCGTCGAGCGCTTCGAGCGCCAGGTACCGGAAGCCGCGCTCGTGCAGCGGCCCGAGCAGCGACAACGTCAGCAGCCGGTCGGACGCGGCGTGGTGGCGTTCGTTCACCATCACCACGCGGCTCGTCTCGGCGGCGGCGGCGATCACGGTGAGCGCGTCCAGCGCCTGCACGCCCACCGGCAGCGGGCCCGGCTCGCGCCGCGCGGCGCCCGCACCGTCCCACGCGCGCAGCGCCTCGGCGTGCAGCCCGAGCCCGCCCAGCGCCTGCGCGTGCATCTGCGCGAACGACGACGCCCACTCGGGATGCGCGCGGTAGTCGCGCGCGTGCGCTTCGAGCCGCAGCAGCGGCGCCCACGCCGGCTCGTCGGCCGCGCGCTCGAACGCCACCCACGGCGCGGGCAGCGAGTCGCCGGCAGGCGCGGATCGGGCGACGAAGCCGGAACACGCGATCAAGGCCGCGATCGAAACTCGTACGACGGACTTCAGACGCATGCGCGCTCCCAGGGATCGCCCGGCCCGCCGTTCTTCTCTCACGAATCCCGGGCTCGCGTCCATGCGCGAGTGCGCGCTCATCGCACGCTCGCCCGCTGCAGCCGGTCGCGCACGCCCTCCCACTCCGGCCCGTCGGGCACGCGCTCCACCGCGATCCACTCCCAGCCCTGCTCGTCGAGCGCATGCAGCGTGGCGTAGAGGCGCGCCGCGAAGCCGTGCGGGTCGGCCGGCAGCTGCACCGCGTGCGCGGAGCTGGAGGGCGCGCTCCACCAGACGTACGCGCCCCGCCCCTCGGGCAGGCGGCCGCCGGTCACCAGCAACAATGGCACGCGCGGCTGGTAGTGGCGCGCGTGCATGCCGGGCGAAGCGTGCGCCCCCTCGGCAGGCGCCTCGCCCCGGCGCAAGCCGGGCAGCGTGAGGTCGCCCGGGCGGAGCAGCACCGGCTCGTCGCCCGCGAGCGAGACCACCGTGGACTCGATGCCCACGCGGCACGGCCCGCCGTCCAGCACCAGGGGCACTTCCTCGAGCGTGAACGCGCGGCGCACGTGTTCGGCCGTGGTCGGCGAGAGCTGCGTGAATCGATTGGCGCTCGGCGCCGCGATCGGCACGCCCGCTTCGCGCAGCAGCGCCATCGCCACCTCGTGCGCCGGCATGCGCAGCCCGACCGTCGGCAGGCCCGCCGCCACCTCGGGCGGCACGTCCGGCGCGCGCGGCACCACCAGCGTGAGCGGCCCGGGCCAGTGTTCTCGCGCCAGTCGCTCGGCCGCGTCGGGCCACGACGACGCCAGGCCCCGCGCCTGCTCCACCGACGCCACGTGCACGATCAGCGGGCTCGTGGCCGGGCGGCCCTTCACCTCGAAGATGCGGCGCACCGCGCGCGCGTCCAGCGCGTTCGCCCCGAGGCCGTAGACGGTCTCGGTCGGAAACGCCACCAGCCGCCCTTCGCGGATCAGGCGAGCGGCCTCGCGGATGTCGTTCGGGTTCAGCACGTTCGGGGCTTCCGGGTGTGTGAGGCGGGCGGCTGGGACGGCCGCGGGACCGGCACGCTAGCCTGCCGGCGCGGCGCTGTCCACGGAGGGCGGGCGCCGGCGATCCCGGGCACGAAGCTGCGTCCACAGGATCCCCCGCCGCGCCGGTGGCCGCGCGGTGGTCATTCCCTCCCGCCCTCGTTACGTTGCGGCCATGCTCGACCCGGCACTCGTGCGCGCGCACTTCCCCGCCCTCGACGACGACTGGGCGCTGTTCGATCACGCCGGTGGCAGCCCGCCGCTCGCGGGCGTCATCGATCGCGTCGCGTCGTACATGCGCCGGGGTTCCGTGCAGCTGGGCGCGACGTACGCCGCCTCGGCCCGCGCCGCCGCCGAAGTAGCGGCAGGCCGCGCGGCCGCCGCCCGACTCGTGAACGCCACGCCCGAAGAAGTCGTGCTCGGGCACTCCACCACGTCCAACGTGCGCCACCTCGCTCGCGCGTTCGCGCCGCTCGTCCAGCCCGGCGACGAGATCGTGGTGACGAACCTCGACCACGAGGCCAACGTCGGCGCGTGGCGCGAGCTGGAGTCGCGCGGCGCGATCGTGCGCGAGTGGGGCTTCGATCCCGGGACGCTGGCGCTCACCGCCGACGGGCTACGCGCCGTGCTCACGCCGCGCACCAGGCTCGTGGCGTTCACGCTGGTCTCCAACCTGGTGGGCGCCATCCACGACGCCGCGGCGCTGGTGCGGCTCGCGCACGAGGCGGGCGCGTTCGTGAGCGTGGACGCGGTGGCGTTCGCGC
>JBGAOB010000218.1:0-8252 GCA_044222045.1 Candidatus Eiseniibacteriota bacterium
GTTCCTCGGGCCCCGTCTTGCGCAGCGCGTCGAGCAGCTTCGCGACGTTGTCGGCGTACGTGGCCCCGTAGCCGGCGTAGCGCGCGGCGTGAATGCCGGGCGCGCCGCCGAGGGCGTCCACCTCGAGCCCCGTGTCGTCGGCGATCGCGGGCAGCCCCGTGGTCTCCACCGCGGCCCGTGCCTTGATGAGGGCGTTCTCCACGAGCGTCGAGCCCGTCTCGGCGGGCACGCGCGAGCCTTCCAGTTCGTAGAGGGGCAGGAGCTCGAGCCACGGCGCCTGCATCAGCGCCTTGAGTTCGCGAGCCTTGTCGCGATTGAACGTGGCGATCACGAAGCGCACGGACTTCACTTCGACGCCCTCGTCTCGGGCAGCAGGCCGGAGCCGCCGCAGAGCTTGCGCTGGAACGCCTCGATCCGCCGCAGGCCCACGCGCGCGAGTCGCAGCAGCGCCCGCAGGTCTTCGTCGCCGAACGTGGCGCCCTCCCCCGTGCCCTGCAGCTCCACGAAGCGGCCCGAACCGGTCATCACCACGTTCATGTCGACGTGCGCGGACGAGTCCTCGGAGTAGTCCAGGTCCAGGCACGGCACGCCGCGCACGATGCCCACCGACACGGCCGACACGCTGTCGGTGAGCGGCGGACGCGCGAGCGCGCCGCCGTTCGACAGCGTGACGAACGCGTCGTGCAGCGCCACGAGGGCGCCGTTGATCGCCGCGGTGCGCGTGCCGCCGTCCGCCTCGAGCACGTCGCAGTCGAGCGTGATCGTGCGTTCTCCGAACGCCGCCAGGTCGGTGATCGCGCGCAGCGAACGGCCGATCAACCGCTGGATCTCCTGGGCCCGTCCGCCCGTCTGGCTCGTACGCGGCGTGCGCTGGTGCGTCGCGCGCGGCAGCATGCCGTACTCGGCCGTGACCCAGCCGCGGCCCTGCCCGCGCAACCACCCCGGCACGCGGTCCTCCACGCTCGCCGTGCACAGCACGCGCGTCCCGCCCATGCGCACCAGTGCCGAACCCTCGGCGTGGCCGGCGACGCCGCGTTCGATGCGGAACGGGCGCAGCTCGCGCGTCGAGCGTCCGTCGGCGCGCTCGAAGGCCGTGGGCTCCGGCTCGCGGGACTCGTGTTCGCGGATCGGCTGGGGTTTGCGGGTCAAGGCGTCTCCTCGGGGGCGGCCGCGCGCACGGGGCGCTCGAACCACGGCAGATCGGTCTGGTCGACGACGGTCACGTGTGGCAGCGCGCGACCGAGGAACGACTCGGCCACCGCGGCGAAGCTGCGACGACGCGGTTCGTCGCTGAGGTAGAAGCGGTGCTGCGGTTCGCCCGCCTCGGGCGCGAGCAGGCCGCGGCTCGCGAGCAGGCCGGCGGTGGCGCGCGCCGCTTCGGCGCCGGAATCCACCAGCTTCACGTCGGGCCCCATCACGCGTGCGAGCAGCGGCGCCAGCAGCGGATAGTGCGTGCAGCCCAGGATCAGGCTCTCGGGCTGTGCGCCGCGCAGCTCGGCCAGGTACTCCTCGGCCACTTCGCGCGTGACCGCGTGATCGAGCCAGCCCTCCTCGACGAGCGGCACGAACAGCGGGCACGCCCGCTGGTGCACGTCCACGCCCGGCCGTCGCCGTTCGAGCGCGTGCACGTAGGCCTTGCTGCCCACCGTGGCCAGCGTGCCCACCACGCCCACGCGTCCGTGCGGGCTCGCGGCCAGCGCCGCCTCGGCGGCGGGCTCGATCACACCCACGACCGGGAACTCGAAGCGGTGCTGCATCGCCTCCAGCGCGTGCGACGACGCCGTGTTGCACGCAACCACCAGGCACTTGATGTCCTGGCGCGCCAGGAACGTGGCGATTTCCAGGCTGAAGCGCGTCACCGTGGCCCGCGACTTGTTGCCGTACGGCAGGCGCGCCGTGTCGCCGAAGTACACGATGCTCTCGTGCGGCAGCTGCCGGAACAGTTCGCGAACGGCCGTGAGCCCGCCGATGCCCGAGTCGAAGACGCCGATCGGGCGCGCGTCACCCGCGGGCGTCACGCGACCCTCCCGCCGTCGCGGCGCGGCCGACGACGCGGCGCGGTCGCGAGGCGTGCGGTCCCGTCTCTCCGGGGCGCGACGATCGTGCTCCACTGCCAGCCCATGACTCGCTTCCTCCTCGACCTTTTCGCGCGCACCGCCGTCGGCGCGGGACTTCGAACTCCGTTATGGCCAGTCCTGCGGATCCAGCGGGCGGTCCAGCGGCAGGTGCCCGCCCAGCGACGCGATCGGAGCACCACCGCACACCAGCCGGACCCGCCGGACTTCCGGCACGTTCGCGGCGATGGTGCGCACCAGCGAGCCGAGCGCCATGTCCTCGGCGCGCGAGCCCCCACGGAATCCGTCGCGGAAGGGCCGCGTCAGATCCACCGTGAGGAGTCCCGAGGCGTCGAGGTAGACGTGCAGCACCTCGGTGCCCGCGGGCAGGCTCCCCGTGCCGCTGCGTTCCGGCCCGCTCGCCAGCGCCTTCACGAGCGCGGACACGCGGTCGTGGAGCGACTCCGTCTCGAGCATCTCGCGAGACTCCGCCACGAGGCTGTCACCCCCGGCGGAGGCGAACCACAGCGTCACCGAACGCATGCCGGTGGCGGCGGAGTCCGCGGCCGGCGCCGGCGCCACGGTTTCCGTCGCGCGCTCACGCCACGTGGCCCACGCTAGCACAGCCGCGACGAACGCGGCCAACGCCACGAACGCTCCCAGCAGCAGTCGCCTACTCATGACGCTGCCACTCCAGGACAGCGTCCGTGATCGCTGCCGACCACGCCGGCGGACCGTCGGCGCCCTCGATGCGCACGCGGTCCTCGGGCGAGGTGAGCGTGGCCACTTCGATCATCACCACCGGAGCGTTCACACCCAGCATGGGCACGGTGAGCCGCTCACGCACACGCACCGACCCGAGCCCGCGCGCGTCGAACGCGCGTGCGATCGACGTCGCGAGTGCGCGGCTCTCGTCGCCGTGCCGTCTCGCGACATCGCGCCAGCGACGCAGCCCCGACTCGCTCCCGTCGCCGCCGCCGGAAGCCGCCGGCGGGCACCACACCGTGGCGCCGCGCGCGCCGGGGACGGGGAATCCGTCCACGTGCAGCGACAGCACGAGGTCGGCGTTCGCGACGTTGGCCATCTGCGCGCGCCGCTCCTGCGCCGTCGGCTCGTCCGCGCTGCGCGTGAGCATCACGCGCGCCCCGGTGCGACGCTCCAGCTCGGACTGCAGCACGCGCGCGAGCGCGAGCACGACGTCCTTCTCGGCGAGACCGCCGGCCCGGACCCCCGCGTCGGCGCCGCCGTGGCCGGGATCGATCACGATCGTCGCGAGCCGGTTCGGCCCACCGGGCGCGGCCTTCGGCAGCGACTCGTCGCCGGGCCGGACGACGCTCGACCACGACAGGATCACCTGGCGCGCCGTCTCGTCGGGCTCGAGCCGGTATCCCTGCACGTCGGGCGCGAGGTCCAACTCGAACACGGCCCCCGCGGCGAGCCGTCCGGCGCGCACCGCGCGAACGTGCGCGTCGGGCGGAATCGAGTCGGGCGACGAGGCGACGGCGCCGGGCACGAGCACGCGGAACGCGGCACGCGACCTCGCGAGCACGCGCGCCTCGCCGGGCGTCGGCGTGGGAATCGCGAGGCGTGTCACGTCCCCGACCGTTCGGAGCGTGGCGGCGCCCCCGGCGGGCGGTTCGGCGCGGCGCACACGCGAGGCCGCCTCGTCCCACGCGAGCGCGGGCGCCGGCGGACCGGGCAGCACCGCGAGCAGCCCGAGCGGCACGTGCACCTCGCCCGCGAGCGAGCGCACCGGCCCCTCCAGGCGCCACGTGCGGTCGCCGACCACGGCGAACGGGTTGTCGACGGTCAGCGTCACGCGCACGTCGCCCACGCGCAGCACGAGCTTGCGCGTATCGGCGCGCCAGAACCGGGACGCGCCGAGCAGCCGCGCGAGATCCGTGGTGGACACGTACGGCTGGCCACCGATCCGCACGACCGGGGCGGAAGCCGCCGCCGAGCGCGCCGGTGCACCGCCCGGTGCGGGCGCGGAGGCCGGCCGCGGGTTCGGCGTGCTCGCCGGGGCCGGGGTTCGGGGCGGCTGCGCGGAACCCGCGGTCGTGAGCGCCAGCAGCAGCGCCACCACGGCCGTCGCGCTCATCGGCGCCGTTCGCTCCCGCGCCGCGCGCGGTCCATCTCGCGCTTCGCGTCGCGCTCGGCCACGGCGGCGCGCTTGTCGTGGGTCTTCTTGCCCTTCGCGATGCCGAGCAGGAGCTTGGCGTGTCCGTTCGAGAAATAGAGCTTCAGCGGCACGAGCGTGAGGCCCTTTTGCGCGACGGCCTTCTGCAGCTTCTGGATCTCGGGCCGGTGCAGCAGCAGCTTGCGCTTGCGCACGGGATCGAGGTTCCAGCGGTTGCCCTGCTCGTACGGCGGGATGTGCATCTGCATCACCCACGCCTCGCCGCCCTCGATGGTGGCCCACGACTCGGCCAGGCTCGCCTTGCCCACGCGCAGGCTCTTCACCTCGGTCCCGGCCAGCACGAGGCCCGCCTCGATCGTCTCGAGGATGGCGTAGTCGTGGCTCGCCCGGCGATTCTGGGCGATCAGGCGATCGGGCGTGTCCGTCGAGGAAGCCATGGGCGAAAGGGGCTGGCCGGTGGGACGCCGCCCCGGATTTCGCGGGTCCCGGGATGGCGATCACGGGACCACGGTGCGCTGCTCGCGGCTCGGTGAGTGGTGCGGAAGGGGGGATTTGAACCCCCACACCCTTGCGGGCGCTAGAACCTGAATCTAGTGCGTCTGCCAGTTCCGCCACTTCCGCACTCGACCGGGCCGCGCATACTAGGGGCTCGTCCTTCGATCGTCAACGCGCGCGGGCCGCAGGGCTCGCGAGCCCGGCGGCGGCGGGCCCGATCCGCGGTCACGGCGTTCGGAGCCCCTCGGGGATTAGAAACGGGGCGCCTCCCCGAAGGAAGGCGCCCCACCGGGAGCCGCGGGGCCGCACCGCGGTGTTCCCGGAACTTCGATCTTTGCGGCGCCCTCCTTGCGAAGGGCGCCGCTGCGAGCGTCAGGGGGCCGCACCCCGACAACCCGCAATCTCTTCGGGCGCCTCGAACGGACGGCGCCCGTTACCGGGTCCGGGGGGCCGCACCCCGGGGTCCCGGAACTTCAGGACGCTTGGCCTGCGTGCGAACCGCGCACCGGCAAATACCGACGGGCCCTTGGATGCGAGGAGATCTGGAGCGGTCCGTCATGGATTCGTGGAGTTTCGAGTCCCTCCCACGCCCGGCCGAGGCGTCGCTTGGCCCTGGGCGGCGGCTCGGCCCGGGCGCGGGTGGCGTCAGCGGTACAGCGACTTGAGCCGTCCCCACGACGACGTGCGAGTGGGCGTGCTGGTGCAGGTGTTGACCGCGCCCGGGGTGGGCTGACAGCCGTTGCCCGCCGGAGGCAGCGTGCCCGTGTAGGGATTGCGCGCGTCGAACAACTGCCAGGAACCGTCGGTGACCGAGCGGCCCACGGCGCGATCCGCGGCGGCCTCGTGGCTGCGGAAGGCGTACTGATCCACCACGAGCGAGTCCGCGCCCACCTGCTGCCACAGCATCACGCGGTCGCCCGAGTTGCCGAGCGACAGTCCGAACGCGGGCCAGCCGTTCGCGCGCTCCCAGTCGTACGACTGGCGCCCGTAGACCACCAGGACCTGGCCGCCGGCCAGCGTACCGCCGAGCGCGTAGCGCGGAATCGAGTCCCCGTCGGTCAGGTAGAAGCCCGCCAGGCTCATCGGCGAAGAGCCGGTGTTCACGACCTCCACCCACTCGTCGTCGCGCGACGAGAACGAACCGCTGCCGTCCCAGTCGGTGGCGGGCCCGGCCATGATCTCGTTCAGCCGGAGCCCGTCGGCGCACGCCGGCGAAGCCGCCGAGGGCAGGTGGAGCGCGGGAAGCAGGAGCATCGCCAGAAACAGTCGAACCATTCGCATGACACATCCCGGCGGGGGCGGCGCTTTCGGGGACGCCCGGGCCTACTGCAGCGCGCGTGCCCGCGCCGGCGGACGCGCGGACAGCGAGTTGCGGGCGGGACGCGGCGGGCCACCGATCACGCCGGTGTCGGCGGTGTTCACGCGGGTGGCGACGCCGGGCGCTGCGACACGGCGGCCACCGGAAAGCGGCGGCCCCCGGGAGTCCACCCCGGGGGCCGCCGACATCGGCCGGGCTCGCGCGCGACGATCAGACCGCGGCGTTCACCGCCAGGAACTCGCCGATGCGCTTGACGCCTTCCTGCAGTTCGGGAATCGAGTTCGCGAACGACAGCCGCAGGTAGCCCTCGCCCTCCTCGCCGAAGCCGGTGCCCGCCAGCGTCACGACGCCCGCCTCGTCGAGCAATCGGTCGGCGAGCTGCTGCGACGGGATGCCGGTCTTCTTCACGTTCGGGAACACGTAGAACGCGCCCCCCGGCATCCGGCAGGTCACGCCGGGAATCGCGCGCAACCCCTCGACCACCACGCGGCGGCGTTCGGTGAACTGCCGCATCATCTCCACCACCTCGTCCTGCGGACCCTGCAGCGCGGCCACGCCGGCCTTCTGCACGAACGTCGTGGTGCACGAGTTGGAGTTGTTCATCAGCGTGCCCATCTTGGCCGCGAGCGACTTCTCCATGATGCCGAAGCCGAGCCGCCAGCCGGTCATCGCGTAGGTCTTCGAGAACCCGTCGCACACCACGGTGCGCTCGGCCATCCCCGGCAGCGACGCGATCGACACGTGCTCGGCGTCGTACAGCATGCGGCCGTAGATCTCGTCGGCGAGCACGATGAAGTCGTGCTTCTTCGCGAGCTCGGCGATGCCCTCGAGCGTGGCGCGCGGCGTCACCGCGCCGGTGGGATTGTGCGGCGAGTTCAGCACGAGCATGCGCGTGCGCGACGTGATGCGCGACGCGAGGTCGCCCAGGTCGAGGTCGAAGTCGCGCTCTTCGCGCAGCGGCACGGGCACCACGCGGGCGTCGGCGAAGCTCGCGATCGAGGCGTACGTCGGGAACGCCGGGCTCGGGATGAGCACTTCGTCACCCGGATCCAGCAGCGCCACCATGGCGAAGAACAGCACGGGCTTCGCGCCGGGCGTCACCACGACGTTGCTTTCGTCGCAGGGGATGCCGCGTTCCTTGTTCCACGCCTGCGCGATGGCCTTGCGCACGTCCGGAAGCCCCGGCGGCTGCGTGTAGTGCGTCCAGCCGGCTTCCATCGCGTCGGCCGCGGCGCGCCGGATGTACGCGGGGGTGTCGAAGTCCGGCTCGCCGATCCCCAGATGCACGACACGGCGCCCCTCCGCTTCGAGCTTCTTCGCGCGGGCCAGGGTCTCGAACGACGCCGCGGTGGTCATGCCGCCCATGCGCTTGGCGAATCTCATCGGAGTCTCCGGTGCTGCCGCCACGGCGACGCCGTGGCACCTCGCGGTCGCCGGCGAGGCGCGGCACATCCGCGCTCACAGTCGGCCGCGTCGCGACCATTCCACCGTCCAGCGCACGTCCGACGGCCGACCGGCCGGCCGCGCCAGCGTGAGCGCGAGCCGCGCGCGGCCCCCGGGCACGGGCGCCACACACTCGACACGGGTCCGTTCGCCCTCCCCGCGCAGCGCGCGCAGGGCGAGGCGGTTTCCCTCGGCTTCGGGGAGCCACAGGCTCTCGCCGCTCCGGGCGGACCATGCCCAGTGCGACACCGTGAGCGCGGCCCCCGCCGGCAGCGCGCACTGCGCGCGAACCGCCAGGGCCCGCCGCACGGCGGCGCGCGCGAACGAGCGCTCGCCCCAGAGTTCGTGGCGCACCGCGACCGCCACCTCGCGACGTTCCGCGCGCCACTCCGACCAGAAGCCCTGTCGAAGCGCACCGCTGCGGTCCGTCTCGCGGCGAGGGCCACGTTGCTCCTCGAAGCCGGCGTCGACGCCGGCATGTTCGGACAACGGAACATCGAACACAAGCGCGGCACGCGCTCCGGCGGCGCCCGGAGCGTAGCGCCACAACGCGCCGCTGAACGTCGCGCGACACTCCCCGGCGAACGTCGACATCGTCGCGGCGACCGTGCGGGCGGGACCGGCCCGCGCCGGTTCGGCGAGCGAACGAAATTCGGCGTGCCCGCCGCGCGCCCTCACGGCGAGCGCGGTGCGTTCTCCCAACGGCTGTTCGTGCGCGAACTCGGCGCGCCAGCGACCCCGGCGGTCACCCGCGACCTCGACCCGTGGACCGTCGCCCGTCCACGCGAGGCTGGCCTGCGGC